>JAFMJW010000170.1 GCA_017853315.1 Alphaproteobacteria bacterium
GATCAGCCCGGAGTACCCGGCCACCCTGCGCAGCCATCCGCGGCCGGCCGGCATCGGCGCCGAAGCACCCCGGTCGTGTCCGCCGGCCGTCGAGGACGGAGATCTCGTCATCGTCGCTCGCGGCGGCCGGTTCCGCCGCACTCAGTCCTCGTCGGCACGGGGGATTTCGTAGAGGACGAACTCCTCGTTCGCATGGACGACCGGGAACCCGAGCGCGTGCCCGGACTCGGTGAGGACGTAGCCGAACTCGGGATGAGCGCGGCGAAACCGGCGAAAGTCCGCCTCGCCGAGGCCCAGGTAGATTTCCCGGAGATCCCGGTAAGGCTTGCCCCCCGCGTTCACCGGCTCCTCGTAGTCCGCGTAACTCCACCCGGGGTAGAGTTCGCCGATCTGGCGGAGATACTCGGTGGCAAACCGCCGACTCGTGAACGCCATGTTCCCGTCGAACTTCTCCGACGCGGTCGCCCCGCGCTGCGCATAGGCCCTGAATCGGCCGACGTAGGCCGGCGTCACCACGTGCGCGTTCGGCTCGAGGCTGGTCCGGACGAATCGGCTGATCTCCTCGAATCGTTCCTTCGAGAGGATTCGCCCCGGTTCGTCGTAGACGTAGGGCGACCGATCCTCGTCGAAGAAGACGAAGGGGCGATGCTCCAGCGAACAGAGATCCCGGAGCCGCCGGACGGCCCCCGGAGCGGAGGCACCACGATACAGGACGAGACCCGCCAGGAGGACCACCCAGGTCGCGACGGGGTGTCTTCGCATCGCGCGGTACTCGACGCGCTTCCGAAGGATCGCGTGAAATCCCGACATCCCGCGACGGGCCCACTCGAGCCAGAACAGCAAGCCGAACAGGCACGGGATCGTCGTCGCCCTGCGTGACTGGAACAGGATCAGCACGTCGTTCAGAGAATCGGGCAACGCGCCCCGGAGGACCGTCTCCCAGGCCAGGAATGCGAGGATCACGGCCCACGTCACCAGCATGACCCGCACCGGCATCCACCATGCGAACTCGGAAAACGACGAGGCCGGCCTGCTCCTACGGGCCAGGATCCAGAGCCAGAGCAGGCCGCCGACGTTGGCGACCGTCCCGAGGTAAAGACCCGCGTCGCCCCGGACGTAGTGGAGCACGGACGCGTCGTCGGGCTCGTTTCGCAGGACGATGAGCGAGTAGAACCTCTCGAACGACATCGGGGCGACGTCGAATGCGGCCCCCCGGACCTGCGAGCCGTAGACCGCCGCCACGGCCAGGAAGGGGCCCGCGAGCAACGCTGCGTTCCTCGCCGCCGGCGCCCCGCATCCCCGGCGCAGGCCTTCGGCCGCGACTGCAAGCCAGAGCACGACGAGGAAGACGATCGCGTTGAGCGGGTGCAACGCGAAGCCGCCGGCCAGCAGGAGCCCGGCCACGAGGTACGACCCGTCGAGGACGGCGACCGTCGCGAGGATGCAGGCTGCGAAGGCGAACTGCCGTCCGCTGCAGTAGGCGCTGCTCCCCCATTCCCCCGACATGAATCCCTGGTGGTACCTGAGTCGCACGAGCAGGAAGTCGGCCGCACCGACGAACGTCAGGACGAAGACGACCGCCACGGACACGCTGCCGGAGACTCGGAGCCCGAGACGCAGCAACGCGTACGAGCACAGCAGTTTGGCGGCGAAGCCCCCGAGGAGGTGAGTCAGCGGCACGTCGTAGACGGGCCCCAGGGCCCTCAGCACCAGGGGCGCGGCGGAGGGCGCGAATCGCGACATCAAGGGGTCGCCCGCGAAATCGGCGGGCCGGGCAATCGCCGCGACGAACGCGGCATATTCGTGGTTGAAGAGACCCGCCTCGGACAGGACCATGCCGAGGCAGGCCAGCGGCACGGCGAGGGCCATCGCGATCGCCGACGACGCCGGCAGCGATCCCCGCCGGAGCGGGCTCCACGAGGCCGCCGACGGGTTCCGGCCCATCACGCTCGCGGGGCGATGACCAGGGGCTCCATCCCGTGAGACCGCATGGGCCCGTTTAGGATGCGGATCGAGAGGGCGTCAACCGGCCCGCCCCGACCCGCTTCGTACCCTCACCCTCGGACCGAAGTCCGTGCCGCGCCTCGATCGACACTGCTCCGGATCGACACCGTCTCGACTTCGGAACGACCTCGACCGGGAACCGGCCCCGAGTGCGAACGCGCCCTCGCCGACCGTCAGGTGCCTACGCCATCCTCAGTCCGACTTCGCCTTCAGCTGGGTCGCGTCCTTCTTCTGTGCGACCGAGAAGGTCGCGCCCCAGCAGCCGCCGTCCTCCGACCGCACCTGGACCATGATCGGGAGCGAGATCCCGGCGAGCGACGGCATCTGCAGGTTCACGTCCTTGCCGCTCACCTGGAGCTTCGCGCGCCCCGCCGTCCCGGCGACGAGCTGGAGCTTGTCGATGCCGTCGGGGTCGCGCAGCTTGTCGATGTAGGTGTAGCCCTTGCCGTCGGCCTTCCTCCAGCAGGCCTTCCCGTTGCAGGTGCCGCCGGCCGGCGCCCTCCGACCGAGCACCAGGGTACCGGACGGACCGTAGACGCAAACGTCGTAGTCGTTCCCCGCGTCGGGCGACCCGAACTCGGCGAAGGCCGTCGCGGAGCCCTTGGTCCACTTGAACGAGAGCTTGTCGCCCCGGTCGGGAGACTTGTCGAGAAGGAAGATCTGGGCCTTGCCGGCGTCGACCGGCGTCTTGCAGGACGGGGCCGGGAGCGGGGTGCCGACACACGAGCCGCTCGCGCAGGCATCCACGGTGCAGCCGCTCCCGTCGTCGCACGGCGTACCGTCGATCACCGCACTGCCCGCGCAGGCGCCGCTCGCGCAGACGTCGGAGGTCGTGCAGGCTTCGCCGTCGTCGCAAGCATTTCCGTCGGGCTCGAGGGTGCAGGTCGACGAGCAGCAGTCGCCGCTCGTCGTGTTGCCGTCGTCACAGTCCTCGCCCGGATCGACGACCCCGTTGCCGCAGGGAGTCGTGATGCAAGCGCTGCCTTCGGCGCCGGCGCGGACGACGGCGCTCACCTCGGGGCCGAACGTCAGGTTGACGTTCGAGGTACCGCCGGGGAGCAGGTCGCAGTAGCTCATGATCGTCCCGCCACCGGACGGGAGCGACTCGGGTCCGGAGTAGCAGCCCGCCCCCTCGCCGGAATAGCACTGGTCGACCGGCGGATCGTAGCAATGGGTGTGCACCGAGCCGAAGGAATGGCCTAGCTCGTGGGACACGACGAGCACGTCCCAGACGTCGTCCGGGTTCAGCACGTCGAAGGAGCCGTACACCGAGGAGAGTCCGTAGCCGTAGTCAGCGTCGCAGAGTGCGTTCACGTAGGCGATGCCGCCGTAGGTGGAGGGGCTCCGTCCCGAGACCAGATGGACGGTGTCGCGGACGATCGAGCCGCCGTTGGCGGCCCAGTGGGCCTGCAACTGGTCGAGCAGCGAGCCCGGGTTGTTCGCCGTCCACGGGTCGGTCGTCTGCCAGAGCCGGACGTACGAGAAGCGGATCGAGACGTCGGTGTCGGCGAGGTAGATCGCGGAGACCGCCGCGGCGAGGTCGGCGAGGTAGTTCGTCGCTTCGACCGTGCCACCGAGCAGGGCGAGAAGCTCCTGGTCGGTGTCGATCGCGACGTCGGCCGAGAGAACCGGTGAGTAGGCCGGGGCGGCCAGGCCCGCGGCCGGAGCCTTCCTCGCCGAGGCGAGCAGTTCCCGCGGGTCGAGGATCCGGGTCCCCGGGACGACCATGCGGGCCGCTGCCGCCGGATCCGTGTTCCCGCAGAAGTCGGCGGGACGGGGATGGGCCGCGAGGTCCGCGTCACGGAGATCCCACACCCGGTGGGTTCCCAGTCGATCGCGGCCGAACCGGTACACGGTACCGCGGGTCGCGACGAAGCCTCTCGCGGTGTCGGAACCGGCGATCAGCAGGACGATCGACTCCGGGTCGCCCTCGACGCGGCCACGGAAGTAGCGCGCGTCGGGCAGCGGGATCTCGACCTCGCCCGAGGACCCCACGACGACCGCCCTCGCATCGGCGCGAAACGGCTCGAACCGTGCGACGTCGAGCGTCGCCGACTCCGAGGGGCCGAGCGGAAAACTCCCGACCGCCGCCTCGGTCCGGTCGCGAAGGGCCGCGAGCGCCCCGCGATCGAGCGCAAGGGCCTGCGGCCCCGCTTGCGAAGGGGCGGCGAGCCCGCCCTCCCCGTTGCCGGCACGCTCGAAGAGAGGGCGGTCGGGAGCGGCTGCCCAGCTCCCCGAGGGCAAGCCGAGGGCCAACGCGAAGACGAACCCCGACACCCGCATTCCTGGCTGCATGGACGACCTCCCCGGGGGTGCAGGCCGACGCGGCACCCCGTCGGCGGCGATGTTGACCAAGGGACCCGAGACCCGTCAACCCACGGACTTCCCGCCAGGGCTCCCCGGGGCGATCAGGGGGTCGGGACCGAAAGCGCGAAGAGTGCTCCGCCCTCCTCGGACTCCCGCACCTCGAGCGATCCCCCCTCGGCGCGGGCGAGCGAACGCGCGACGAACAGCCCGATCCCGATCCCGCCGCTTCGAGTCGAGAAGAAGGGATCGAAGATCCGCGAGCGGTCCAGGGCGGGCACGCCCGGCCCACGGTCGGACACCTCCAGGACCAGCTCGGGCCCCGATCCGCCCACCGACCGACGAGCCCGCAGGCCGATCGCCTCGCCCGCGGGCGAGAAGGCGAGCGCGTTGTCGAGCAGTACGATGAGCGCCTGTCGCACCGCCTCCCGCCCCCGGCGCAGCACCGGGATTCCTTCCTCGACCCGGCACTCCATCCGCACCGATCGCTCGGCGAGGCTCGGCGCGAACCACTGCTCGATCTCGCGAACGAGGTCCCCGGGCTGCCAGGGCTCCTCGACTTCGTGCTCCGCGAGCGCGACCGTGCGCATCATGCTCCCGACGAGATCCCGCATCCGCTCGGCCTCGCCGAGCACGAGCCGGTAGTAGTCGCCGCGGAACTCCTCGTCGGTCTCCCACCGGGAGGGCAGCAGCTCGAGGAACGTCCGCACCGTCGTGAGCGGGTTGTTCAGGTTGTGGGCGATGCCGGCCGTGAGCTTGTGCAGTGCCGCCGCGTGCTCCGCCCGCTGGAGGCGCTGCTCCAGCTCGGCCCGCTCCCGCCGGAGCCGCGTGCGCTCGAGCACGTCCCGCACGACGAACGGTACGATCGCGAGGTAGCCCTCCTCCTTCACGACGTAGTCCGCCGCGCCGAGCTTCATCGCCTCGACCGCGGTCGCAGCCGACGCCTGCGTGGTGACGAAGACGATCGGCTCGGGCCGTCCCGCCGCGCGCATCTCGCGCAGGATCTCGAGCCCGTCGCCGTCGGGCAGCCGGAAGTCGAGCAGCACCAGGTCGAAGTCGCGGCCGGTCATCGCGGCCCGGGACTCGGCGACGCCCCCTGCCACCGTGACGACGGAACCCGGGATCTCGGTCTCGATTTCGTCCCGGATCAATTCCGCGTGCCGCGGGTTGTCCTCGACCAGCAGCAACGAGAGGGCCGCGATCGGCGCGCTCAAGGAGCCTCCGCCGGCACCGGCAGGGTCACGGCGAACGTCGATCCCCGCCCCGGCACGCTCTCGACCGAGATCCGCCCGCCGTGGCGCTCCACGATCCGCTTCACGATCGCGAGGCCCACGCCGTGCCCCTCCTGCGCCACCCCGGCCACGGTCTGGTTCGGCGAGCGGTGGTACAACTGGAAGATGCGCGCGCGCTGGCGCTCGTCGATCCCGATGCCGTTGTCGCGCACCCGGTACGTCACCTCGCCTCCCCGCCTCTCGCCCTCGACCTCCACCCGCGCCGGGTGGTTCTCGCCCACGTACTTGCAGGCGTTGTCGAGCAGGTTGTCGAACACATGGCGCATCTTCGCAGGCTCCGCAAAGACGGCCGGCAGCACCCCGATCCGCACCTGGATCCCGCGCCGCTCGACCTCGTGCGCGAGCCTGCGCATCGACTCGCGGACGAGCCCGTCGACGTCCACCCACTGCCGGGCCTCTCCCTCGCCCTCCGCCACGCGAAAGAGCGAGAGCAGGTTCTCGAGCATGCGGCTCATGCCGCGGGAGTCGTCGAGCAGGTGGTCCGCGTAGCGGCGGCCGCGGGGCGAGAGCCGGTCGCCGTCGGTCGAAATGAGCTTCGCCGCCGTCTCGGTCGCCGCGACCGACACGTTCTTCAGGTCGTGGGTGACGATGTGGACCAGGTCTTCGATCTCGCGGTGCGCGCGCTCGAGTTCCGAGGTGCGCTCGGCGACCCGGCGCTCGAGCGTCCGGTTCTGCTCCTCGATCCGGGCGCCGACCTCGACCAGGCTCGCGTTCGCGGACTTCAGGTGGTCGGCGAGCGTGCCCGCCACCCACGCGACCGCGAACAGGAAGATGAAGGGTGCCACCAGCGAGACCGTGATCGCGGTCGTCGAGTAGTGGTGCCGCCAGAGGCCCTCGGCCGGAGGCACGACGCCGCTCGCCTCCAGCGCCACCAGCAGCGCGAAGGCGAGCGTCGAGAAGGTCGCGAGGAGCAACGCCGTGCGCCTCGAGTCGTTCACCGCCGCGAAGGTGACGAGCCCGGCGTAGGCGAGCGCCCCGTAGGGCGCGTCGATCCCGCCCACGAAGTGCACGAGCATCGTGAGCATCACGATGTCGACCGCCCAGTGCGCGAAGAAGTGGCTGGTCGGAAACCCGGCGCGGCGCCCGGCGAGCCACCAGGCGCCGTTCAGCGCGGCCAGCACCGCGAGGATCGCCGTGACGGTCCAGGCATGCCCGCGCGGGAAGAGCCCCGCCCAGGCGAGTCCCGAAAACAGGAGCGCGAAGGCGACGCAGAGCGCGACGCGGAACCCGAGCCCCTCGGCGAACAGGCGCCGTCGCTCCGAGAACCCCAGGCTCGCTCCCGCCGTCACCACCGCGCGAGACTCCCCGACGCCCCGCAGGCGGCCGCGCCGAGCGCGTCGCGAGCGGCAGCGTCCCGCGCGGCCTCGAGGGCCGACTGGAACGGCGCCGCGCCACCGGAGGCCGCGTCGCCGACGATCGGCGGACCGACCGCGACCGCGATCCTGGCACCCCGCCGCGGCACCGCCAGCAGCGCGCGCGCACGCACCCGGGTCGCCCGGTCCGCCACCACGGCGACCGGCACCGCGCACGCACCCGCGCTCTCCACCATCCGCGGGAACGCGTCCCCCACCCGCCCGTAGGGCCCGTGACCGTCGACGGCGATGCCCATCGGCTCCTTCGATCGCAGGATCCGCTGGAGGTCGCGGATCCGCTCGGCGGGGCGCCGCCAGCGCAGCAGCAGCGTGCGGCGCCCGAGCCTCGACAGCAGGCTCTCCGCGACGAGCCCGCCCAGGCTGTCGTCGCACGCGAAGCGGATCTCGCCGGCCCCGGCGTCCAGTAGTCCCCCCGCGTGGACGTCCGCGACCATCATCGGGAGAACGTCCTCGATCCAGTAGAAGAGGACGAGTTTGCGGCCCGGGAACGACGCGCGCGCCTCCTCGATCCGCGACCGCGCACCCGCCGCGCCCAGCACCTCGACCGAGCCGGCGATGCTGCGCACCCGCGCCGCGAGAAGCGCGCCCGCGACGGTCGC
>JAFMJW010000171.1 GCA_017853315.1 Alphaproteobacteria bacterium
TCCGGCGCCGATCTCGCGAACCTCGTGAACGAGGCCGCGCTGCTCGCCGCCCAGCAGAACGCGGACGCGGTCGAGACGAAGCACTTCCTGCTCGCGGCCGACCGGCTCATGACCGGGCTCGAGCGCCGCAGCCGCGTGCTTCGGCCGCAGGACAAGCAGCTCGTCGCCTACCACGAGTCCGGTCACGCGCTCGTCGCCGCGCTCCTTCCGAACGCGGATCCCGTCACCAAGGTCACGATCATCCCGCGCTCGATCGGCGCGCTCGGATTCACGATGCAGCTGCCGGCCGAGGACCGGGTGCTCGCGCGGCGCGCGGAGCTGATCGACCGCATCACGGTGATGCTCGGCGGCCGCGTCGCCGAGGAACTCGTCTACGGCGACGTCAGCACCGGGGCCCAGGACGACCTCGAGCGCTCCTCGCAGCTCGCCCGCCAGATGGTCTGCCTCTACGGCATGAGCGAGCGGCTCGGCCCGCTCAGCTACGGACGCCGCGAGTCGATCTTCCTCGGCGATGGCATGCCCGGGCGTCCGATGGGCGCGAGCGAGGCGACGGCCGAGGCGATCGACGCCGAGGTGGCGTCGCTGGTCCGCGAGGGGCACGAGAGGGCGCGCGCGCTCTTGGGCGAGCGCCGCCGCGGACTCGAGGGATTCGCCCGCGCGCTCGAGACGCAGGAGACGCTCGAAGGGCCCGCCCTCGACACGGCGCTGTCCGAGGCGAAGCTGCCGGACACGGAGCGTCCGCCGGCGGTCGTCGTCGACGGCCATCCCGCACCGGGCGCGGCCGGGGCCTGAGCGCGGGGAGCGACGTCAGGCGTCGCCCGGGTCTCCCGCCGTTCCGGCGCCGCTGCCGCCGAGCGAGGCCGTGCCGGGACCGGACTCGGGGCCGGACGTCGCGGTGCGCGACCCGCCCACCGCGGGAACCAGGGCGTCGAGGACCAGGGCGCGGAACTGTCCCCACGAGGCCCACGGCTCGGGGCAGGCGCGCAGGCGCGTCGCAGCCTCGCCGAGATCGGACAGGTCGGCTTCCAGCCAGTCGGTGATGCCCTCTCGGGGGTCGTCGCAGCGAAGGTCGCCGTCGCGCTCCTCGAGGATGAACAGGTAGCTCGCGAACAGCCGCGAGCCGTCCGGCTTGCGGTAGGTGATCGCCGCGACGAAGCGGCTGATCTCGACGCGAAGGCTCGTCTCCTCGCGCGTCTCCCGGAGCAGCGCGTGCTCGATGCCCTCGCCGCGCTTGATGCCCCCGGTCGGCAGGCGGAAGGTCCCCTCGGGGTAGCTCCGCTTGGTCTGCAGCAGGAAGCGCCCGGTCGGACGGCGGATCGCCATCGCGACCTCGGCGGTGCGACCGCGCCCACCCGAGCTCGACGCGAACCCGATGGTCGGAAGCGTGTGGACGAGCTGCCGCGGCTTGCCGAAGCGCCGGGCGAGGCGCGCGATCTCGGCTTCCACGTCACCGACCCCCGGGCAGGGCTGCCGCCGGCGCGACCGCGTCGCCGACGACCTCGCCGAGCCGCGCGGGGAGCCCGGCCAGCGTCGCTCCTGCGGCGGCCGGGTGCCCCCCGCCGCCGAGCCGCTCGGCGAGAGCCGAGAGGTCGAAGTCGTGGTCGGGCGAGCGGCGGAACGAGAGCGCGCGGCTGCGCACGTCGAAGAGGGCGAACACGGTGCGCGGGCTCGATCGTCCCCACTCGTCCGCGATCTCGCCGGCGTAGCCGTCGCAGAGAGCGGACACGAGCCGCACCCCGGCCACTTCGCGTTCCTGCCGGGTAGCCTCCGCGAGCCTGCGGTTGCGGTCGAGTTCCTCCTTCACCCGCGCGCGAGCGGCGGCCATGGTCGCCGTGTCCTCGCAGCCAGGACCCAGTTCGAGGAAGCTCCGGTAGGACTCGGCCGCGGGCATCGCACGCAGCACGAGCCCGAGCTCGCGCGCCCCGGGCACGGCGTGCACCCAGCGGTCGTTGTCGTCGGCCATGGCGACGATCGGCGCGAAGTCCGCGAAGCGTGCGGGGGCCGGCTCGCCGCCCGTGCGAGAGCGTTCCGCCGCGCGATCGCGCAGCCACTCGTAGACGAGACGGCTCGCCGCGAAGTCGTCGCGCACGACGCGCGTCGTGAACGGCAGCGCGTAGGCCCCGTTCTTGAGCCGTTCGATCGCCGTCTTGTGGTGGTCGAACCAGTGCAGGCGGACGCCGCGTTCGGCGAGGTCGCGCAGGTGCGCCTCGGTCGCGGGGTCGGTCCACGAGATGTCGGTCACCCAGAGGTCCTCGCCGGGACGGGCGTCGACTTCGCGCAGCACCCGGTCGACCTCCTGGTTCGAGGCGAACACGGCGCGCACGTCGGCACCCTCGTGGAAGCGGGCGACGGCCGCGGCCGCGGCCACGCCGTCGAGGCAGTGGGGCCCGTGGCTCACGACGTGCAGGACCGGCCGAGTCATGGACCGGGGGCTTAGCCGACGCGCCCCGTGCGACCAAGTAGCCGCCGCGCCGGCGGGAAGCTCAGTCGCCGGACGAGTCGCGTCTCAGCAGGCGGAACGCGAAGGAGGTGGCCCAGGCGGCGACCGCGAGTCCCGCGCCGATCGCGAGGACGTCGAACCGGTGCGCGAGAGTCGGCTCGGGCGCGGCCGCGTCCGACAGGACGCGCGCGACGCCCGCGACGGACTGCAGCGAAAGTGCTCCGGCGGCGAAGGCCACGTGGACCGACGACCCGGCGGGAGCCCGAAGCAGTCGCCACGCCGCCGCGCCGCAGCAGGCGATCGCGAACAGGCTCGCCACGAGCACGACCGAGACGGCCTGCAGGTCCTCGGAGCCGCGAGGTGCCGAGGCCGAGGCGGCGCTCGCGCGCAGGAGCCCGGCCGCGACGACGCCGAGCACGACCGCGAGCAGGGCGCGTGCGAGCCAGTTCGCCTCGCCGGCGAGGTCGCCGACGGAGGCCGGTGCCGCCTTGTGCTCGGGCGTGGGCCTGCGAAGACGCGGTCGGGCAGCGCGCTCGTGGAGGTAGACGAGCTTGCGCTCCGAGGGGTCCTGTCTCGACTCCATTGCCATGACTTCGATCCCGGGAAGGCGCCGTCGTCGCGAGTTCCCCGGGACGCACGGGAGCCGGACGACGACGCCTGCGCGAGCCTACTCGCACGCTCGCGGCCAGACAAGAGATCGGCCTCGCCTCGACGGCCGACCGCGGCGATCCGCTCGTCGAGGGTGTCGACGGATGCCCGGGGCGCACCCGGTTGGCGGGCCCGCGGGCGCCGCGCTAGGCGTGCCTCGTGGCCGTTCCGCGCGTCTGGAGCCGTCGAATGGCCGACGAACTCTGGTCGGGCGCCGTCACCCCGCTCACCTTCTCGCTGCTCGCGGACGTCATGGCCGAGCACATGGCTCATCGGCGGCTGGCCGCGGCCGGCTTCGCGGAGGAGGCGAGCGAGCCCGTCTTCCGGCTCCACCGCGGGCACGTCTACGTGAACGCGTCCCTGGTGGCCCGGGTCATGCGCGAGCTGCCGGCGCCGTTCGTCACCGAGGGCCTGCTCTCCCTCCTGCCGGCCGAGATGAGGCCGGGCCTCGCCGCGTCGGCCCGCTCGACGGTCTCGCCCGCGGTGCTCGCGACCGTCTTCTCCCTCACCACCCGCGAGCGCGGCTGGATGCCCTGGTCGCGGGCCGTCGCGTTCCGCGAGGAGTCGGCGCGGCTCCGGGACGAGCTCTCGCGCCCGTGCGACCCGGCCTCCCTCGACGATCGCGAGCTCGCCGGACGGATCCGCTTCCTGCGCTCGCGCATGGGCTCGTTCCTCGACGTCGTCAGCTGGGGCGTCATCTACGCCTACGTCTTCTTCCACCTCGCGAGCCAGCTCCTCGAGCGATGGGCCGGCGACGCCTCGGGCATGGCGGCGCTGCTCTCCGGAACCGAGGGCATCCACACCTTCGAGATCCACGACGAGCTCCGCGAGGCCGCCGAGCTCGCCCGTCGCGATCCGGCCGTCCGCTCGGCCATCGTCGAGGAGTCCGCGCGGACGACGGCCGAGCGATGCCTCGAAGGCGGTCTCGGCGAGGTCGGCGACCGGGTGCGCCGGGTCGTCGATCGCCACGGCCATCGCCTCGCCGGGCGCGATCTCGCCTGCCCGACCTGGCGCGAGAGGCCGGAAGCGGTCGTCGAGCTGCTGCGCGGGCTGGTCGTCGCGCCGCCCCACGACCGCGAGGCGCACCGCGCCGCGAGCGCGGTCGAGACGTCCCGCCTTCTCGACCGCGTCGGGGCGGGTCTCGGCGGGAGCGCGCGTCGCGCGGTGTTCTCTGCCTGCCTCGGCTGGTGCCGCGAGTACTACGCGCTGCGAGAGAACATGCGCTACGAGGCGGACCGCTTCCTCGCGCGTCTCCGCGAAGCCGCGCTCGAAGCCGGACGGAGGCTCGCCCGCGAGGGTGCGCTCGTTTCCCCGGACGACGTCTTCTTCCTCGACGCCGGCGAACTTCTCGGTGGGCTCGAGGCGAGCCTGCGCCCGGACCTCCGCGCGCTCGCCGTGGGGAGACGGGCGGACCACGAGCGATTCCGCGACGAGGATCCCCCGGAGGTGATCCGCGGCGACGACGAGCCCTCGCCCGCCCCCGAGGTCGCGCCGGCCGGTCGCAGCCTCCGCGGCGTCGGGGTCTCGCCCGGGCGCAGCGAGGCGCGGGCGCGCGTCGTGCTCGACGCCGCCGGGCTCGAAGGCGTGCTCGACGGAGAGGTGCTGGTCGCGCGCGCGACCGACCCGAGCTGGACGTCCACGCTCTCGCTCGCCGGCGCGATCGTGCTCGAGATGGGCGGGCTCCTCTCGCACGGCGCGATCGTGGCGCGCGAGCTCGGGATTCCCGCGGTGGTCGACGTCTCCGGTGCGACCCGGTTGATCTGCACCGGCGACCTCGTGTCGGTGGACGGCTCGACGGGCGAGGTATCGGTCCGCGCGGCCTGAGCCTCCCGCGAGCGGGAGCCCGGATGTTCAGGGCTCGGCGCGAAGCCCCTCGAACCGGACCAGCTCCTCCGCGCTCGCGGCCTGCTCGTTGCCGCTCGCGTCGGCGAGCCGGGTGTCGCGCTTCACGAGGCCGATGCCGCGCACGTACCACTCGCGGACCTCCTGGCGCGCCTCGCGCGCGCCGGGACCGTCGCCCGTCTTCAGCGTCTCGATGCTCGTCACGCGGAGCGCGCCGGGGAAACGCCCCGCGCTCGTGTCGACCGGGAAGAAGCCGTCGACACGGCTCTCCCGGCGGATCGCGGTCGTGCTCCGGTCGTATCCGCCCTGCGTCTCGATCCGGCCCTCGGACTTCCACGCGTAGCCGGCGACGAGCCGGTCGGCGGCGGGAAAGCCCGGCAGCTCGGCCCGCACGCGCGCACTCGCACCCGACGCGGCCTTCGCCGTGCCCTCGACCGAGGTCGCGACGTCCCCGCCCGAGCAGCGCTGGATCGTCCGACCGCCGCCGGTGCCGGCGCCCGAGGCGCCCCCCGTCGATACGTCCTGGCTCAGCACCGCCGTGACGACGTGGTCGTCGTGCTCGACGCTCTCCATCGTGACCCGTCGCTCGACCGAGGTGTCGCCGTCGCGGCGCAGGTCGCGGTAGGCCCAGGTCGCGCCCTTCGCCATCGGAAAATAGGGATTGCAGGAGGCCGTGGTGCGCGCGCTGCATCCCGCCGGGGCGAGGCCCAGGCCGGCGAGGGCGACGAGCGCCATCGCCCGTCGCCCGACCCACGGACGGCGGCTCACAGGTGGGCCGGGTCGCGGTACTCGCCGAACACCGCGCGGAAGACGTCGGAGACCTCGCCGACCGTGACGCCGACCTCGACGGCGTCGACGAGCGACGGCATGAGGTTCTCCTCGCAGCCCGCGGCCGCGCGCACGCGCTCGATCGCCGTCCGGACGGAGGCCTTGTCGCGGCGGTCCTTGAAGCGCCGGACGCGCGTCGCCTGCCGCTCCTCGACTTCCAGCGGGATGCGCAGGATGTCGAGCGGGCGCTCCTCGGGGACGACGTACTTGTTCACGCCGACGACCACCCGCTCGCCGGCGTCGAAGCGCTGCTGGTCGCGATAGGCGGATTCGGAGATCTCGAGCTGCGGGAACCCCTCCTCGATCGCCTTCACCATGCCGCCGCGCCGGTCGATCTCGGCGATCAGGGCGCTCGCCTCCCGCTCGATCGCGTCGGTCAGCGCCTCGACCGCCCAGCTTCCGCCGAGCGGGTCGGCGACGTCGGCGATGCCGGTCTCCTCGGCGAGGATCTGCTGGGTGCGCAGCGCGACCATGACCGACTGTTCCGTCGGCAGCGCCAGCGTCTCGTCGAAGGAGTTCGTGTGGAGCGATTGCACCCCGCCGAGCACGCCCGCGAGCGCCTGCAGGGCGACCCGGACGACGTTGTTCAGCGGCTGCTGCGCGGTGAGCGTGACGCCGGCGGTCTGCGCGTGCATGCGCAGCCGGCAGGCCTCGTCGCGGCTCGCGCCGAAGCGCTCCCGCATGATGCGGGCCCACATCCGGCGCGCGGCGCGCAGCTTCGCGACCTCCTCGAGGAAGTCGCTGTGGACGTCGAAGAAGAAGGACAGCCGATGGCCGAAGTCGTCGGCGCGCAGCCGTCCGCGCCGCAGCACCTCGTCGACGTAGGCGATCCCGTCGGCGAGCGTGAACGCGAGTTCCTGCGCGGCCGTCGAGCCCGCCTCGCGGATGTGGTACCCGCTGATCGACACCGCGTGGAAACGCGGGGCCTCCGCCGCGCAGAACTCGATCATGTCCGCCACGACCCGCACCGAGGGGCCGGGCGGCGAGATCCACTCCTTCTGCGCGATGAATTCCTTCAGCATGTCGTTCTGGATCGTGCCGCCGAGCGCGCTCCACGCGACGCCGCGCCGCCGAGCGATCGCGAGGTACATCGCGAGCAGGACCGACGCCGTGCAGTTCACGGTCATCGAGGTGGTCACCCGGTCGAGCGGGATCTCGTCGAAGAGGACCTCCATGTCCTCGATCGTCGAGACCGCGACGCCCTCGCGGCCGACTTCGCCGCGCGAGCGCGGATGGTCGGCGTCGAAGCCCATGAGCGTCGGCATGTCGAAGGCGGTCGACAGCCCGTTCTGGCCCTGGCGCAGCAGGAAGTGGAAGCGCCGGTTCGTGTCCTCGGGGGTGCCGAAGCCCGCGAACTGGCGCATCGTCCAGCGCTTGCTGCGGTACATCGTCTCGTAGGGCCCGCGCAGGAACGGGTAGGCTCCCGGCTGCACGTCGAGGTCGCCGTCGACGTGGCCCGGACCGTAGACGGGCTCGAGCGGCAGGCCGCCGGCGGTCGTGCGCGGCGCGGTCGGGTCGGACATCGCGAACTCCAGGCGCCCTTCGCGGGGCGCGTCAGTAGGCGACGGGGGGCTGGGCGCTCGCCGAGGAAGGCCGCTTCGCCTCCTCGCCGTCGCGCGGCCGAAGCGCCTTCACCTGGATCTCCGGCCGGAGCGCACGGGCGTTGATCTTGCCGATCGCGTCGCGGCCGAGCTGCCGGATCCGCTGGTCGGTCGTCG
>JAFMJW010000172.1 GCA_017853315.1 Alphaproteobacteria bacterium
CAAGGGGAGGTTCGGTCGCCATGGCGACGATGATCACCGACGAATGCATCAACTGCGGCGCCTGCGAGCCGGAGTGCCCCAATACCGCGATCTACCAGGGCGGGGTCGAGTACGACTGGCTCGGGGCCAAGCACGCCGCGGTCGCGAACGAGACGTTCTACATCGTGCCCGAGAAGTGCACCGAGTGCGTCGGCTTCTACGACCACGAGGCCTGCGCCGCGGTGTGCCCGGTCGACTGCTGCGTGCCGAATCCGCAGATCGTCGAGAGCGAGGCGGTGCTCCTGCAGCGTGCCCGCGAGATCCATCCCGACAAGACCTTCGGCGACGACGCGCCGTCCCGCTTCAAGGGCGGAGAGGCTGCGCCCTCCGCGCCGGCCCCGGCCGCGGCTCCCGCGGCAGCAACGGCGGCGGCGCCTGCGGCGGCGCCGGCGGCGAAGGCCGCCCCCGTCGCGGCCGCACCGGTGCCGCGCGGCAAGGTCGAGAAGAAGACCGCCGCTCCCCTCATGAAGCCGGCCGAGCGGACGATTCCCTACGGCGGGCAGCTCCCGATGTCGTACGAGGAGGCGCTGTCGCTCGCCTCCCCCGGCGACTCGAAGGCCGTGCCGGCGCCCTCGCGCCTCCTCGTGACGCTCGCGCAGCCGATGCTGGGGGCGTTGCCCGCTCCCACGAAGGCCCGGCTCGAGGCCGCGATCGACAACAAGGGCGTGTTCACTTCCGCCGGCGCGACCGGCCTGAACATCCTCGCGCACGTGGTCCTCTACCCGCTCGCGTTCCTCGCGTTCGCGGTCCTCGTCCTCGGTCACAGCATCTACTCGGCCGACGTGAAGCGCTGGTTCTTCTGGGGGCTCGCGCTCGCCGTGGCCGAGGCGGTGATCCGGCTCCGCGAGGCGATGATCTTCGCACGCCCGCTCTCCGAGACCGTCATGCGCGGCCACCCGGCAGGCCTCCTGCTCGTCCCGCTCGTGGCGCCGCTGATCAGGCGCGAGGGCGACGAGAGCGACTCCGGCGGCGCCGCGGTCGAGGGATACTACGCGACCTCCGGTTCGTTCGACGACAAGAAGGAGCGCGAACGGCGTTACGGCGAGGTCTTCACCCTCGAGGAGCGTGCCGACGCTTACCTCCTGCACATGGAGCTGCCCCGCCGCATCCCGCCCTCGGGCGTGAAGGAGGAACTCGGGCTCGGCGACGAGATGCCCGACTACGATCTCGACCTCGCCCTGCACGCCGGTCGCTTCGAGGTGCACGGCAAGGTGGTCGATCCCCGCCTGCGCACCGTCGCCGCGAGCGCGCCCGCGTTCCCCGCGGACTTCACGACGCGCATCCCGATCGAGGAGCCGTGCATCGGGTTCGCCTTTCGCCGGGCGAACAAGAACCTCGACGTCGTGATCCTGAAGCAGACGGCGGCGCACCGGATCGCGAGTCCCGCGAATGCCGCCTGAGACCAGGATCCTCGGGCTCGGCTGGCACCTGCCCGAGGAAACGGTCTCGAACGACGACCTGGCCGGCGCGCTCGGGCTCCCGGCCGGCGAGATCGCGTCGCGCACGGGGGTGACCGTGCGACACCGCGCGCCCGACGGCGAGGGGCCGTCGGACCTCGCGCGCCGCGCCGCCCTGGCGGCGCTCGATGCGGCCGGCTGCGCCGTGTCGGACATGGGCCTCGTCGTCTTCGCGACCGCGACGCCCGACGTGACCTTCCCGGGTGCCGCCTGCTTCCTGCAGGAGAAGCTTCACGCGGGCACGCTCGGCGCGATCGACGTGCGCGCCCAGAGCGCGGGCTTCCTGTGCGCCCTCGACCTCGCGATGCAACTCGGCGCGACGCCCTCCCCCTCGGGGGGGCTCGACCCGCGCTACGACCGTGTCCTGGTCGCCGCGGGCGAGGTGCTGACGAGCGGGCTCGAGTACGCGCCGCGAGGCGCGGACATGACGCCGCGCTTCGGCGACGGCGCCGCCGCGGCCGTGGTCGGCCGTGGTTCGGCCGGTGCGCGGGTCGGCGCCGTGCGCTGGTACACCGAGGGCGATCTCGCCGATCGCTTCTGGTGCGAGTACCCGGCGAGTCGGCAGGCCCCGGTGCGCATGACCGTGCGCGACTTCGAGGAAGGACGTCACTACCCGCGTGCCGACCTGGGCGCGCTCGCGGAAATCGCGGTCGACCGCCTCTCCTCCGTCGCGCAGGAGGTGCTCGAGATCGCGGGCTGGGAGCCCGGTTCGCTCGACGCCGCGGTGATCGACTACGTCGAGCCGGAGGTCGCGGTGCGGGCGGCGCACGCGATCGGCGTGCCCGACGGCCGCGCCTCGATTCCGACCGGCGACTTCGGGCACGTCATGGCGGCCGGGCTGCCGATCGGCCTCGCCCGGGTGCTGCCGGGGCTCGCCCCCGGTGCGCGGGTGCTGCTCGCGGCGGCGGGCCCGGGGTTCACCTGGGGTGCCGCCACCCTGGAGGTGTGACGTGGGCACGGCGACTCCGACTCGCTCGAGGATCCTCGCCGTGGGCCGCGCGGTCCCGGACCGGGTCGTCACGAACGAGGACCTGGGCGTCCTCATGGACACCTCCGACGAGTGGATCCAGCAGCGCACCGGCATCCGGCAGCGCCGCCACGTGGGCGCCGACTGCGGCGCGACCGACCTGGGTCGGATCGCCTCGGAGGAGGCACTTCGGTCGGCCGGGCTCGGGATCGAGGCGATCGACCTCGTGATCTTCGCGACGCTGTCGCCGGACATCGACTGGCCGGCGTCCGCGGCGCTGCTCGCCTCGAAGCTCGGCGCGCGCCGCGTCCCGGCCTTCGACGTGAAGAACCAGTGCTCGGGCTTCCTCTACTCGCTCGCCTGCGCGGACGCGGCCATCCGCTCGGGCCGCGCGCGTCACGTGCTGGTCTGCGGCGGAGAGATCCATTCGAGCGGCCTCGACCTGACGACCCGCGGTCGCGAGGTCGGGGTCATCTTCGGCGACGGCGCCGGGGCGGTCGTGCTGGGACCGTCCGAGGATCCGGGCCGCGGCATCTTCTCGGTCCACCTGCACGCCGACGGGAGCAACGCGGAGAAGCTCTGGCTCGAAGCGGCGGCGAGCCGCCGACGGCCGCGACTCCTGCCCGAGGACCTCGGTGGCGACGACCCCAAGGCGTTCCCCCGCATGCGGGGCAAGTACGTCTTCAAGCACGCGGTGACGCGCATGCCCGAGGTCATCCGCGAGGCGCTCGACCACAACGGCTTCACGCTCGGGGACCTCGACGTGCTCGTGCCTCACCAGGCGAACCTGCGCATCAACCAGATGGTCGCGGCCTCGATGGAACTCGACGAGTCGAAGGTCGTGAACAACATCGACCGCTACGGCAACACGACCGCCGCCTCGATCCCGCTGGCACTCCACGAGGCGCTCGCCGACGGCCGCGTCGCCCCGGGCAAGCTCGTCTGCCTCGCTGCCTTCGGGGCCGGATTCACCTGGGCGGCGGCGCTCCTGCGCTGGTGAAGACGGCGAAGCGGGCGTCGAGCGCCGACTTCGTGCTCCGCCCGATGACGCGGGACGACCTGTCCCAGGTCATGAGGATCGAGCGCGCCTCGTTCGACCATCCCTGGCCCCGCAGCTCGTTCGAGCAGGAGCTCGTCACGCCGATCTCCCGCTCGCTCGTCGCGTGCCGGCGCGAGGATCGAGCGCGCGTCGTCGGCTACGTCGTGCGCTGGCACGTCGCCGACGAGATCCACCTCCTGAACCTCGCCACCGCGCCGTCGACGCGGGGGCGGGGGCTCGGCCGCCGGCTCCTGCGCTGGCTGCTCTCGGAGGCTCGGCGGCGCCGCGTGAGCGTCGTCCTGCTCGAGGTCGCCGAGGCGAACGCCACGGCGCGTGCGCTCTACGAGTCGGCGGGCTTCACGATCGTCCGCAAGAGGCGCGACTACTACGGGCCGCGCGAACACGCGCTGGTCGCCCAGTGGGTGCCGACCTGACGCACCGCTTGGATACGGCGTTCTGAAAAACCCGCGTCCGGCGTCGTCGAGTTGAAGCCAGGCGAATTTTCCGTTAGATTCCCGACGGTTCCGGAGGGATCCCAACATCATGTCGTTCAAGGTCGGGGAAAAGGTGGTCTATCCCGCCCACGGGGTGGGGGTCATCGAGAGCATCCAGAGCAAGAGCATCGGAGGCACCGAACGAAAGTTCTACATGCTCCGGTTCCTCGAGAGCGACATGACCATCATGGTCCCGACCGAGAACGTCGACACCGTGGGTCTTCGCCGGATCATCGGCAAGGACATGGTCACGAAGGTCTACAAGATCCTCCGCGACAAGAAGGTCGAGATCGACCAACAGACCTGGAACCGGCGCTACCGGGAGTACACGGAGAAGATCAAGACCGGCTCCGTGCTCGAGATCGCCAAGGTGCTCCGGGACCTGTTCGTGCTGAAGGGCGACAAGGAGCTTTCCTTCGGCGAGCGCAAGATGCTCGACACCGCCCGCAACCTCCTCGTGAAGGAACTCGCCATCGCGCGCGAGCACCCGGAAGAGAAGATCATGGAGGAGCTGCGGACGATCTTCGCTCCCTGAGCGGGATCGTCGTCGTCCAGGCCCCCCGCGCTCCTCGCCGCTTCGCTGGCCGTGCCCGCGGTTCCCGCTCAGTGACCCGGGTTCAGGCTGCCGCTGCGGAAGCCGTCGAGGTCGACGACCACGCGCCGGAAGCCGGCCTCGCGCACGCCGACGGCGATCGCGCGTCGAAGTTCCGGGTCGAAGGCGCGGGCGATCTCGTCGGCGGAGATCTCGAGGCGGGCGACGTCCTCTTCGAAGCGCACGCGGAACTCCCGGAAGCCGAGTGCGCGCAGCGCGTTCTCGGCGCGCTCCACCCGGTGCAGCCGCTCGTGCGTGATCGCCGTGCCGTAGGGGAAGCGCGAGGCGAGGCAGGGCGCCGCCGGCTTGTCGTGCGTGCGAAGTCCCATCGCGCGGGAGAGCTCGCGGATCGCCGCCTTGCCGAGGCTCGCTTCCACGAGCGGGTGTCGGACCGACTGCTCGGCGGCCGCCGCGAGCCCGGGGCGGTGGTCGCCCAGGTCGTCGAGGTTCACGCCGTCGACGACCTGCGCGAACCCCGAGGCGACCGCGTGCTCGCGGCAGATCCGGTAGAGGTTGTCCTTGCAGAACCAGCAGCGATCGATCGGGTTCTTCGCGTAGCCGGCGATCGCCACCTCGTCGGTCGAGACGACGAGGTGGCGGGCGCCCATCTCGGCGGCGAGCTCGCGCGCCTCGGCGAGCTCGTGGGCCGGCATCGAGGCCGAGGTGGTCGTGAGCGCGAGCACGTCGTCGCCGAGTTCCTCGTGCGCGACGCGGAGCACGAAGGTCGAGTCGACGCCGCCCGAGAACGCGACGATCGTGCGGCCGAGCCCGCGGAGGATCTCCCGCATCCGGAGCAGGCGTTCCGCCGGCGTGCCCTCGGTGGTCGCGATCGGCTCTCGTTCGGCCACGTCTCAGATCCCCTCGGCCCGGAACAGGTCGGTCGTCAGGTAGCGCTCGCCCGCGTCGCAGAACAGGGTGAGCACGACGCTGCCGGGCCCGAGCTCGCGCGCGACGGTCGCCGCGGCGAAGCCGTTCGCCCCCGACGAGATGCCGACCAGCATTCCCTCCTCGCGGGCGATGCGCCGGGCGGTCGCCGCGGCGTCCTCGTCGGACACGGCGATCACCCGGTCGAAGGAGCCCGGGGCGAGGTTGCCCGGGACGAAGCCCGCGCCGATGCCCTGGATGCCGTGCCACCCGGGCTCTCCGCCGGACAGCACCGGGGAGCGCGCCGGCTCGACCGCGACGATCGCGCAGCCGGGGCGCTCGCGGCGGAGCACCTCGCCGACGCCGGCGACCGTGCCGCCGGTGCCGACGCCGGCCACGAACGCGTCGATGCGGGGCATCTGCTCGAGGATCTCCCGCGCGGTGCCCTCGCGGTGCGCCGCCGGGTTGTCGGGGTTGTCGAACTGCTGGGGCATGAACGCTCGCGGGAGCTCGCGCGCGATCTCCTCGGCCCGGGCGATCGCGCCGTGCATGCCGCGGGTGTCGGGGGTGAGCACGAGCTCGGCGCCGTAGGCGCGCAGCAGGCTGCGGCGCTCCTCGCTCATCGTGTCGGGCATCGTGAGCACGAGCCGGTAGCCCTTCACCGCGCAGACCAGCGCGAGCCCGATGCCGGTGTTGCCGCTCGTCGGCTCGACCACGACGTCGCCCGGGCGAAGCCGCCCGTCCCGCTCGGCCTGCTCGATCATCGCGAGGCAGATGCGGTCCTTCACGCTGCCGCCGAGGTTCGCGAGTTCGAGCTTCGCCCAGATCTCGCCCGCGTCCTCGCCGACCAGCCGCCGCACGCGCAGGACGGGCGTGCTCCCGACGAGCTCGAGCGGCGACTCCGCGACCTGGCAGGGCAGGGGCATCGGCTTCGATGGTAGCGGACGGGGATCGGGCTTTGAAGCCGACGCTCGTGCTCTTCCCGGGCGCTCTCGGCGACGCCGTCTGCTTCGAGCCGACGCTCGACGCGATCGCGGCGGGCGGCCCGGTCGTCCTCCACGCCCGTGGTGCGGCGGCCTCCATTGCGCGCTTGTTCCCGGCCCGGCCGCAGGTGCGCTCCCTCGACGAGCCGGCGATCGCGACATTGTTCGCCCCCCGGGAGGAATCGACGGGCGAGCCGGCTGCCGCCCCGACCTGGCTCGACGACTTCGGCCGGATCGTGAGCCTGACCGGGGCCGCGGATCCCGTCGCGCGAGCGCGGCTCGAGGCGCGCCGCGCTCGCGTCCTGCCCTTCCCGCGGCGGCCGACCGGGGCTCACCTGTGCGACGCGTTCCTCCGCCTCGCGACCGGCGACGCGCACGCAGTGGCGCGCGCGCCACGGGTGGTGCTGCCCGCCTCCTCGTCGCCGCGTGCGGCGGGCGACCGGCTGCTGCTCGTCCACCCGGGCGCGGGGGCCGTCGCTCGGCGGTCCCCGTTCGAGCTGCTGGCCGCGATCGCCGGCCGGTGGCGGCGCTGCGGCCACGGCGACGTCGGCGTCGTCGTCGGGCCGGCCGACGAGGATCTCGCGGGCGCCTGGGCCGGGCGCGGGTTTCGCGTGCTGCGTCCCGCGGACGCGGCCACGCTCGCGACCGAGCTCGCCCGGGCGTCGGCCTTCCTGGGCAACGACTCCGGGCCGAGCCACCTCGCGGCGGCGGTCGGCGTGCCCGGACTCGCGCTCTTTCGCGCGAGCGATCCCGCGTCGTTCGCACCTCGCGGCGAACGCTTCGAATGGCTCGTCGCGGACGGCGGCGCCGACGCGGTCGAGCACGCCTGGCAGGCGTTGCGGCGCATCGTCCTTGACAGCCCCGGGGGCCGTCACTAGGCATGAAGAACATCATGGAAGGCACCTTTCGGACCACGATTCTGCTGGCGGCCATGACCGGCCTGATCCTGGCGATCGGCGGGATGCTCGG
>JAFMJW010000173.1 GCA_017853315.1 Alphaproteobacteria bacterium
GGCGCCGGGCAAGACGACGACCACCGCGAGCGTGATCGCGAGCGCGACGAGCCCCCCGGCGCGCCGGCTCCGGGCGCGGCGGCCGTCGGGGCGGGACGGGCTGCCGGGGATGTCCAATCGGTTCACGGGAGGGGACGCGTCAGTCGTGGGTCCTCGCCGAGCGGATCGCGCCCACGCGCGACGCCTCGAGCAGGCATCCGCTCGTTCCCGACGGGGCGATCAGCCCGTCGAGCGTGGCGGCGCAGGTGCCGGTCGCGGCAAGGTTCGCAGCGGTGCAGTTGCTCTTGATGCGGTCGCGCTGGGCGAGCGCATTCTCCTTGATCGGCGTCTCGAACGCGGGCGTGCCGATGCACTCGGAGAGGTCGGAGGCCCCTCGGCTGCGGCAGTTCACCGCCGCGGTCATGACCGTGTCGAAGATGCGGCGGCCCGAGGTGCCGATCGCGGTCTGGCAGGAGCGCACGCCGGAAGGCTTGCCCGCGAGCACCTCGCGGTAGGCGGCGGCCGCCACGTCGTTGCCGACCTCGTCGTCGCTGTCGAGCAGGCAGCCGACCTGCCCGCTCGTCCGGGGCTCGTCGAGCAGTTCGTACACGGTCGATCCGCAGGAAACGGCCCCCGGCAGCGCGGGCCCCGGGCAGTCCGAGCGGATCGAGTTCACGGTGCGCGTCGCGAGGCGGTCGAGCTTGTTCGCCACGCCGGGGTCGAGCATGCACTCGTCGAAGGCCAGGTCGAGCGTGCCTGCGTTGATCGAGTCGAAGCAGCTCTCGAGGAACTGAAGGCGGGTGAAGACGTAGTTGCGGCCCGCCGAGCCGATCGTCGAGCGGCACCGGCGCTGGGCCGGATCGAGCAGGTCGTCGCCGCGCTCGTCGTTCCACGCGACGACCGTGAACGAGGGCGCCTCCACGGCGTCGGCGGTCGCGCCGCCCGCGACCAGGTTGCCGCTGCCGGCGTCGGCGATGCCGAGCACGGGCACCGAGTCCTCGGTCGGTTCGGGGGGGAGTCCGGGGAGGCCGCGCTGCCAGCGCAGCAGGCCGTTCTTCCCGTCGAGGCCGGTCATCTCGAAACGGAAGCCGTCCGTCGGTGCGGCGGCGGCGCAGCCGCCGAGCACGGGATCGCCACCTGCACCCACGAAGAATGCGCTCGTGCCGCAGGGCTCGCCCGAGCCCGACGCGACCGTCCGGCTCCAGCGCGGTGCGCCGTCGGACGACGCGAGCCGCGAGACCTGCGTTCCCAGCACCGGGCCGGGGAGGTTCAGGGCCACGGCGACGTCGCCCTCGGGCTCGGCCCCGACCGAGACCATCCCGCCCAGTCCGAGCGAGGCGCGCCAGCGCCGCGCCCCGTCGGTGCGGGAGAGCAGCACCGCGGCCGCCGGCGAGTCGAGGTCCGCCCGGCCGACGACCGCGAGGTCGTCGTCGGTCGTGGGCGCGAGCCGCACGTCGTCGGCCCGCAGTCCCGGGTAGGCGGCCCAGGTCACGTCGCCGCTCGCGCGGTCGAGCTTCAGGATCTTCACCGGGTCCTGCGGGCCGGGAGACGCCGCGGGCGGATTGCCCGGCTTCTCGGCGGCGGCCACGAGCACCTCGCCCTTCGAGTCGATGGCGAGCGCCACGACGACGCGACGACCGAGGTTCTTGCGCCAGACGATCTGGCCGTTCGAGGAGGCAAGGCGGTAGACCATCGACCGGACCTTGCTCGAGTCGACGCTCGTGCGGCCGATCGCGAGAATCGCGTCGCCGTTCACGGCGCGGCCCCACGCGACCGCACGCCCGGGGAAGACCAGCGTGCGCGGCACGCGGAAGCGCCACATCTCGTTGCCGGTCAGGTCGTCGAGCTTCACGACTCCGGCACCGTCCTTGTCGCCGAGGAACCCGCCGGCGAGGATGTCGCCGGCCGGGTCGACCAGCACCCCCGTCGCGGAACCGGGAGCCAGGTCCTTGCGCCAGGAGAGCGCGCCGGTGAGCCCATCGAAGGTCGCGACGGTGAACTGGCTGCCCTCGGGTCCGGCGGTCTCGCCGACGCCGACCAGGCGCCCCGAGAGCCCCGTCGCGACCGCCCGGGCTCGGCCGGTTCCGGGCAGCGAGGTGCGCCATGCCCGGGCCACGCCCGGGGCGAGCGCCAGCGTCCCGCACAGCAGGGCCACCACCCGACGCAACGACTTCGACCCCAGACGCATCGACGACACTCCTACCGCCGGCTCGGAGCCGGCCGGCACCCTTCGGATTCTTTCTCTCGACGCCGCGCGGACTTCGCCCGGCCTCGAGGCCCGACTCGAACTCCGGCCGCGCCCCCCCGGAAAGAGGGTTTCTTTAGCACACCCGGGTTGCGCGGCGCCGTCAATAGGGGATCCTCCCGGAGTGCGGTTCGTCGCCGAGAGCGTCATCCGGGCCCCGGCCGAGCGGGTCTTCGCCTTCCACGAGCGTCCCGACGCCTTCGCCCTCCTCCAGCCCCCCTGGGGTCGCAGCGAGATCGTCCAGCCGCCCTCGTCGCTGGCGGTCGGGACCCGGGTGATCCTGCGGACGGGCTTCGGTCCGTTCCTCCAGACGATCGAGGCCGAGCACGTGGCCTACGAGCCCGGGCGGATGTTCGCCGACCGGATGGTGCGCGGCCCGTTTCCGTCCTGGCTGCACAAGCACGTCGTCACCCCACGCGGCCCGAACGAGAGCCTGCTCACCGACGACATCGAACTCGAGCTGCCGCTCGGGGTGCTCGGCCGCTGGTTCGGCGAGCCGATCGCCCGGGCCGCGCTGACGAAGCTCTTCGACTTCCGGCACGAGGTGACCCGGCGGGAGTGCGAGCAGGCCTGAGTCGCCGTCGACGATCCCCGGCCGGCACAGGTTCGCTTTCGAGAGGGCGACCGGATATCGCCCCGGTCCATGGAACTACGTTTCGAGGAGACGCTCTCCGCCGTCGCCGACTTCGTCTGGGGATGGCCGCTCATCCTGCTGCTCTTCGGGACGCACCTGTTCCTCACCGTGCGGCTCGGGTTCATGCAGCGCTACCTCGGGCGCGCGATCCGCATCTCGCTCTCGCGCGAGTCCGAGGGCGAAGGCGACATCTCGCAGTTCGGCGCGCTCATGACGGCGCTCGCTGCGACGATCGGCACCGGCAACATCTACGGAGTCTCCGGGGCGGTCCTGGTGGGCGGCCCCGGCGCCGTGCTCTGGATGTGGCTCACCGGCGTCTTCGGCATCGCGACCAAGTACGCCGAGGCGGTCCTCGCGGTGAAGTACCGCATCGTGAACGACGAGGGCCAGATGGCGGGCGGGCCGATGTACACGCTCGACCGCGGGCTCGGGCTGCGCTGGCTCGGCGTGCTGTTCGCGATCTTCACGGCACTCGCGGCCTTCGGCATCGGCAACATGGCGCAGGCGAACGCGATCACCGAGATGATCACGACCCGCTATCCCGACGTCCCGAAGCTCGCGATCGCGATCGCGCTCACCATCGGAACCGCCGCCGTGATCCTGGGCGGCATCAAGTCGATCGCCAACGTGTGCGAGAAACTCGTGCCCGTCATGGGCATCCTCTACGTGCTGGGCTGCCTCGTCATCCTCGCGACCGAGATCGACAAGGTCGGGCCCGCGCTGCGCCTGATCGTCTCGAGCGCCTTCACCGGGCAGGCCGCGCTGGGCGGGTTCGTCGGGGCCGGCTTGCGCGAGGCCATGCGCTACGGCATCGCCCGCGGGCTCTTCTCGAACGAGTCCGGGCTCGGCAGCGCCCCGATCGTCGCCGCCGCGGCCCAGACCCGCGACCCGGTGCGGCAGGCGCTCGTGTCGTCGACCGGGACCTTCTGGGACACGGTCGTGATCTGCGCCCTCACCGGGCTCGTGGTCGTCACCTCCGGCGCCTGGTCGGGCGAGGGCATGACCAAGGCAAGCCTCTGCAGCGCGGCCTTCGGCCGCCTGCCCTACCTCGGCGCCTTCGTGCTCACGGTCGGGCTCCTGACCTTCGTGTTCTCGACCATCCTCGGCTGGGCCTACTACGGCGAGAAGGCGGTCGAGTACCTGGTCGGCACCCGCTGGGTGCACCCCTACCGCATCGCCTGGGTGATCGCGGTCTTCGTCGGCTCGATGGCGCACATCGAGACGGTCTGGACGTTCTCCGACATCATGAACGGGCTCATGGCGGTGCCGAACCTGGTGTCGCTGATCGCGCTCTCGGGGGTGGTCGCGGCCGAGACGAAGAAGCACATCGCGAAGGAGTGAGTCGCCCCGCACCGGGGCTCGTGACACGCGAGCGTCGGCGCGCACCTCCGGTTTCAGCGGGCGTTGCACCGCGGTTCCCGGCGAGCACGCCGACGTTTCGCCCGGTGCGACGGGGACGGCCCTGCGCCGTCCCGGCCGCGGCACGCGTCCTGCTCCGCCCCTCTCCGGTCGACCGCCATCCCGGCGGTCCCGGAGGAGGTGCCGATGTCGAGGACGGACGAGGAGTCGGGCGAGGCGCGCGCGCGCGCGTCGCGGAGTCGGAAGCGGCGGGTCGTCGCGGCGGTCGTGCTCGCCGCGGGTGCGCTCGCGGCAGCGGGCGGCGGCGATGCGCAGGCTCGCGCGGCGGCGGACGCGGGCGCCCGGACGGTGCGGCCGCGGCCCGGGAAGGTGATCGAGGTCGCGACGCCGGCCGAAGGGCCGGTGCTGCCGGGAGTGGCCGCCGCCGCGGCGATGGTCGCGGGCCCCTTGCCCGCGGACGTCGAGGAACTCGCGCGCGGCAAGCGGGAGGCCGAAGCGTTCGTCGCGACCGAAGACGCGGAGGTGGAGGCGGTCGATCCGATCGGGGAAGCGGCCCGGGCCGAGCTGGCCGGGAGCGGGAGTTCCCCGCAGGACGAGCTCGGTGCGCCGCTGCGCGGCATCGACCCGGCGGCGGTCGGCGTCGCCCCGGGCCTCTCGCCCGCGCCGACGATCGCGCCGTCGTGGCAGGGCGTCGAGCAGGCCGGGCGCGCGCCTTCGGACTCGACCGGCGCGGTCGGCACGACCCGCTACGTCGAGGTCGTGAACGCGCGGGTCGGCGTCTACGACCGCACGGGGCGATCGCTCGCGAGCGCGAGCCTCGGCTCGTGGTGGAACGTCGGGAGCGCCGCGGCCTTCGACCCCCAGGTGATCTGGGACCCCGACACCGAGCGGTTCTTCTACGCGGGCGATGCGGTCTACGGGCCGTCGGACAACCGGCTCGCCTTCGGCTGGAGCACGACAGCGTCGCCGGGGCTCGGCACGGGGGACTGGTGCCGGTACACGTTCCGCTACGGCGCGGAGTTCCCCGACTACCCGAAGCTCGGCGACTCGGCCGACTTCCTCTTGATCGGCGTGAACGTGTTCGCCGGCGACTCGTTTCGCGGCGCGGACGTGGTCGCGATCGGCAAGCCCGCGGCAGGGCCCGGGTGTCCGACGCTCGCGAGCCTGAAGATCGGCGTCGGGAAGAACCTGTCGGTCGCGGGCGCGCGCCAGTTCACGCCCGTCCCGGCGAACCAGACCGACGGCGGGCCCAACGGCTGGGTGGTGACGGTGCCCGCCTCGGGCACCTCGCGGACCTCTCTCGGCATCTTCCGCGTGACGAAGTCGAGCACCGGCCTGCCCACGATCCAGACCTCCGGTGCGTCGCTCGCGGTGCCCTCCTTCTCGCTGCCGCGCAACGCACCGCAGTCGGGCACCCGCCACCTGCTCGACAGCGGCGACGCGCGCTTCACCCAGGCCGTCTCCGCGAAGGACCCGCTGCGCGGGGGAAGGCTCGGGCTCTGGACGCAGCACACGGTCCTCGGCGGCGCGGGCGCGGCCGTGCGCTGGTACGAGATCGACCCCGCGAGTCGCACGCTGCTGCAGAGCGGCACGGTCGCGCCCCGCGGGCTCTACGCGTTCAACGGCGCGATCTCGCCCGACCGCGTCTCGCGAGGAGCGACCGGCGCCTTCGGCCAGAACATGGTGCTCGGCTTCAACACCTCGTCGTCCACGACCTTCCCCTCGATCGCGATGGTGTCGAAGCGGGGCGACGACGCGGTGTCGCCCCGGGTGGCGGTACGCACCTCGCCCGGGCCGGTCGTCGACTTCAGCTGCGCCCCGGGTGGCGGCCTGTGCCGGTGGGGCGACTACGCGGCGGCGACGCCCGACCCGGCCGCGTCCGCCGCAGACGCGGTGGGGCGCGTGTGGTCGACGAACGCCTGGACGCGTGACGGGCGGGTGACCGGCGAGAACGGAACCTCGTGGATGACGTGGAACTGGGGGGCGCGGCCCTGAGCCGCGGCCTTCGACCCGCGGCGCGCCGGCGGTGGGTTTCACCGCCGCGCGCCCGGGCCTTGCCAGCCCGGGAGTGCGCCGGTACCAGACGTGGAGAAGCATCGGTCCCCGTCGTCTAGCTCGGCCAAGGACACCAGCCTTTCACGTTGGTAACACGGGTTCAAATCCCGTCGGGGACACTCGCTTCTTCCGGAGTTTCGCGTCGGTTTCCGTCCGCCACCACCTCGCGCGCGACCGAGGGGCGCGCGACGAGCAGCCCTTCGATCCCTCTTCCCAGCAGGTCCTCGAAGAAGGACGCCGTCTCCTGGTGGTCCGGGTCGTCCATCCAGACCCAGACCGCGAAGCCCTCGGCCTGCGCCCGGGCGATCACCTCGGGCGTCAGCACCTCGACTCCCTGGTAGACGGGAGGCACCTGGAACGCGACGTCGGTCGGCGCGAACTCCACCGGGACGCCGACGTACCAATCGACGAGCGTCGAGAGGCCCGGGCTCGTCGCCACCCCGGGTGCCACCCGGCGGAAGGCCGCGAGCACGTCGTCGTCGAAGGAGACGACGATCACCGACTTCTCGCGTCCGAGTTCCGCGATCTCGGCCGCCAAGGCCTCCGCTCCCTCGATCGCCCAGGCGAGATCCGGCTCGCCCGAAGCATCGCTCGGCACCTTGATCTCGACGTCGAGCACGTGACGGGGAAATGCGCGTGCGACCTCGCGGAAGCTCGGCACGGCGAAGTCGTCGGGGCCGTAGCCCGGCGGCGGCGGCGCGCTCCCGGTGCGAACGCCGCGGAACACGTAAGCGTCCTCGGGCAGACCGTGGTCGCTCCAGGTGTCCCCCGAGTACCAGTATGCGTTGTCCAGTCGGCGGAGATCGTCGAACGAGAGGTCGCGCACGCGCCCGCTCGACTGCGTCGTCCGGTCGACCGTGTCGTCGTGCTGCACGACCAGGACGCGGTCGGCCGTCAGCATGACGTCGAGCTCGAGCACGTCCACCCCGAGGCGCGCGGCTCTGCCGTAAGCGAAGAGCGTCGAGTGGGGCGCCTCGAAGTCGCCGCCGGCATGCGCGATCACGATCGGTCGGTCGAGGGCAAGGAGTTGCGCGACGGTCGAGGCCTCCGGGATGGGCACGCCGTCGCCGGTCGGGGCCGGCCCGCCCGAGTCCGAGCAGGCGGCGATGGCCGCGAGCGCGAGCAGGGCG
>JAFMJW010000174.1 GCA_017853315.1 Alphaproteobacteria bacterium
TGGAGCGCCGCGTTCGAGAAGACGAGGTCGAGGTCGCGGCCCGCGAAGTCGGCGATGTCGCCGCGCTCGAAGCAGAGCCCCGGCCGCGCGACCGCCGACGCCCTGGCGAGCATCTCGGGGGAGGAGTCGAGGCCGAGGGTCTCGCTCGCACCGAGCGCTTCGTGGAGCTCGGCCGTGAGACTTCCCGGGCCGCAGCCGAGGTCGACCACTCGCATCCCCGGGCGCGGGCGGACGAGGCGGACGAGGTCGTCGAAGGGCTGGCGGCGCTCGGCCTTGAAGCGCTCGTAGCGAGCCGGATTCCATGCATCCGCGGACATCGAGGCGTGTGGTAGCATTCCGGGCACGTGATCAAGTCCGTGCCGAACAACGTGCTCGCCTTCGACGTCGAGTGGGTGCCCGACCCGCTCGCCGGCCGACTCCTCCACGACCTGCCCGCGGACGCGACCGACCGCGAGGTCATGGAGGCCATGTGGCGCCACGGCGGCGCCGACGAGAAGAATCCCCAGCCCTACCTGAAGACGGTCCTCTGCCGGGTCGTCTCGCTCGCCGCGGTCCACCGTCGGCTGAAGCCCGACGGCGGGGTCAACCTGAACCTCTACTCGAGGCCGCGCATGGCGTCGGTCGACGAGGAGGCGGTCGACGGAACCGTGGAGCGCACGCGCGTCGTCGTCGACCGCGACGACGCGACCGAGCGCAGCGTCGTGGGCCACTTCCTCGACTGGCTCGGCCGGGTCGAGCCGCAGCTCGTCGGCTACAACTCGGTCGAGGCCGATCTCAAGATCCTCCTGCAGCGCGCGATCGTGCTCGGCGTGCGGGCGGATCGCTTCGCCGCTCGCCCCGACAAGCCCTGGCAGGGTCGCGACTACTTCGCACGCGACAACGAGTGGAACTGCGATCTCAAGCAGGTGGTCGGCGGCTTCGGAAAGGGCACGCCCGCGCTGCACGAGATCGCGGTCCAGAGCGGGATCCCCGGCAAGTTCGGCATCGACGGCAGCCAGGTCGCGCACCTCTGGCTCGACGGCCGGCTCGACCGGATCGTCGCCTACAACGAGTGCGACGCCCTCACGACCTACCTCGTGTGGCTGCGGGTCGCCCACTTCGGCGGGCACTTCACGGACGAGCAGTACCAGGCGGAGCAGGAGCGGCTGCGCGAACTCCTGCGCAGCGAGAGCCAGGTGCCCTCGCGCGCCCACCTCGGCGACTACCTCCGCGAGTGGGAACGGCTCTCGCACCTGGTCGAGGCCGGGCGCGCCGGCTGATCGGGAGCGCGCCCGTCAGATCCCCACGCTGCGAACGCCGAGCGCGCGCAGCACCCGGTTCAGCCCGAGCAGCAGCCCCGCCCCGGTCCTCGGGCGGACGGCGACGGGGGCGAGGCTGCGCACCCCGGTCTTCCTCGAGGTGGGTGGGGAGACCGCCTCCTTCCGGACGAGCACGATGCCGTCGTAGAAGTGGACCGACCTCGCCGTCCTCGTGAACTCGTCGACCCGGAGAGCGGGCTGCTCCGAGTGCCAGGCGTGGAGCCGGTCGACCAGGCCCTTCGCGAACTCGACGAACGTCCCGGGGCGACGCACGCCGCCGCCGTAGTCGAGCCGGTAGGAGGTCTGGCAGTCCTCGCAGAGGTACACGCCTCCCGGACGGACGATCGGGAAGAGCTCCTCGAAGGTCGTGATCTGCTCGCGCACGTGGTGCCCGCCGTCGTCGATCACCACGTCGAGCTCCCCGATCTCCTCGCGCAGGCTCGCGAGGAATCGCCGGTCCGACTGCGAACCGATCCGGATCCGGATCCCGTCTTCCTCGAGCGACTTGCAGGCGGGGTTCAGGTCCACGCCGTAGACGACGGACTCGGGACCGAAGTAGTTCCTCCACATCTGGAGGCTGCCCCCCTGCGCGACCCCGATCTCGAGGATGCGGACGGGCTTGCCGCGCAGTCCGCGGAAGTGGGAGTGGTAGACGTCGAAGTAGTGCGTCCACTTGTCGATGATCCGGCCCGGGTTGTTCTCGAAGTAGGCGCGAAGGGGGTTGTCTTCCACGGGTGATCCTTCCGGGGGCCGGGGGCCGCAGTCTCGGGACCGCGGCGACCTCGGCGACGGGAGCGCTCGGAGCGTCGCCCCCGCCCCTACGGTTCCGCGACCGCGGCCGCGCCGTCAACGGCGCAGCGGTCGAGCCGGGCCTCGCGGCCATGGGCCACGCCTTCGCCGGCGGGGCCGCCCCCCCTCCTCGGGACGCGACCGGCCGGCTCCCTTGCACCACCCGCCGTCGCGAACCAAGATCGGAGCGCCGGCCGCACTCGCGGCCCCGGCACGGAGGTTCGGCGACATGGCGATCGAGGAAGGCAAGGCGGCCCCGGCGTTCACGCTGAAGGACCAGGACGGCAACAAGGTCTCGCTCTCGGGCTTCAAGGGCAAGCAGGCGGTCGTCGTCTACTTCTACCCGAAGGACGACACCCCGGGCTGCACCAAGGAGGCCTGCGGTTTCCGCGACTTCAACAAGGAGCTCGCGAAGCTCGGCGTCGCCGTGCTCGGCGTGAGCGCCGACGGCGAGGAGAGCCACGCGAAGTTCGTGAAGAAGTACAAGCTCAACTTCCCGCTGCTGTGCGACACCGACCGCAAGGTCATGACCGCCTACGGCGCCTACGGCGAGAAGATGCTCTACGGCAAGAAGACCGTCGGCGTGATCCGCTCGACCGTGCTGGTCGGCAAGGACGGCAAGGTGAAGAAGCACTGGGCCAAGGTCGCGAGCGCGGAGAAGCACCCCGAGCAGGTGGTCGCCGTGGTGAAGCAGCTCGGCCTCGCCTGAGCCGCCCTCCCCCGAGACGAACGAAACCGCCGGCGACGCCCGGCGACGGAGACGACATGGCCGACCTCGAGAAGTTCCGCCGCGAGACCCGCAAGTGGCTCGACGACCACGCGCCGCCGGTCGCGCGCCAGCCCGTCACCAACACCGACGAGCTCTGCTGGGGCGGCCGCAACGCGAAGCTCGAGCCCGGCGTCCGCCAGTGGCTCGACGTCATGGGCGAGCGCGGCTGGACCGCGCCGACCTGGCCGTCGGAGTACGGCGGCGGTGGCCTCGACAAGCAGGAGGCCCGCGTACTCGGCCAGGAAATGGCGAGTCTCGGGCTGCGCCCGCCGCTGATCGGCTTCGGCCTCAACATGATCGGCCCGCTGCTCCTGCAGGAGGGCACCGAGGAGCTCCGCAAGGAGCACCTGCCGCCGATCATCCGCGGCGAGATCCGCTGGTGCCAGGGCTACTCGGAGCCGGGATCGGGCTCGGACCTCGCGAGCCTGCAGACGCGCGCCGTGGTCGACGGCGACGACTTCGTGCTGAACGGCCAGAAGGTCTGGACCTCGTACGCGGACCAGTGCGACTGGATGTTCATCCTGGTGCGCACCGACCCGCAGGCGCCCAAGCACGAGGGCATCACCTTCCTGCTCATGGACATGGAGTCGCCCGGCGTCTCGGTGAAGCCGATCCGGCTGATCAGCGGCAAGTCACCGTTCTGCGAGACCTTCCTGACCGACGTGCGGGTGCCGCGGCGCAACGTCGTCGGCCGCGTGAACGGCGGCTGGACGATGGCGAAGGCGCTGCTCGGCCACGAGCGCACGATGATCGCCGGCATGGGCACCGAGCGCACGCAGGGCGACTCGCTGGTCGACCTCGCACGACGCTACGTCGAGGGCAGCGAGAAGCGCATCTCCGACGCGGTCCTGCGCGACCGGGTCGCGCAGGTCGAGCTCGACCGCAAGTGCTTCGAGCTCACGCTCGCGCGATCCCGGGACGGCCAGAAAGCCGGCCACAAGCCCGGTCCCGAGACCTCGTTCTTCAAGCTCTACGGCACCGAACTGAACCAGCGCCGCCGCGAGCTCATGATGCAGATCGCGGGACCGCAGGCGCTCGGCTGGGAGGGTGCGGGCTTCGAGGACGACGAGATCCGCATCGCCCGCGACTGGCTGCGCTCGCGCGGCAACTCGATCGAGGGCGGGACCTCGGAGGTCCAGTTGAACATCATCGCGAAGCGGGTGCTGGGGCTGCCGGACTGATCGCGACGTTCGTCGCAGGACCCTGTCCGATCCGCGAACTTGCGAGGAAGCGGCAGATCCTCGTCCCGCGCAGACGAATCCGCTTCGGCCGCCTCAGTCGTCGATCAGGACGAGCGTGCCCTCGGGCGCCATCTCGTAGAGCTCGTTCACGTCCTTGTTCGTCAGCGACACGCAGCCCCACGTCCAGTCGTAGGAGGTCTCGTTCAGCTTCGGCTTGTCGGTGCCGTGGATGCCGACCTCGCCGCCGGGGCCGCGGTTCACGTAACCGGACTCCAGCCGGGCGTGGTGCACGGCCAGGTCCTTCGCGTTGGGGTAGTCGAGCAGCATGAAGCGGGACCAGCGCTCGTGGCGCCGCTTGAACACGATCCGGTAGAGCCCGTCGGGCGTCTTGCGGTCGCCCTCCTGCTCCTTCACCCCGGGATTCTGTCCGAGGGACACCTGGTCCCAGGTCCGCACCCACTGGCCGTAGCGGTAGAACGTGACCGTCTTGCAGGAGCGGTCGACGACGAGCAGGTTCGGCTCGTTCTTCGCCCACTCGACCGGCTTGCGGTCGTCGGCGGCCGGTGCGTTCCCGAGCCCGCCTCCGCCGCGCCGGGCGGCACAGCCGGCCGCCAGCAGGAGCATCGCCACGCAAGCCGCGCGCAGCGTCTTCTCGGATCGAACCATCGACTTCCTCCTCCTCCACCCCGCCACGATCGCCATTGTCCCGGTCCGGGCTCCCGCTTTCAAACCGCGGCTCCCGCGGCGGCCTGCGTTGGAATCGAAGGGGGCCGGGGGTATCAAGGGAACTCTTCTTGACCCCGGGGCCCCTCGGCCCCCACCAGCGAGAGGCGGCGATGGCTTTCGACCAGTCCGAATTCAGGCGCGTCCTGGGGCATTTCGCGACCGGCGTGACCGTGGTGACCACGCTCGACGCCGAGGGGAAGCCCGCCGGGCTCACGGCGAACGCCGTCTCGTCGGTCTCGCTCGACCCGCCGCTCGTGCTGGTCTGCATCGACAAGAAGGCGGAGACGGCCGCCTGCTTCACCGCCTCGGGAGTGTTCACCGTGAACATCCTGAGCGAGGAGCAGGAGGGGCTCTCGAGGCGCTTCGCCAAGTCCGGGCCCGAGAAGTTCTCCGGCGTGGGCTTCCATCCGGGCGGCAACGGCGCCCCGGTCCTCGACGGCGTGCTCGCGCGCATCGAGTGCCGCATCCGCCAGTCGGTCGAGGCGGGAGACCACGTGATCCACATCGGGCTCGCCGAGGCGATCGGCATCGAGGGCGAGCTCGACCCGCTGCTGTACTTCCGCGGCGGCTACCGGAACCTCGCCCGATGAGCCGTGCGGCGCTCCGGGTCGCAGCCTTCGCCGCCTCCCTCGCATTCGGATTCGCGGCCGCCTGCACGCAGGGCGGAGGTGCCGCGAAGAAGGACGACGCCTTCCGCGTGGCGCTCCTCACGCCCGGCCCGGTGAGCGACGGCGGCTGGAACGCGAGCGCCTACGAGGGGCTCCAGCGCATCGCGAAGGAGCTCGGCGCCGAGACGAGCAACGTGCAGACGACGAGCCCCGCCGAGTTCGAGCAGACCTTCCGCGACTACGCGCGCCAGGGCTACGACCTCGTGATCGGCCACGGCTTCGAGTACCAGGACGCGGCCATGAAGGTCGGGGCGCAGTACCCGGACACGGCCTTCCTCGTGAGTTCGGGCGGCGTGTCGGCGAAGAACGTCGCCTCGCTCGAGTTCGAACTCGACGAGGCGACCTACCTGGCCGGCCTGGTCGCGGCCTCGATGTCGAAGACCGGCAAGGCCGGCTGCGTCGGCGGCATCCAGCTGCCGGTCATCAAGACGACCTTCGACGGCTTCGAGGCGGGCGCCCGTTCGGTGCGGCCCGACTTCAAGGTTTCGACCGTCTACGTCGGCAGCTTCGAGGACGTCGCGGGCGCCAAGGCCGCGACCGACGCACTGATCGCGCAGGGTGCGGACTTCGTCCTGCACAACGCGGACGCGGCCGGGATCGGCGTGTTCCAGGCCGCGAAGGCCGGCGGGGCTCTCGCCTTCGGCACGAACAAGGACCAGGCGCCGGTCGCGCCCGACACGGTGCTGGCGAGCGCGGTGATCGACATGCCGAAGGCCTTCGTCCAGGTCGCGCGCGAGGTGAAGGAGAAGACCTTCGCCGGACGCGTCGTGAAGGAGGGCTTCGCGACGGGCTGCGTCGACTTCACCTGGAACCCCGCGCTGCTCTCGCGCGTGCCTGCCGATCTCCGCGCGAAGGTGGACGATGCGCGCGCGAAGATCGCCTCGGGCGCGCTGAAGGTCCGTCCGTGAGTTCGGCGGAGCGGCTCGCCGTCGTCGTCCTCGCCGCCGGCCAGGGCACGCGGATGCGCTCCGCGCGCGCCAAGGTGCTGCACGAGATCGCCGGGCGACCGCTCCTGCTCCACGTCCTCCACGCGGTCGCTCCGCTCGGAGCCGATCGCACGGTCGTCGTCGTCGGTCACCAGGCCGACACGGTACGGGCCGCCTGCGAAGGGCGAGGCGTCGTCTTCGCGCTGCAGGAGCAGCAGCGCGGGACCGGCCACGCGGTCGCGATCGCGGCCGACGCCGCGCTGCGCGACTTCTCGGGCGACGTCCTGATCCTCTACGGGGACGTGCCGCTCCTGCGCGAGGCCACCCTCGAGCGGCTCGTCGCGGAGCACCGCTCCCGCGCCGCCACGCTCACGATGCTCACGACCGTCGTCGAGGACCCGCACGGCTACGGCCGCATCGTGCGCGACCCGGCCGGAGCGCTCTCCCGCATCGTCGAGCAGCGCGACGCCTCCGAGGCCGAGCGGGCGATCACCGAGGTGAACCCGGGCATCTACTGCGTGAAGCGCGACTTCCTGGTCGACGCGCTCGCCGGGCTTCGGCCGAACAACGCGCAGGGCGAGCTCTACCTGACCGACGTGGTCGCCGCGGCGGTCTCGCGCGGCCTGCCGGTCGCGACCGAGCCGGTCGAGCCCGACGAGGTGGCGGGCATCAACTCGCGGGCCGACCTCGCCGCGGTCGAGGCGACGCTGCGCCGCGAGATCGTCCGTCGGCACATGGACGCGGGCGTGACCTTCCTCGATCCGCAGACGGCCTACGTCGAGGCCGACGTCGAGATCGGCGCGGACACGACGATCGGGCCGGTCGTGCGCCTGCGCGGTCGCACCCGCATCGGGCGGGACTGCACGATCGAGGGCAACGCGTTCCTCCACGACGCCGTGATCGGCGACGGCGTCCACCTGAAGCCGATGGTCGTGATCGCCGAGTCGCGCGTCGACGCGGGCTCGATCCTCGGGCCCTTCTGCCAGCTCCGCCCCGGCTCGCACCTCCACGAGGGCGTGCACGTCGGCAACTTCGTCGA
>JAFMJW010000175.1 GCA_017853315.1 Alphaproteobacteria bacterium
GCCCCGACCGCGCACCGGATCCCCACCGCGCCGGCGAAGACCGCGATCCCCCGGGCGGAGAAGCCGCTCGCGAGGAGGAAGAGCGTCGCCCACAGCGTCGTGTGGGTCGCGATCGTGGCGAAGTAGGAGAGCGGGCGGCAGATGCGGTAGGTGCGCGCCCAGCGCAGCTGGTGGTCGAAGACGTCGCGCATCCGGTCGAGGTCGAGAACGGTCTCGACCACGGCGGGCGCGAGCACCGACGCCATCCCCTTCGCCACGACCGCCTGCCCGAGCTGGTAGTCGTCCGCGAGGTGGTCGGCGATCGCCCCGAAGCCGCCGATCTCGCGCAGCGTCTCCCGCCGGATCGCGATCGTCGCACCGAACGCGTAGCTCCGGCGCTCGACCAGGCGCGCCACGGCGACCATGGGCGCGAAGTCCGTGTTCACGAACAGCGCCTCGAGCCGTCGCGGCAGGGAGCCCGACTGCGCCGCCCGGTAGGCGCAGGTGACGAGGCCCGCGCCGGGCTCGTCGAGCCCGGGAACGACGCGCCGGAGCGTGTCCGGCTCGCAGCGGATGTCGGCGTCCGCGATCACGATCACGTCGTGGCGGGCGGCGCGCAGCATGTTGTCGAGGTTGCTCACCTTCGCGTTCGTGCCGATGCGGCGGTCGGAGACCACGAGCTCGACGTCGACGCCGGGATGGTCGCGCCGGAGCCGTTGCACCACCTCCACCGCCGGGTCGTCGCCGTCCGCGACCCCGAAGACGACCTGCAGCCCGGGGTAGTCCAGGCGACAGCAGCTCGCGAGGTTCTCGGCGGTCTCCGGGACCACGCCGCGCAGCGGCTTCAGCAGCGACACCGGGGGAAGGCTCGCGTCGTCGGCGGGCGGCTCCGCGAGAGCGCGGCGGCGGAAGCGGGCGAAGGACCAGCCGCAGGCGAGGCTCGCGACCTGGTAGGCGACCGAGATCGAGACGAGGCAGAGAAGGGTCGTTGCGAGCACGGGCGCGTGCCGCTCAGGCGTTCGCGGCGGCGCCGACCCCCGGGGAGCCCGACCTCGTCGGCGACCCCGCGCGATTCCCCTTCGCTTCCGAGCGGCGATGCCACATCGTGCGCAGGAACTGCCGGCCCTCGGAGAGGAGTCGGGGCCTCTCGTGCTTGTCGAGCACGATCTGTTTCAGCTTCTTCGCGATGTAGCGCGGGCGGAAGTAGAACTCCTTGTAGAAGCGCTCGACCGAGTCGTAGATCTCGTCGGCCGAGATCGCGGGGTAGGAGACCGTGCATTTCTGGTAGCCGCCCTCGTCGACCAGCGGGTCGACGACCGCGTGGCCGTTCTCGCGCACCCAGTCGTGGAAGGCCGTTCCGGGATACGGCGAGGCGAGCGACACCTGGATCGTCTCGCAGTCCATCTCCTTCGCGAACTCGATCGACTCGCGGATCGTCTCCGGGGTCTCGCCCGGGAGCCCGACGATGAACGTGCCGTGGATCAGGATGCCGAGACGGTGGCAGTCCTCGGTGAACCGGCGCGCGGTGCGCAGGTCGACGCCCTTCCTGATGTTCTTCAGGATCCCGTCGTTCGCCGACTCGTAGCCGACGACGAACAGGCGCAGGCCCCCGTCCTTCAGCGCCGAAAGCGTGTCGTAGTCGACGTTCGCGCGCGAGTTGGTCGACCAGGTGTAGCCCATCGGACCGAGTCCGGCGGCGATCTCCCGCGCGCGCGCCTTGTCGGCGGTGAAGGTGTCGTCGTCGAAGAAGATCTCGCGCAGGCCGGGGAACAGGCTCCGCATCGGCTCGACCTCTCGCAGCACGTTCTCGACGCTGCGCGTGCGGTAGGAGTGGCCGGTCGTCACCTGCGGCCACAGGCAGAAGGTGCAGCGCGCCGGGCAGCCGCGCCCGGTGTAGAGCGAGACGTAGGGGTACTGGCAGTAGGGCGAGTTGTACTTCCTGAAGTCGAGGAAGCGCGCGTAGACCTCGGTCGCGAGCGGCAGCTCGTCGAGCTCGGTGCCGGTCATCATCGGGCGGTCCGGGTTCTGCACCGTCCGCCCGTCGCGCCGGAAGCCGATGCCCGCGATCCCGGACCAGTCGCGGCCTTCCGCGATCTCCCGCATCGAGTGGTCGAACTCCTTGCGGCCGACGACGTCGATCGCGTCGGAGGCCGCGAGCACCACCTCGGGCTGTGCGGTCGCCTGGGCTCCGACCATCGCGATCACCGTGCGCGGGCTCTTCGCCTTGATCTTCTCGGCGGTCTCGGCGTCCTTGCGCAGCGAGGGCGAGCTCGTGTGGAGGACGACCAGCTCGTGGTCGGCCGCGATCGCGACGCACTCGTCCTGCGAGAGGCCCTCGGGAGGAGCGTCGAGCAGGCGCGACCCCTCGACGAGGCCGGTCGGGTAAGCGAGCCAGGTCGGGTACCAGAAGGACCAGACCTCGCGCTTCGCCTGGTAGCGGGAGCCGGCGCCGCCGTCGAAGTCCTCCCACGACGGCGGGTTCAGGAAGAGCGTCTTCATCATCGCCGGATTCCTCCGTGAGCCGCCGCGGACGCCGCTGCCGCGCACCGGTTCCGCGCCCCGCCGGTTCGCGGCGCCTATCATAGTCCTTCACCCCCCGAACTCAACGATCGCGACGCGGATGCGCGCTCCTGCCGCACCCGTCGGCGGTTGTGGTACGGGCCGTCGCCATGGGAGGCGTCGCGGGGATCGTCCTCGTCCCGGCGGAGGCCGATGCGACCGCCCGGTTCGCGGGCCGCACGCTCGTGGACAGGGCGCGCGCGCTCGCTCGGGCGGCCGGGTTGCAGCCCGTCGTGTTCGTCGCGACGACCCCCGGTCCGCGGGCGTGGCTCTCGGCGCTCGCGGGACCGGATCACCCGGTCCGACGGCCGGGAGACCCGTTGCCCGACCTCCTCGATGCGGACCGGCCGGTCGTCTGCTGGCGATGCGACGTCGCGTTCACCGCGGGGCTGCTGCGCGAGGTTCTCGCCGAGGGGGCGCCGCGCACTCGAGTGGAGTGCGACGACGAGGGGCGCGTCGCGCTCGTCCGCTGCGACGCCGGGATGCTCGGGGCACGCGTGCCCGCCGACCTCGGGATCCTCGCGGAGCGCTTCGAGGCGGGGTCGTCGGTGCCGACTCGCGGGCAGCCGCTCGCGATCGCCCCGGCGACCGACGATCGCGCGCGTCGCGCCGCCGAGGCACGGCTCGTCGCGACGCTCGACAATCCCCGCGACGGCCTCTTCGACCGCCTGCTGAACCGGCCTCTCTCGCGACGCCTGACGCCGCTCCTGCTCGACGCTCCCGTCACGCCGAACCAGGTGACGATGCTCTCGCTCGCCGTCGGCCTCGTCGCCGCGGCGGCGTTCGCCGGGCCCGGCTCAGCCTGGCCGGTCGTCGGCGCGCTGCTCGTGCAGGCGACGGCCGTGCTCGACTGCGTCGACGGCGAGATCGCGCGCGCGAAGGTGCTCGAGTCCGCGTGGGGCGAGATCCTCGACGTCACCTCGGACACGGTGATCCACGTCCTCGCGTTCCTCGGGATCGCGGTGCACGCCTGGCCCGGTCTCGGCGCGCGACGCGCCTGGATCCTCGCGGCCCTGTTCGCGAGCGGCGGCCTGCTCTCGTTTCTCGTCGTCACGCGGGCGGAGCGGACCGAGGAGCGCTGGAAGCCGTCCGGCTCCCGGTCCGCGCGCCTGCTCGCGTCGATGCTCGCGACCCTCACGACGCGCGACCTGAGCGTGCTGCTCCTGGTCGCGGCGTTGCTCGGCCTGCTGCGGCCGCTGCTCGTCGGGGCGGCCTTCGGGGCGCACGCCTTCTGGGCGCTCGCGCTGGCGCTGCACGCTCGCGCCATGCGCGAGGCGGCCGCCGGCGCCGCGTCTCGCGACACACCTCAGGAGAGGTCGGTCACCAGGTAGGACGTCGGGATCGAGGCGACGACCTTCGAGGGGCAGCCGGACACGTCGACCTTCGGGTCGCGGAAGAGAGCCAGCGCGTCGCGCTTGCCTTCGCCGTAGAAGACCACGACGCCCAGGCCCGAGCGCTCGAGCAGACGGCGCGAGGCGCTCACCCGGCGCGGCGGCGGCTTCGGCGAGTTCTCGACCAGCAGGAAGCGCTCGCCCGGGTCGGCGACCGACGCGTGGCACGGGAACAGCGAGGCACAGTGGCCGTCCTCGCCCGCACTCAGGATCGCCACGTCGAAACGTCCGCCGAGCGCGTCGAGGGCCCGGCCGTAGGCGTCGATGCCGGGCCGCGGGTCGGCGGGGTCGGGAGTGCAGGCGTGCGCGTTCGCCTCGGGGAAGCGGCCCTCGCGCACGAGTCCGTCGAGCAGGTCGGCGTGCACGAGGCGGAAGTTGCTCTCCTCGCTCGTGATCGGGACCAGGCGCTCGTCGGCGAGGAAGACGTGGACCTTCTCCCAGGGCAGGTCCTGCCGGGCGAGCTCCGCGTAGATGCCGCCGACGCTGCGACCGCCGACGACCCCGAGCACCACCTGCGGGCGCTCCCGGAGCGTCGCCCTCACGCGATCCGCGACGAGGCGCGCGACGCGCCCGTCGAGGTCCGGCTTCGATCCCGCCCATGTCTCCATCGTCGTCCCGGCCCCCGTCGCCTCAGTCGCCTACCACGAGCTCGACGACCGTGGCGACCGGGTCGATCGAGTCCTCCGGAATCCGGATCGAGACCTCGCCCAGCGGGTCGCGGTTGAAGATCCGGTCGGGCACCGAGCAGCGCGTCGTGAACTCGAGATCGCGGCCGGTGCGGAGTTCGCGCGCGGCGGCGATGCGACGGATCGGCACGCCGCGCACCGCGACGCTCTCGTAGGGCCGCAGGACCAGCAGGAGGAAGAATCGACTTCCCCTGCGCGTCGAAGGCCCGTGGAACTGCCAGGGCTCGAGGCCGGGCTCCGTGTCGAAGATCGCCTCGCCGTGCGCGTCGAGCCAGGAGCCGATCGCGTCGAGCCGCTCGAGCTGCTCGGGTGGGAGCGAGCCGTCGGCGCGGGGCGAGACGTTGAGCAGCAGGTTGCCGCCGCGGGCGGCCGTCTCGCAGAGCGCGTGCACCAGGTCGCGCGGCGACTTCCACGCATGGTCGTCCGGGTTCCAGCCCCACGTCTCGTTCATCGTGAGGCAGGTCTCCCACGGTCGTCCGGGCGCGCGGTCCGGAACGTGCTGCTCGGGCGTGTCGTAGTCGCCGACGCCCGGCAGGCGGTCGTTCAGCACGATCTCCGGCTGGAGCTCGCGCACCATCCGCTCCAGTTCCGACGACCGCCACTCGTCGGCGCGTCGCTCCCATCCGCCGTCGAACCAGAGCAGGTCGATCCGGCCGTAGCGGGTCAGGATCTCCCGCAGCTGGGTGGACAGGAAGGCGAGGTAGCGCTCCCACTGCTCCGGCGTCGGGCGCGGTCGGAGTCCGAAGGAGTAGGGCCGGTGCTCGTCGCGGAACGCGGGGTAGTCCGGGTGGTGCCAGTCCGGGAGGGAGAAGTAGAGGCCCGGGCGGATGCCCTCGGCGCGCGCCGCCTCGACGAACTCGGCGACCAGGTCGCGGCCGGGAAGCGTCGCGCCGACGCCGAAGTCCGCCGCGCCCGACGGGAAGAGCGCGAAGCCGTCGTGGTGCTTGGCCGTCAGCACCGCGTAGCGCGCGTGCGCGCGCCGCGCCGCGCGCATCCACTCGCGGGCGGCGCCGGGTCGCGGCGCGAAGGAGGCCGCCGTCGCGTGGTATTCGTCCGCCGGCACGGACTGCGGCCGTTCCGCCCAGGGCGCGCCGCCGACGAGCGGCCAGGACACCTCGAGCCCGCGGACGCTCGCATGGCTCCAGTGCACGAAGATTCCGCTTCGCGCGCCCGCGAACCATCCCGACGCCTCCGCGGCCATGGCCACGCCATGCCAGAGGAGGGGTCCGGGTCGCAAAGCCCGGCCCCGCGTCGGCGCCGAGGCGGGACGGTTGACTCGCGACCGGCCCGGCGCGAACCACCCGCGTGGCGGCGGGAGCGGGCAGCGGGTCGAGTCTCGCCGAGGGGCTGCTGCCGCTGCTCGCGTCGTCGGTCCTGTTCGGGGCCATGGCCGTCTCGGTGAAGGTCGCGACCCGGTGGATGTCTCCCGTGCAGGTGGCCTGCCTGCGCTTCGCCGGCTCGTTCCTGGTCCTTCTGCTCGCGACCCGCGGGCGCGGTCTCGTGCCGGCGCCGGGCAACCTGTTCCGCGTCGTCCTGCGCGGGGCGGTCGGCGCGTGCGCGATCACGCTCTACTTCGTCGGCATCGACGGCGCCGGTGCTGCGCTGGCGGCGCTGCTGCAGAGCACCTACCCGGTGTTCGCGGCGGCGCTCGCGGTGCCGCTCCTCGGCGAGCGGTTCACCGGGCGCACCGCCGCCGGTCTCCTGCTGAACCTGGCGGGCGCGGCCCTCGTGGTCGGCGGCGAGATCCGGCTCGACCCTTCGCTCCTGCCGGGGATGCTCGCCGCCGCGGGGGCGGCCTTCCTCTCGGGCGCGGCGATCGCCACGGCGCGCGGGCTGCGCGCGAGCGAGAGCGCCTCGCTCATCACGACCTGGTTCATGGCGATCGGCGCGCTCGCGACCTCGCCTTCGCTCGCGCGGGGACTTCCGCCCGCGAACGCCCCGCTGGTCGCTGCCCTCGCCTGCGTCGTCCTGTTCTCGGTCGCCGCGCAGTGGCTGCTCCACCACTCGCTGGGTCACCACTCGGCGGCCCGAGCGAGCCTCGTGGCGGCCACCGGGGTGGTCACCGCGGCCCTGCTCGAAGCCTTCCTCCTCGGCCGCGCGGTCGACCGGCCCACGCTCGCCGGCGCGGCCCTCATGCTGGCGGCGGTGGGTGTCGTCTCGGGCGGGGGCGAGGGGCCCGGGCCCGGGCGGCCGACGGCCCCCGGCGCCCGCTCCCGAATTCCCGAAACTTCTTCGTTGACCGACGGCGTCCGATCGCGCTAGGGCCGCGGCCGATGCCGACGTCGGATCGCACCGCCCCGGGCCGAGGGGCCCGCCGACCGCCGTGGCACGCGGCGGCCGTCGCCGCGTGGGCGCTGGTCGCAGCGTTCGCGGTCGCGGTGCCGGCGGCGCGCGCCGCCCTCTTCTCCGACTCGATCAGCGTCACCGGCGACAGCATCTCGCGCGGGTTCAACGCGAACACGAGCTCCTGCAACTACGGCGACAACCCGGGACGCGCCTGGGCGACCGGCAAGGATCACGGCTCGAACTGGTGCCAGTCGGGCGGCGACGGCACCTTCACCCACGCCGAGCGCCTCGAGTGCGCGAAGGGTGCGCAGGTCAGCATCTTCAACGACTCGATGAGCGGCGGCACGATGCTGTCGGACTTCCGCAGCCAGTCGTCCTCGATCCGCCAGAACCTCTCCGGCGCGAGCGGCCCGCGCTACGTCACCGTGCTCATGGGGCACAACGACGCCTGCACGAACACCGTCGACCGCACCGGCAACTCCTGC
>JAFMJW010000176.1 GCA_017853315.1 Alphaproteobacteria bacterium
GAGCGACGCCGACACGACCGCGAAGTGGGCCGATCTCGGCGTCGACTCCCGCATCCTCGACACCCTGCTCGTGTCGGACTTCGAGGTCGTCGGTCTCGGCTCGCCGATCACGCTGACCTACGACTGCGTGCGGAACCCCTGAGCCTCGGCCCGCCTCGACCGGGAGCCGCCGCTTCGTCCGTTCAGGACGCGGCGGCGAGGGCGTCGTAGCCGAACAGCCCGCGGATGACCCGCCTCTGCAGCGGCCCGGCGACCAGGTTGCGAAGCCTGGCGCGGGCGCCGTCCAGGTGGAACAGGGTCTTGTTGCGGCGCGAGCCGGCCTGGATGCTCGCCGTGCGGTCGTGGCGGAGGCTCTCGTAGCGCGCGAGGCTCGCGGGAACGTCCGTGCCGCGAGCGAGGCAGCGTGCGAGAACCGCCCCGTCCTCGATCGCCATCGCGGCGCCCTGTGCGAGGAACGGCAGCGTGGGGTGGCAGGCGTCGCCGAGCAGGGTGACGCGGCGGTCGCTCCAGCGTGGCATGGGTGGGCGATCGAAGAGCGCCCACTTGAAGCAACTGTCGGGATCCATCGCTTCGAGCAGCCGCTGCACGTCGTCGTGCCAGCCGGCGAAGTCGCGCTTCAATTCGCCGGGCTCCCCGCGCTCGGTCCAGGACTCGACCTCCCAGCCGTCCTTCTCGACGATGCACACGCAGTTCACGAGCTCGCCGCGGCGAAGGTAGTAGTGCACGAAGTGCTTGCCCGGCCCCCACCAGGCGGTCGCCATGGGGCGCACGAGCCCCGTCGGCAAGCGATCGGCGGGCACGAGTCCGCGCCATGCGACGCAACCCGTGAAGGTCGGGGCATCCGCGCCGAACATCGCGGCACGCGTCGCCGAGTGGATGCCGTCGGCACCCACGAGCAGGGCACCGACGTGGCGGTCCCCGCCTGCTCGGACCGTCACCGAGTCGGCCGCCTGCTCGACGCTCGTCACGCGTGCGCCCGCTTCGAGGGTGATGCGTGGTTCGGCCCGCGCGGCCTCGACGAGGACCTCGACCAGGTCCGCGCGGTGGACGTGGTAGACCGGGAACCCGAACGTCCTGCGAGCGGTCTCGCCGAGCGGATTCCGGAAGAGCACCCGTCCGCTCTTCCAGTCGCGCATCTCCACGCCCTCCGGAAGGAAGGCATGGCGCAGGAGCGCAGCCTCGAGTCCCAGGTCGTGGAGCACGCGGGTGCAGTTCGGACTCAACTGGATGCCCGCGCCGACCTCCGAGAACGCCGCCACCTGCTCGAAGACACGGACCTCGAAGCCCTGCTGCGCGAGGCAGAGGGCCGAGGTCAGGCCGCCGATGCCGCCGCCGGCGACGAGGATGGGCAGGCCGGGGGAGTTTCGCATGGTCGGGGTCGCCTCGGGGGGTTGCATGTCGTGCCCGTGCAGGACCGCGGACCCGTTGCCGGTCCGGGCGTCAGTCGAACTGGATCAGGTACTGGCGCTCCTGCTTCGGGTCGATGTTGCTCACGACGAGGTAGAACTCCTCGCCCGGAAGGACGTTTTCGAAGCGGCGGAATCCGTCGTTCACGCTCCCGCAATTCAGTTCGACGCCGCGATAGGCCTTGAAGCGGATCTTCTCGTCGTTCTGGTCCCGGGAGTAGAACTCCCAGAATCGCAGCACGTCGAGGGGCTCCTCGAATTCCCACTTCCACCGGTAGACGACCGTGGTGAGCGGCTGGATGGGTTTCGAGGTGTAGGTGTCCGTCAGATCCATCACCTGCTCGACGGAACCTGGCCGGAACGTACACGTCGGCACCGGGTCGCCGTTTTCGTCCGTGCCCTCCTCGGCCATGGCCTGGTTTCGTGCCCAGGAGAGGTACTCCTCTCCCAGGGGAACCGCTCCACCGCGCCAGTCGATCACGTCGTCGATCGAGGAACCCCTCGTGAAGAGGTCCTGGAAGGGCTGGACGAGATCGTTGGTCGGGCGGAAGAGATCGGCCCAGAAGTCCTGGAGTTCGTACTCGGCGGTCTCGGCGACGGACGTGGCCGAGCGATCCACCTTGCGCAGGGGATAGTCCGGATCGCGGACGACGTCGGGTCCGTTGCCCGGCACGACCGATGCGGAGAGGATCGTCGCTGAGCTCTCGATGACCCAGTCGTCTTCCGTCCCCGCCGACCAGTCCGCACGGACCTCGGAGTAGGCGTACTGAAGGGCGTGGAAGTACTCGTGCCGAAGCGTTTTCGCGAACGTGGTCGACGGCGGCGTGGTGTAGGGCAGGATGCACATGTTGATGGTCTGCCGGACGATGTTGTAGAACGCCAGAACCGATCCCCCATCCCGGGTCGTGCAGTCCTGCAATTGCGAACTGATGGTGACGTCGTATCCGCAGGACGTGATCGCGCCGGGGGGATTCAGCAGGAGAATCGAAGGGGCGACGTAGAGGGAAGGCTCGGGAAACCCCAGGGCGAGCGTCTGGCTTCGGATCGCGTCGAGAGCATCGCGCACCCCGAACTGGTTGTCCTCGCAGAGTTGCTGATCGTCCGGATCCGTCTCGAGGCAGGTGATCTTGAAGGTGCCTGCTGCACAGGGGATCGGGGACGGCGTGGGGGAGGGCGTCGGTGTCGGAGTCGTCGCCGTGGGCCCCCTGTCGGCGGGAGAAGTCGCCCCGCCCGACGAACCGGTCGGCGCTGCGGGTGACACCGGAGCGCTGCTGCCCGGATTGACGGGTGAGTCGAGCCCGGGATGCTCGACGACGACGAGAACGGCGCCGACCGGAGAGGCGTACCGAACGAGCACCAGCAGCTGGCGCTGCACCGGATCCACGAGGCCGGGGAGGACGCTCCAGGTGTCGAGGCTTCCGGCGTCGGTCGGGTCGGCGGGATCGAAGACCGCGACGCCGAGGTGATCCGTCGCAACCCCGTCCGGGATCGGGAGCGCGACCACGAAACCCGTGCCGGCCGCGCTCGTCACCTTGCGATTGCCGGAGAGCAGGAACGGCTCGCCGTGCGGCGTCGCGTCACCCGGGATCGGGGGCGTCGGCAGGGCGGTGGTCTCGACGACGACCCACAGCGGGGTCGGGAGCGTGCCGGGCACGGCACCCATGGCGAACCCGGCGGGGCCGTAGAGGTTCCCGCCGTCGGCGAGGAGACGGCCGGGGGTGGGGCCCGGCGTCGGGGTCGGACTGGGGACCGGCGTGGGAGTCGGACTCGGGTTGCAACTGCCGTTCGCCGCGCCGTCGTCGAACAGGTCGCAGTCGACGGACAGCGCGTCCATGCCGTCGATCGCCTGGCAGACGCGGCACCCGACGACGCGATCGAGGCACTGCACGAGCGCACTGCCGCTCGAGCCCTCGCATGCTCCCGGGAACGACCCGAAGGTCACGCCGGGCGCCTCGCACGACCGGGCGACGTCGGCGTCGAGCTTCGCGACCGACTTCGCGATCCTGGCCTTGGTGTCGGCGGCAATCGAACCTGCGGTCGCCGGGTCGACGACGCAGCGTTCGAGGGCCGTCGCGTCGGAGGCCCCGGCCTTCAGCACGGTCTTCTTGCAGGCGAGGAACTCGGCGAGCTTCGTGTCCGCGACCTTGTGAACGTCGGCGAGCACCTTCTGCTGGCATTGACAGCCCGGCTTGCTCGCGGAGCAGCTCGCGAGCACCGGGTCGAGGGAAGCCCCAAAGACGTCGGCGACGAGGTCGAGCATCGCCCGCTCCGCCGCCGCACTGGTCGCGGCGGCCCCGGGGTAGCCGAAAGCGGGAGGAGCGACGCACTTCTTCGCGGCGTCGGCGACGGTCCTGTCCTTCGCCTTCTGCAGCTTGCCCTTCGGGTCGGCCGAGAGGCACGCGTCGGCCGTGCCGGCGAGCTTGCCGAGGCCGGAGTCCTTGACGCAGGCGACGTTGGCCTTGCCCTGCTCCTTCGCGACCAGCGTCCCGCCCTTGTTGACGGCGACGAGGCAGTCCTGCTGCTCCTTGCCGAGCTGCGCCCCGGCGCTGCCGGCGGAGGCGAGAAAGAGCAGGACGGTCGCGGTCGCCGTCCGGATCCTGCCATCGAGAAACTTCATCGCATCACCCCGCTGGCCGGGAATGGTCGGCGGAAGCTCCCCGCTCCTGCCCCGGACCGCCCGGTCCGTACCCCCTGCCGCCGGAACTCGTCAAGAGCATTCTTCCAAGCGACGGAGGCGACGGTCGATGCCCGGGGGGCTTCGACCGGGGGCGTGAGACGCGGGGCCTCAGCCCACCTCGACCGGCAGCGACTCGATCCCGCTGATGAAGTTCGACGCCCGAAGCGGCGGCGGAGCGTCGGAGGCGAGCCGCAGGTCGGGCACGATCGCGAGTGCCTCCTCGAACATCACCCGCAGCTCGAGTCGCGCGAGGTTCGAGCCGAGACAGAAGTGCGCGCCGATTCCGAAGGCGATGTGGTCGTTCGGCGAGCGCGTCGAGTCGAAGCGGAAGGGGTCGGCGAACACCGCCGCGTCGCGGTTCGCGGACGGGTAGAGCAGCAGCACCTTCTCGCCCGCCGCGATCTTCTGGCCGCGCAGCTCGACGTCGCGCGCGGCCGTGCGAGCCATGTTCTGGATCGGGCTCACCCAGCGCAGGCACTCCTCGATCGTCGGGCCCATGCGGGAGGGGTCCTCGCGAAGCGCGCGCATCTGGTCGGGGTTGCGCAGGAGCTGGTCCATGCCGCCCGAGAGCACGTGGCGGGTGGTCTCGTCGCCGCCGATCAGGATGAGCAGCGTCTCCATCAGGAGCTCGTCGTCGGTCAGGCGCTCGCCGTCGATCTCGGCGTGGACGAGGATGCTCACGAGGTCGTCGCGCGGGTTCGCGCGCCGGTCCTCCAGCACGCGCCGCTGGTAGGTCACGTACTCCTCGAAGGCCTGCCCCGCGGCCACCATCGCCTCGACCGTGGTCGCGCCGGTGCCCAGCACCATCGCCTCCGACCAGTCGAGAAGGCGCTCGTAGTCGTCGGGAAGCACGCCCAGCATGTCGCCGATCATGACGAGCGGGAGCCACGCGGCCACGTCCTTCACGAAGTCGAAGCGGCCGCGCTCCCGGGCGCGACGCAGGAGCTCGCGACTGACCTCGCGCACGCGGGGCTCGCGCTCCATCACCCGGCGCGGCGTGAACCCCTTGCTGACGAGCGCGCGCCGCTTGCGGTGCTCGGGGTCGTCCATGTCGATCATGTAGGCCATCTGCGGTGCGTCGGGACGGATGCCGCCGCTGTTGCGCCAGGTCTGGCTGTCCTTCGAGAGCGCGGTCACGTCCTCGTGCAGCGTGATCCCCCAGCACTGGCCTGCCGCGTCCCAGTAGACGGGCGCGTTCTCGCGCATCCAGCGCAGGTTCTCGTGCGGGTCGTTGCCGTAGAAATGGCCGTCGGTGAGCCGGATCGCATCGTTGGTCGGGTGGTTCGGGGTCGCCATGGCTCTTCGTCTCCTCAGAAGCGGACGGGCATCGAGGCGAAACCACGCACGTTCACCGAGTGCACGCGCACGAGCCCCGCGGGGTCGATCTCGAAGCCCGGCATGCGGTCGAGAACCTCCTCCAGCGCGACCCGGGCTTCGAGGCGCGCGAGCGAGGCCCCCATGCAGAAGTGCGTGCCCTTGCCGAAGGCGAGGCTCGGCGACTGGTCGCGCGCGAGGTCGTAGCGGTCGGGGTCGGGGAACACGCGGTCGTCCCGATTCGCCGAGCCGACGAGCAGCAGTACCTTCTCGCCGTCGCGGATCCGGCGCCCGCCCAGGTCGAAGTCGCCCTTCGCGGTTCGGGCGAGGATCTGGGTCGAGGGGTCGTAGCGCAGCGTCTCCTCGGCCCAGGCCGGGACGAGCCCGCGGTCGGCGGTCACGGCGCGCCTCGCCTCGGGGTTCCGCCACAGCCAGTAGAGCGCGTTGCCGAGCAGCTTGGTCGTCGTCTCGTTGCCGGCGATCACCATGAGGAAGAGAAACGACATCAGATCGCGGTCGCCGAGCTTCTCGCCGTCGATCTCGGCCTCCAGCAGCGCGCTCGGCAGGTCGGCGCGCGGGGTCTTGCGACGGTCGGCGACGAGCCCGTGGAAGTAGCCCATCAGGCTGCGCGCGGCGTCGGCGCTCTCGGCCGGGATCCCGGCGACGCCATCCTCGCGGTGGAGCACCGTGTCCGCGAGGTGTCGCAGCCGGTCGCGATCCTCGGCCGGCACGCCCAGCATCTCGCTGATCACGTCCATCGGCACGAGCCCCGCGAACTGCTGGATGAAGTCGCAGCGCCGGTCGCCGAGGAAGCGGTCCATGTGCATGCGGGTGATCTCGCGGATGCGGGGCTCGAGATCGGAGACCCGCTTGGGCGTGAATCCACGCGCGACGAGCGCGCGCATGCGGTCGTGGCGCGGCGGGTCCATCGCGAGGAAGGACGCGGTCTGCGACGGGTCGGGGTGACTCGACTCCTCGAGCGACACGCCCCGGGCGTTCGAGAGGTGCTCGGTGTCGCGGAAACCCGCGAGCACGTCGTCGTGTCGCGATAGCGCCCAGAAGCCGAGGCGCTCGTTGCGGTAGTCGGGTGCCTCGTCGCGCAGGCGGCGGTAGACCGGGTAGGGATCCTCGTGGAAGTCCCACGCGTAGGGATCGAACTCGAACATCGCCGGATCCTCCGTCGTCTCCCGGGTCGACGCCAGCCCGCGGGCCGCCGCGCGCGCGGCGAGGCCGCTTCGCTCAGGCGCTCCGGCCGACGCTGCCGTCGAGCACGGTCGCGAGCTGGCGCATGACGTCGCGGGCGGTGACGGGCCGGGCTTCCGCCTCGCTGGGCGGCGTGCCGCCGCCCTCGAGCGGGGCCAGGTCGACGTCGCGCGCGCGCGCCCGCAGGGCGCCGACCGTCGCGGCGGCGCGCCCACCGGCCCTCTCGAGCGCATCCGAGTGGAAGAAGCGCAGCGCGTTGCCGTGCGAGATGGCGTCGACCTCGGCGTCGGAGAGCCCGGCGAGACTGCGCGCGAGGCGCTCGGGTCCTTGCGGCCAGGTGCTGTCGGAGTGCGGGTAGTCGCACTCCCAGGCGATGCAGTCGAGACCGATCTGGTCGCGCGCGCGCACGCCGGCCGCGTCGTCGATGAAGCAGGCGAGGAAGTGGCGGCGGAAGACGTCGCTCGGGCGCTCGTTCTCGAACTTCCAGCGCGTCCAGCGATGGTGGCGCTCGTTCAGGTAGTCGATGCGCTCGAGGAAGTAGGGGATCCAGCCGATGCCGCACTCCGAGAGCGCGATGCGGAGATCGGGGAAGCGGCGGAAGATCTCCGAGAAGATGTAATCCGAGGCGACCGAGAGCGTCGCGACCGGCACGCCGGCCATCATCGTCTCCGG
>JAFMJW010000001.1 GCA_017853315.1 Alphaproteobacteria bacterium
CCGGCGAGCGAGAGGCCCATCGTCGCCGTGAGCTTCTCCGGAAACGACGTCAACTGCAGGTCGACGAGGCCGCCTGCGAAGTCGCCGGGAAGGTCGGGCGAGTACGACTTGGCGATGCTGATCGAGTCGAGGAAGTTGGCGGGGAACAGGTCGAGCGGAACGACGCGCTTGTTCGGATCGGGGCTCGGAAGGCGGTTGCCGTCGAGGAGAGCGCTCGTGTACCGCTCGCCCAGGCCCCGGACGTAGACGAACTTGTCCGCCCGGATCGTCACGCCCGGCACGCGCTCGACCACCTCTGCGGCATCCGAGTCCGGGCCCTTCTTGAAGGTTTCCGCGCTGATGTTGTCCTCGACGGTGGTGGCGTTGCGGCGCTCCGCGAGCTGGACGGCCTCGTTCGCCCGCTTGCCCTTGGCGACGACCTCGACCACCTGGACCCCGGCCTCTCCGGCGGAGACGAGCGGGGTGTCGGCGCGGGTCGTCTTGCCCGACTCGACCTTCACGTCCTCGATCCGGGCGCTCCGGTAGCCGGGTGCGTAGAAACGGACGGCCCAGGTGCCCGGCGCGACCGTGAACTTGTACCTGCCCTCGACGTCCGTGCGCCCGTGCTTCCTGATGCCGATCACCTCGACGCCGGCGTCGACCACGGGAGCCCCGGTTTCCGAGTCGACGACGCGTCCGAAGATCGCACCGCGGACTGCCTTGCCGCCTCCCGGCGCCGCCGGCGCCGGCGGCGCTGGGGGCGCGCCCCCGTCGGCAGCGGGAGCGCCCCCGGCCTCCGTGCTTCCGCACAGCAGCGACACGAGCAGGGCGAACATCGGGAGGGCGTCCCTCGCTCGAGGGTTGGTGCGCGTCTTCGGACCCATGGGTGAAAGGTCCCGACCCGGCGCCTCTTCCGCCGGTGCCCGTCGGGCCGACGCCCTTCAAGCGGAACGCCGTGGCGCGTCCATGAGTCGCACGTGACGTCTCCGTGACGGCGCGCGCGCGATTCCGGTCGCCGCGGTCCGATCCTGCCATCCTCGTCCGCCGTCGATGGCCGCTCCGTGCAACCGCGCGCGCGCTGTCAACGATTCGTCACGATCGGATCACCCGACCGACACCGGTGGTCGTTAGGGCTGCGAGCGTCGGGGCGGAGTCCGGGCGCCGACCGGATCCGCCCCGCGTGAGACCATCGTGAAGAACCCGCCGGGAAACGACTTGCCGATCGAGGCGGAGCTCCCGCGTGCGCGACCTCTCCCGGTCGTCCGCGACACCGGCTCGCCGCGGTCTCGCCGCTCTCCTCGAGGGTGGCGCGCTCGGGAGGCCGCGTGAGCGAGGCGACGGCGACCGACCTGCGGGCAGGATCTCCGGGCTCGACGCCGCCGGGCTCGGGGTTCTCGACGTTCTACGCGGAAGACCCCGGCGATCGCCGCCGCTGGGGGCCGGCGATGCTCGGCTCGGCCGGGCTCTACGCCCTGCTCGCCGTCCTCGCCCTCCTGCTCGGCAAGGCGACGAAGCAGGTGATCGAGGAGAAGAAGATCGACCTCACCTTCGTGCAGAAGGTCGTGAAGCCGGAGCCGCCTCCGCCGCCGCCGCCGAAACTGGTCGAGGCGGCCCCCGAGCCGCCGAAGCCGATCGAGAAGAAGCCGGACGTCCCGAGGCCGGTCGCCGCGAAGCCGCCGGCCGCGGCCGCCGTGGTGCGGCCCGACCAGAAGATCCGCAGGCTCGACAAGCCGCCGCCGGTGAAGAAGTTCGTCGCACCGAGGGAGATGCCGCTCGAGGCCCCGAAGGAGGCGGACCCGAGCGAGGACAAGGGCATCGCGGTCTACGGCGAGCCCGGCGACGGCGACCCTGCCGGCCTCGAGGGGGGCGAAGCCGACGGCCTCGCCGGGGGCGACGTCGGCGGAGGGGCGGGCGCCCTGCCCGAGAACGCGTCGCCGCCCGAGCCACTGCGCACCAACGTCGTGCCCGTCTATCCCGAGGACGCTCGAACGAGCGGCAGGACCGGAGTCGTCGTCCTGAAGGTCGTGGTCCTGCCCGACGGCTCGGTGGGTGACGTGCGCGCGATGCGTGGCGAGGAGCCGTTCGTCTCGGCGGCGATCGCCGCGGTGAAGCGATGGAAATACGAGCCGGCCCGGGTCGATGGGCAGCCGATCACCGTCTACCGGATCGTCCAGATCCCCTTCAAATTGTCCGCCTGACGGCCCGGCGCCGCGGGCGCCGGAGGGAAGAGAGAGGTTTCGAGATGTCCTTCAACTGGTCCGAGATCTGGCAGCACATGGGTGCACCCGCGATCACGATCGCGGTTCTCCTGCTCGTGATGGGCCTCGCCTCGCTCACCGTCTTCATCGAGCGGACGATCGCGCTGCGGCGCTCGCAGGCGGCCTCGCGGCTGTTCGCCTCCGCGGTCGCCGAGAAGATCGGGTCGGGCGACGTCGACGGTGCGATCGACGAGGCCGCCCGGCACGAGCGGAGCCATCTCGCGCGGGTGACGAAAGCGGCGCTTTCCTCCTGGGAGGAGGGCCGCAGGGGCCGGGACGCGGGCGGGCTGCCCCCGGTCGAGAAGGCCCGGCGCCACGTCGAGCGGGTGCTCGAGGAGACCGGAGAGGAGATGCGCAGCGGCATGTCGGTCCTCGCCACCGTGGGCTCCGTGGCGCCGTTCGTCGGTCTCCTCGGCACGGTCGTCGGCATCATCTCCGCGTTCCAGGGCATCGCCTCGACCGGGTCGGGCGGGCTGTCGTCGGTCTCCGCCGGCATCAGCGAAGCCCTCGTCGAGACCGCGCTCGGTCTCGCCGTCGCGATCCCGGCGGTGCTCGCCTTCAACTACCTCTCGACCGCGATCGACGCCGACGAGTCCAGGCTGTCGCGCGCGGCCGGACAGCTGCTCGACGACGTCGAGCACTGGGACCGGGTGGAGACTTCCGGGGTGCGACGTGGGCGCGTCGCGTAGGAAGAAGTCCGGGGGCGTGGCCCCCGACATGAACGTCACGCCGCTCGTCGACGTCGTGCTCGTGCTGCTGATCATCTTCATGGTGGTCGCGCCGCGCATGAACCAGAGCGTTCCCGTCGACCTGCCCGGGATCCTGAATCCGGACCCGGAGGTGAAGATCGCCCCGCCGGTCAAGCTCTCGATGAACCACGCCGGCGAATTCTACGTCGAGGACGCCAGGGTCGATCTCGACGGCGCGATCGCGGCGCTCGCCGAGGCGCATGCACAGGATCCGGATCGTCGCCTCGTCCTGCGTGCCGACGCACGTCTGACCTACGGCCAGGTTCGGCGCGTGCTGGCTCGGACCCAGCAGGTCGGGTTCCCGGGCGTGTCGATGATGGTCGGAGAGCGGGCTCGCAGCCGCGGCGCGGGCGATCCCGACGCTCCGGTCGCGATCGACCGGACCCCGGCCGAGACGGTGCAGGAGCCGCCCGCGGCGCCCGCCGAGCCGGCCGCGGCGCAGGAGGGATGACCCGGTGGCGATGAACCTCGGCGGGAAGGGCAAGAGCGTCTCCCCGCAGATGAACGTCACTCCGCTCGTCGACGTGGTCCTGGTGCTGCTCATCATCTTCATGGTGGTGACGCCGCTGCTCACGAAGACGTTCTGGGTGCACACTCCGAAGCAGGAGAAGAAGGAAGTCGAGAAGCAGGAACTCGACCAGGATCCGAATCCGCCGCTCGTCATGCGGGTCGCCGCGGATCGCACCGTGACCGTGAACGGGGTCGCGGTTCCCTTCGAAGACCTCGTCCTGCGGCTGAAACGCATGTTCGCCGCCCGCGAGGACCACGTGCTCTTCTTCGATGCCGACGACGATGCGCCCTACGGATTGGCGATGGAGGTCCTCGACCGTGCCCGCGAGGGTGGGGCGGTCACGATCGCCCCGCTGACCGAGGCTCTCGCGCCGGCGGCAGGAGGCGGCGCGCCGCAGGCGCCCGCGCCGGCAGTCCCGGAAGCCGCACCCGCAGCCTGACCCGCGGCGCGGGGGCCTCAGGCCGCGAGGACCTCGCGGAGTCGTCGGGGCAGCTCGCCGAGTCGGTGGGTCGAGACGCGGAACCCGAGGCTCTCGAACCACCTGTGGCTCGATGCGTTCTCGGCGGACTCGAGCAGGATCGCGTCGAGCCGCTGGCGCCGCGCGCTCGCGTCTTCGAAGAGACCGTGCACGATGCGCTCGAAGGGAAGTCCTTCGCGCGAAGGTCGGCCGCCGGCCGCGTAGCCGACCACGAGAAGATCGGCCGGAGCGAGCTCCGAGACGCGTGCGCCCGCGGGTTCCCCCGCCAGGAGCGCGCGAAGCAGGTGGTAGCCGTAGCGGCCGAGTTCGAGCCGCTCCTCGATCGTCTCGACGCCGCCGCCGATGCCGATTTCGAGGGAGGAGAACCAGGGCCCGTCGTCGCAGAGCGAGGATGGCGCGCCGTAGAAGGTGCGAAGGACTCCCTGCGCCGAGACCACGAGGGCGGCCTCGCCGTGGAGAGGAAGGTGCGCGAACCCGGTCCCGCCCTCCAGGATCTTCAGGAGCCCCAGCCGGACGTCGCCGAGGCGGGCGGCCTCGTGCAGCACGGGCCACCATGCGCCCATCTCCCCCGAGGCGATGGCAGAGCCGATCCCGTCGACGTTGGTGGTGAGGTGGACGACGGGACGCTCCGCGGAGAGCTCCCGGAGGATCCCGAAGAGCGCCTGGTGGGCGGCCTTGCGGGCGAGCGAGCGGCGCTCCTTCCGGCATGCGAGGCGGAGCTCCTCGAACATGCGGCGGGCGACGTCGCCGCCGGTCGCGACCCCGGCGGCGACGAGCGCGTCCAGGTCTCGCCGACGTCGCCACTCGACGCTCGGCCGAATCCCCGTCACCGGTTCGAGCGAGGCGATGCGCCTCGCGAGGTTCACACCGTCGGCGCGCGCGAGCCCCTGCCCGGTGACGACCACGAGGGGTCTCGGGCCGGAGGCGATGCCCTGGCGCGAATCGCGAGCCACGAGTCGATCCCAGCACCGCGACGTTTCGGAACGGTTGACGGGACGTTCACACTTCGTGAACGGACGCGCGAAGGCCCCCGGTCCCGCCCGAGTCGCGCGGCCGTCTTCACGACCGGATCCGCGCCTCGTCACGGAGTCGTCATCTCGCGCGCGTAGACCGGATCACGAATCCCCCTCCAGGCGGATTCCGGGCTCGACGGCCCGTCCATCCCCCGGGGCGATTCCCCGGGCCTCACCAGCAAGGGAGAATCCACATGAGGGATCGATCGAGGGCCTCGGCCAGGATCGCGATCGCGATCGCGATCGCTGTCGCGTCCGCCGCCTTGGCCGCCGCACCGACCGTCGGGGCGCGCGAGTCGGGCTTCCAGTCGAAGGGCGCCTACGACCTCGTCAGCAAGGACATCAACGGCGAGCGCTGGGCCATGACCTACGACACCGACAGCCGGGTCATCACCGGCAACGTCTTCCCCGTGGACGGCGGCCCGCCGCAGTTCGTGGTCTGCGACGTGCTGTCGATCGGCGGGCAGGGCGAAGTCACCGCGGCCTGCAGCGGCGCGGATGCCTGCACCGCCTGCCCCTGCGGCAACGGCTTCTCCCCCATCGGCGAGGTCACGCTGCCGAGCAGCTTCTTCGAGACCTGCGACGCGGCCGCGCAGGTGGATGAGGCCGACGGCTCCGTCGGAGCTCCCACCTCCTTCCTGTCGGCCCCGGCCGGCGGGGCGCGCGAGTCGGGCTTCCAGTCGAAGGGCGCCTACGACCTCGTGAGCAAGGACATCAACGGCGAGCGCTGGGCCATGACCTACGACACCGACAGCGGGGTCATCACCGGCAACGTCTTCCCGGTGGACGGTGGTGCGCCGCAGTTCGTCGTCTGCAACGTGCTGTCGATCGGCGGCGGTGGGGCGATCACCGCCGACTGCAGTGGTGCGGACGCCTGCACCGCCTGCCCCTGCAGCCAGGGCTGGACCGGCCTCGGCCAGGTCACCCTGCCGGGCAGCTTCTTCGAGTCCTGCAGCGGCGGCACCCCTCCCGTGATCGACTGCCCCGGCGGCAACGCGATCGTGAGCGGCGTCATCACGTCGAGCCAGACCTGGCCGAGCTCGTGCAACGTGTTCCTCGACGGCACCGTCTTCGTCGACGCGGGCGTCGAGATCTTCGTCCAGCCGGGCACGACGGTGCGCGCCCGCAAGAACCCGTCGAACCCGCCGCCCTCGGCGCTGATCGTCCGCCGCGGCGCACGGATCAACGCGAGCGGCAGCGCGGGCGCGCCGATCGTCTTCACGAGCGACCAGCCCCCCGGCTCCCGGGCCGCGGGCGACTGGGGCGGCCTCGTCCTGAACGGTTCCGCCCCGGTCAACTGCCCCGGCGGCGAGTGCCTCTCGGAAGGCCTCTCGGACTCGCCCTTCGGCGGCAACGACCCGAACGACTCGAGCGGCGTGCTGCGGTACGTGCGCGTCGAGTTCGCCGGGCGCGTGCTCAGCACCGACAACGAGCTGAACGTCCTGTCGCTGAACGGCGTCGGCCGCGGCACGCAGATCGACCACGTCCAGGCGCTCATCGGCCTCGACGACGGCATCGAGTGGTTCGGCGGCACGGTCGGGGCGAAGTACCTCGTCGCGACCGGCGCAGCCGACGACCAGTTCGACCTGCAGATCGGGACGACGGCGTCGGTCCAGTTCGGCTACGCGAGCCAGTACGGGGGCAACCTCGACTCGACGGGCAGCCACGGGATCGAGCTCGACAACAACGAGAACGGCTTCGATTTCGAGCCGCGGTCGAACCCGCACTTCTGCAACGTGACGGTGATCGGCTGCAAGGACCAGGGCGGGAACTGCTCGGTCGATTCGACCGGCGCGCTCCTCCGCCGCGGGACCGCGGGCCAGTTCTGGAAGTCGATCGTGACCAACATGGGCAGCCGCGGCATGCAGCTGCGCGACGCGGCGACCGCGGCCGTGGCCTGCAACCCGGGCCCGTCGCTCACCGGCAACCTCATGTTCCGCGACAGCATCTTCTGGAACAACGGCGCGAGCGGGAGCACGAACTGCGGCAACCACAGCACGACGGGCCCCGACGCGAACTGCAACTCCTGCCAGCTCTACGACCTGTGGAAGGCCAACTCGCCCGCCCCGGTCTTCGAGTCCGACCCCGGCGTGAGCGGTTCCAGCTGGCCGCCGAACCCGTTCCCGAACGGGAACGCGAACTCCTCGGCGATCGACTGCAGCACGCTCGACCCCGCCTTCCAGTCCACGGGCTACGTCGGCGCGTTCGCGCCGGGCGGCGCCGACTGGATGCAGGGCTGGACCAGCTTCGCCGTCAACTGAGGCGGGCCGTCCGCCGCGGCCGGGCCCCCCTCGGGCCCGGCCGCGGCACTCTTTCGCAAGAGGAGGATCCCCGTGAGGACGTCACGAATTCTCGCACTGGCCGCGGTCGTCGCCGCCCTCGTCGCCGTGCTCGGCGCGGCGTGGGAGGCGGTCGGCTCGGGGAGAGCGATCCGAGCGGGCGAGTCCCCGCTCGCGGACGCTTCGCCGAGCGTCGAGGCCCTGGTGGATCGCTTCCTCTCCGCGCTCTCCGCGGGAGACCGTGGGGCGCTCTCCACGATGCGCGTCTCCGAGGCGGAGTACCGCGGACTGATCGTGCCCGGGAGTGTCTCGCCGGGCGAGCCGCCCCAGCGGCTCGACGAGGTTGCGAGTCGCTACTGGTGGCAGGACCTCGACGCGCGCAGCACCTACTCGAGCAACGACCTGCTCCGCAGGTACGCGGGGCGTCCGCTGCGGAGGGTCGACTTCCGCTTCGACAAGGGCACGCGTCGCTTCGCGAACCACGTCGCCCACCGACGGCTGGTCGTGGTCGCCCGCGACGAACGCGGCGAGGAGGTCGAGATCCGCACCGGCTCGATCGTCGACGTCGACGGCCGGTTCAAGTTCGTCTCGTTCGTCCGCGGCTGAGCCGCGAGAGCGCCGCTCACGCCGGGATCCGGTTCAGGCCGCCCTTCCGAGCCAGTCCCTCACCCGCGCATGCACCTCGGGCCTGCACAGCAGGTCCAGGTGGCTCGTTTCGTAGCCGATCCAGCGATGGTCGTCGGGAAACGCGAGCGTGCGAGCCGGGTCCGGGTGCCTGCCGAGCGCGCTGTCGAGCGGAACCAGCCCGTCGCCCACGAGCCGGTCCGTGACGAACCCCCGCCGCGCGCCGAGGGTCGCGGCGACGGTGTGGCATCGCACGCCCGTCGGGAGCGGCACGAGTCCACGCCCGTCGGCCGTGATCGTGCCGTGATCGAGGTCGCGCAGCCCCTCGCTGAGACGCGTCCCGAGCGGAGCGAAGGGCGCGAGGTACGGGCTCAGGTCCATCAGGTAGGCGAGCCCGAGGCCGCCGCGCGCGACGTGCGAGCCGAGATGCGGCGTCCCGAGGAACACCAGGTCGCGCAGGCGGCGCATCCAGACGTGCCCGTTCTCGGCGCCGACCACGCAGGCCGCACGGGCGACCAGCCCGCCCATGCTGTGGCCGAGAATGGTCACGTGCTCGAGCGGCGTCGGCCAGCGGTCGACGAGCCTCTCGAGCAGCTCCGCCAGCCGGCGTCCGTTCTCCGCGATCGCGAGGCCGCTGTTGTACCGGAGGTAGAGCGGCGTGTAGCCGAGCTCGTCGGCGAGGGCGCGGCCGTGATCGAATCCGTCCCGGGTCCACTGCAGGTCGTTCATGCACAGGCCGTGCACCAGCAGGAGGAGCTTGCGGCCCGGATCCCTTGCGCCCGCATCCTCCAGGGATCGCGCCGGATCCTCGACGGCGACCGCGCGCCCGTTCGATCGGAGCCCCATCTCGATCGCGAGCGGGTTGCCGGTGCGCACGAGGTGGTCGCCGTAGACGCCGTTCGCCGCGGAGACGACCGCCTGCCGAAGCGGCGACGCCTCCGCCTCGGGGAGGTGTCCGTCCAGTCCCTCGAGGATCGAGTCGACCCCCGCCCCGGTGATGCGGATGCCCCCGCGGACGGCCCGGTAGACCAGGCCCGTCAGGCCGACGGTGACGTCCTCGGAGACGGCGCCGACCGGAAAGGGGGCGAGCTGGATGGTCCGGTGCATCTGCTCGACGAGGCCCGCCACCCCGAGCGTCGCGTCGAACGCGAGTCGCGTCGCCCCGCGCAGGTGGGATTCACGCTTTTCGTCCGGTCCCGGCATCGCCTCGCTCCCCTCGGCGGCCCGACGTCTTCCGTCGCCGCGAGCCTCGGAGCGACCGCGAAACCCCGGGGGGCCCGGTCCCCGGCCGCTCAGCCCTCGTAGAGTTTGACGACCTTCACGCCTTCGGGCGAGGCCTGCATGCACAGGTCGCACAGCGTGCACTCGTCGAGGGCGTCCTCGACCAGGTCCACGCCGTCGCCGGCCGCCTTGAAGATCTTGACCGGGCACGACTCCGCGAGCTTCGCCGCGAGTCCCGGCGTCTTGCGGATCACCGCCTGGTCGACGTCGACACGGATGAACATCGCCATGGTCAGGCTCCTGCCCCCGCCAGACGCTCCTTCACGAGCCGCGGGATGTCGCCGATGTCGTCGGCCACCGAGATGCCCGCCTCGCGCATGCGGCGGATCTTGTCGGCCGGCGAATCGACCTTCTTGTCGACGACGGTGCCGGCGTGGCCGAAGCTCATGCCGGGCATCTCGTCCATGAAGCGGCCGGCGACGAACGCGACGATCGGCAGCCGGCTCTCGTTCTCCTTCGCCCAGCGCGCGAGCTCGGCCTCCGACGACCCGCCCGGCTCCGAGTAGATCACGACCGCCTTGGTCGCCGGGTCCGCCTCGAAGAGCGGCATGAGCTCGGAGTAGGTCGACCCGATGACCGGGTCGCCGCCGACCGAGATCGCGGTGCTCTCGCCGAGCCCCGCCGCCGAGAGCGCGTTGCAGATCTCGGTGGTCATGCCGCCCGAGCGCGACATCACGCCGACGATGCCGGGCTTGAAGGCCTTGCGGCAGTCGACCGCCGGGCCGCCCAGGCTGCCGAAGCGGCAGACGTCGGGGATGATGACGCCGAGGCAGTTCGGGCCGATCACGCGCGCGCCGTGGAGCGTCGCGTACTCGATCAGCATGCTCGCGTCGCGGCGCGGGATGCCCTCGGTGATGATGACGAGCAGCTTGATCCCGGCGTCGATCGCCTCGAGCGCCGCGTCGGCGGCGAACGCGGCCGGCACCGTGATGACCGAGCCGTCGACCTTCCGCTTCGCGGTGATCTCGCGGACGGTGTCGTACACCGGCACCCCGTAGACCTCGCGGCCGCCGCGCCCGGGCGTCACGCCGCCGACGATCTTCGACCCGTACTGCAGGCACTCGCGGGTGAAGTTCAGCGCCTCTCGCCCGGTGATGCCCTGGACGATGAATTCGAAGTTCTCGTGAACCAGCACTCCCATGGCAGCCCTCAGCGCCCGATCTTGTCGACCGCCCGCTTGGCGGCCTCGCTGATCGAGACGGTCCGGTCGCAGTACTCGACGCCGTACTTCTCGAGGATCTTCGCCGCGTCGGCCTCCCAGGCGCCGGGGACGCGGAAGATCGCGATGGTCTTCGCGGGGTCGAGCCCCGCCTCGATGACGCCCTTGATGACGCCGCGCGCGACCAGGTCGGCGCGGGTGTTCGAGACCACGTTCGACATGACCGCGATCTGCTTCACGCCGGGCTTCGAGAGGATCAGCTTCGTGAGCCGCTGGGCCTTCCGCACGCTCGGGTTGCCGCCGAGCGCCGCGTAGTTCGCGGGCCGGCCGCCGACGCGACGGACCGCGTCGGTGAGCGTGAGGGAGCCGCCGCCCGCGCCGATCACGAGCCCGATGTTGCCGTCGAACTCGACGACCGGGCCGGCGACGCCGCGCGGGTCCTCCGCGTCGATCTTCGCCGCCTCGATCTCGAACGGCGTGGGCTCCCGCACGAGCCGCCGGTCGTCCTCGGCGATGCCGAGCTCGGCGAGGATCGCCTTCTGGCGCGGGCGACCCTCGACCTCCATGTCGGAGCGGGCGTCGATCGCGACGAACGAGCCGTCCTCGAGGCGCCCGAGCGAGAAGACGTCGAGCTGGGTCAGGTCGTAGCGCAGGAAGAGCTGTGCGAGCCGGGAGACCGCGGCCGTCATCTTCGGCACGTCGGGGCTCTTGGCGCCGAGCGCCACGACCATCTCCTTGGCGAGGTAGTCGGAGAACGGCACGAGCGCCGAGAAGTGCCGGCGGACGACCTTCGAGGGGTCGCGGTCGGCGATGTCCTCGACGTTGCCGGGCTCCGCAGCGCCGATCATGACCGGCTTCTTCGCGGTGCCGTCGTAGGTGAAGGCGAGCGACCACTCGCCGGTCGCGGCGGGCCGCTTCTCGACCAGCACGCCGGCGGGCTTGCGGCCGCCGTCGTCGAGGGCGAGCAGCTCGGCGGCGACCTTCGCCGCGTCGGCCGGGGTGGCCGCCGTGCGCACGGTGTCGCTGCGCGCCTTGCCGTAGGCGAGCATCTGCGCCTTCAGCACGACCGGGGCGCCGAGCTCGCCGGCGAGGCGCTCGGCGTCGGCGGGCGTCCTCGCGACGCCGCTCTTCGGCACGCCGACGCCGTGCCTGGCGATCAGCTTCTTGGTCTCGGACTCGTAGAACCGCATCGCTGACGATCCTCTTCTCTCGTGTTCGAAACGCTCCGGATCCGCCCGGCCGGACGCCGGACGACGCCCCGCCGGACGCGGGACCCGCCAGCCATAGCCAAGAGCCCGGGGCATGGGAAGCGGCGGGGGGCGGCGCGCGGTTTGGCCGCCGTCGGGCCGTTGCTATCCTGCGCGGAAATCGGCGCTCGCCCGGGCGCCGCACGACCCGACAGTCAGGAGCCGAACCCATGCGCAGCCCGAAGGACTTCTTCAAGCCGCTCGCGATCGGCGCGCCCGAGCCGGTGCGCGAGATCCCGTTCCGCCCGTCGCGGATGATCCACTTCTTCGACCCGAGCAACGCCAAGATGGCGGCCAAGGTCGGCGACCTCGCGAAGAAGTGCGACGTCCTGCTGGGCAACCTCGAGGACGCGATCGCGGCCGACAAGAAGATCGAGGCGCGCGAGGGGCTGGTGAAGGTGGCCCGGGACACCGACTTCGGCTCCTGCCAGCTGTGGACCCGCGTGAACAGCCTCGACTCGCCGTGGGTGCTCGACGACCTCGTCCGGCTGGTGACCGAGATCGGCGACCGCCTCGACGTCATCATGATCCCGAAGGTCGAGGGGGCGCAGGACATCCACTACGTCGACCGGCTCGTGGCGCAGCTCGAGGCGCGCGCGAAGCTCGAGCGCCCGATCCTCCTGCACGCGATCCTCGAGACCGCGACCGGCGTCGCCAACGTCGAGGAGATCTGCGCGGCCTCGCCCCGCATGCAGGGGCTCTCGCTGGGCCCCGCCGATCTCGCCGCGTCGCGCCGCATGAAGACGACCCGCGTCGGCGGTGGCCACCCGGGCTACCTGGTGCGCGCGGACCCCGATCCCGCCGACGAGAAGGCGCCGCGCACGACCGCGCAGCAGGACCTCTGGCACTACACGCTCGCGCGCATGGTGGACGCCTGCAACGCGAACGGGATCCTGCCCTACTACGGCCCGTTCGGCGACATCGCCGACACGCTCGCGTGCGAGGACCAGTTCCGCAACGCCTTCCTGCTCGGCTGCGTCGGTGCCTGGAGCCTCCACCCGGTGCAGGTCGACATCGCGCGCAAGGTCTTCAGCCCGCCGGCCGCCGAGGTGCTGTGGGCGAAGAAGGTCATCGCCGCGATGGGCGACGGCACCGGCGCGGTCATGATCGACGGCAAGATGCAGGACGACGCCACCTTCAAGCAGTGCCAGGTCATGGTCGACCTCGCCCGCCGGCTCGCCGCGGGCGATCCCGAGCTCACCGCCGCCTACGGTTTCTGATCCCGACGCCGCCCCTCTGGCTCCCGGGGACGATTCCGCATAGGAGTCGCCCCGGGAGGCGGGGATGGCGGAACTGCGCAACGAACTCAGCTGGAGCCGGTCCCGGGCCGGCTCGTTCGAAGCCTGCCCGCGCCGGTACTGGTTCGACTACTACGGGTCGTGGGGCGGCTGGAGCGACCGCTCCGAGCCGCGCACGCGCGAGCTCTACGTCCTGAAGAAGCTCTCGACCCGCTGGATGTGGATCGGCTCGGTCGTCCACGAGGCGATCGAGAACGTGCTGCGAGCGCTGCAGCGCGGCGAGCGTCCCGAGGCTTCCGCGGTCGCCGAGGCGACGATCGGGCGCATGCGCGCGGACTACCTCGACTCGCGCAGCCGTCGCTACCGCGAGCGCCCGGGGAAGCACCTCGGGCTCTTCGAGCACGAGTACGGCATCGAGGTGTCGAAGCAGGCCTGGAAGGAGGGCGCCGACCACGCGCGCGCGTGCATCGTGCGCTTCTTCGAGTCGGACTACGCGGCGACGTTCGCGGACCTGCCGGCCGAGTCGTGGCTGCCGATCGAGACGCTCGACACCTTCGAGATGGAAGGCGACCTGGTTCACGTGAAGCTCGATGCCGCCTTCCGCAGGCCCGACGGCCGGGTCGAGATCGTCGACTGGAAGACCGGGCGTCGCGACGACGCGTCCGAGGGCGGCGACCGCGTGCAGCTCGCCTGCTACGCGCTGTACGCGCTCGAGAAGGGCTGGGTCGACCGTCCGGAGGACATCGTCACGGTCGAGTACTCGCTCGCCGCGAAGAAGCCGCACGTGCGCGAGGTCGACCCGGCCGCGATCGTGCAGGTGCGCGAGTTCATCCGCACGAGCATCGGCGGCATGAAGGCGCGCCTCGACGACGTCGAGAACAACGTCGGCCGCGAGGAGAGGTTCGAGGCGACCCCCTCGCCCGGGAACTGCCGCTGGTGCAAGTTCCGCCGCGCCTGCCCCTCGGCAGCCCCCGTCCGGGTGCACTGAGCCCCCGGCTCCCGGGCGACGGGGGCGGCGCCCCGGCCGAGGACACCCCGCCCTCCCGACTCCCCGGCCGACCTCGGGAATTTCCCGACGCCCCGCGCCCGATTCGCCGGTTTACAGGTCTCTCTGCGATCGCATAGGTTTTCGCGTGGCGGGATCGAACGAGACCGCCGCCATCCCGTCCAACGCGAGGCGAGCCTCCCGAGTCCATCGTGGGGAACGCACCGAGAACCATGGCCCCGGAAACCGCCCGGGACCGAACGACCTCCAGAGGAGCCTGCACATGGATCGACTCGACCGGAAGACCACCCTTCGTCGCGCGCTCGGCGCGCTCGCGCTCGCCTGCCTCGTCGCGATCGGGGTCGGCTCCGCACCGGCGTCCGCCCTGGCCCGCGAGTCCGGTTTCCAGGTGAGCGAGCTCGAAGACTACGCGATGGTCAGCAAGGACGTGAACGGCGAGCGCTGGGCGATGACCTACGACCTGTTCGACGGCATGATCACCGGCAACGTGTTCCCGAACGACGGGGGCGCGCCGAAGTTCGTCGTCTGCGAGGTTCTCGACGAGGACCAGTCGGGCAACATCACCGCCGACTGCAAGGGCGCCGACGCCTGCACGAGCTGTCCCTGCGCGCAGGGATGGTCGGCGATCGGGCAGGTGAGCCTGCCGGGCAGTTTCTTCCAGCTCTGCAACTGACGCGGACGTGACCACGGGCTCGGCCGGGGGCGTTCGCGTCTCCCGGCCGGGTCCGCTTGCCGTCCGATCCCGCGAGCCGTTCGCCGACCGGCTCGCGGCCCGTCTTCGCAGGCTGCGGGACCGCTGATCGTCAGCGCGACGAACCGGCCGGGGCGAATCCCTTGCCGGCCATGCAGTCGAGGAACATCCCGATCGCGGCCTTCGACGCGGTCGCCTGGCCGTCGAAGTTCGAAGTTCGATCGACCGCGAAGTCGATGCAGGCCTCCCGGGCGGCGTCGAAGCCCGGCGAGCCGCGCCAGGCGGCGAATGGATCTCCGACCTTCGCGGGGGGAGTGCAGGCGAGGACGGCCCCGGCGAGGAGCAGAGCAGCCGCTCCCCGCCGCAGGGCCCGGGTCGACGGGGCTTCTGCATCCATGGAGCGCCCGATAGCACGGCAGGGCGGTTGCGCCGACCGGTCGCGGGCGCGGCCGGGCTCGACTCGACCCGGCCCGGGGTCCTAGGATCGCCCATGACCTTCGAACCGATCCGTGAACTCCGGGACCTCTTCGCGCGCGAGCGCATGCTCGGCTTCTGCGACGTCCGGCTGCCGATGCCGGGGTCTCCGTCGGGCATCCTCCGCATCAACCGTCCCGGCGACGCGAACCGCTCCGGGCACTACCTCGCGCTGCTCTTCCTGATCGACGCCGAGACCGACCAGGGCCGGCACGACATCGAGCGCTGGCTCGCGTCGGTGAAGTGGGCGGACTGGCCGTCGCGGCTCCCCTCGATCGACATGGTGATCGACATGCCCAACGCCGAGAGCCCCCCCGGCCTCGTGCAGAAGCAGGTCGACGTCTACCTGCGCCCCGACGTCGAGATCGCCCGTCCCGAGACGATCGCCGCGATCCACCGCACGCTGCCCGCCGTTTCGCGGATCGAAGTCGGCGAGATGGTCGCCTGGGACGAGGCCGAAGCCGCGGCGCCGGGTGGAGCGAAGGACGCGAAGGCGAGCGGGCTCCTCGGCCGTCTCGCCGGATTCCTCGGTCGCGGCAAGGGCTGACGCCGGGCTGGGGTCCGCCGGAGTCCGCCCGCGTCTTTGCGCGCGGGGCGCGAATCGGGGACAACCGGGTGCGCGGGTCGAGGCCCGCGACACCGGATGGGAACCAGACTCGCCACGTTCCGGCGCCTGCTCCTCGGCCTCGGCCTGATCGCCGCGGCCGCCGCGGTGCTGCTCTCGACGGACCTGCGTTCCCGGCGCGGTGCGGGCGATGATCCGCACGCGGCCCGCGGCGGCGGCGCGGCCGGCGGAGGCGACGTCGGGCCCAAGCACCTCGCGATCCTGCAGCACTCGACGAGCCAGGTGATGGACGACATCCGCGAGGGCATGATCGCGGGCCTCGCCTCGAAGGGCTGGGTGGCCGGCCCGCGGCTGGTCATCGACGTCTACAACGCGCACGCCGACCTGCCGACCGGCAACGCGATCGCGACCAAGCTCGCCTCGGGCGAGTACGACGTGGTCGCGACGATCTCGACGCCGATGCTGCAGGCCTTCGCGAACGCGAATCGCGAGGGACGGAGGAAGCACGTGTTCGTCGGCGTGACCGCGCCGGTCGAGTCGGGCGTCGGCGTGAAGTCGCTGGACTCGACCGACAAGCCCGCCTGGATGACGGGCCTCGGCTCGGCCCAGCCGGTCGACGCGATCTTTCGCGAGGCGAAGCGCCTGCAGCCCGCGCTCCAGACGGTCGGGGTCGCCTGGAACCCGGCCGAGGTGAACTCCGAGATCTGCACGAAGCGTGCGCGCGAGGTCTCGAAGGAACTGGGGATGACGCTGGTCGAGGCGCCGATCGAGAGCGCGAAGGACGTGCCCGAGGCCGCGGGTTCGCTCGTGGTCCGCGGCGCACAGGCGATCTGGACCGGCGGCGACGCGACCGTGGTGCCGGCGATCGACGCGCTCGTCGCGGTCGCGACCAAGGCCGGCATCCCCGTCTTCTCCAACATGGCGGGGCAGGTCGAGCACGGCACGACCTTCGACCTGGGCGCGAACTACCGGGAGGTGGGGGCCGAGGGCGGCCGGCTGGTCGCGCGTCTTCTCGACGGCGAGGACCCGGCGGGGATCCCCGTGCGCAACTTCATGCCCGAGCGCCTCCTGTTGAACGAGAAGGCGGCGGCGTCGCTGCGCGACCGGATCGTCTTCGACGACCGCACGCGTGCGGCGGCCGACGGCATCGTGGGCATGGACGGCACGCTGGTGAAGCACGCGAAGCCGCCGACGCCGTCGCGGGTGCCCGCAGCCACGGCGGCCGTCTCGTCCGCCGCGCCGGGATCGCCCGTCGACCCGAACGCGGCGGCCGCCCGCGGCGGGCCGCTCGGCGGCAGGCCCCGCAGCGTCTCGGCGATCGTCTACATCGAGACCCCGACCATGGAGGAGGGGTTCGCCGGGGTGAAGGACGGTCTCGTCGCGGCCGGTCTCGTCGAGGGGCGGGACTTCGAGGTGCGGCTGCAGAGCGCGCAGGGAGACGTCGCGATCCTGAACGGGATCGTCGACGCCGCGATCGCGGCGTCCCCCGACGTGATCGTCGCGCTGTCGACGCCCGCGCTCCAGGCGGTCGCGAACAAGGTGGAGACCATCCCGGTCGTCTTCTCGATCGTCTCGAACCCGTTCATCGCGGGCGCCGGCAGGAGCGACGACGACCACCTGCCCAACGTGACCGGCGTCTACATCTCGGGCCCCTTCGACCGCATGGCGCAGCTGCTCCACGACCACTTCCCGTCCTGGAAGCGGGTGGGCACGCTGTTCTGCCCGGCCGAGGTCAACTCGGTGTTCGTCGAGGGCAAGATGCGCGAGGCGCTCGCGCGCCGGGGCATCGAGCTCGAGTCGGTCGCCGCCTCGACCCCGGCCGACCTGCCCGACGCCGCGGCGGCGCTCGCGAGCCGGCCGATCGACGCGATCGTGCAGCTCTCCGACAACCAGGGCACCGCGGGCTTCCCCGCGATCGTCCGGGCGGCGCTGCGGGCTCGCAGGCCGCTCGTCGGCTTCACCCGGCAGACGGTCGAGCAGGGCGCGGCCTTCGCGCTCGCCGAGGAGTACCGCGACGCGGGTCGCGCCTCGGGCAGCTCGATCGCGCGGATCCTCCGGGGCACGCCGCCGTCGAAGATCCCGTTCCACGACTTCGACGACGCGGTGCTGGTCGCGAACGAGGCGAACGCGCGCGCCCTCGGGTTCACGCTGCCGCCCTCGCTGCTCGCGGCCGCCTCGGCGGACGCGAAGGCGCACGCGGGTGCGCCCGCCGAACCGGGTGCGAAGGCACACGCGGCCCCCGGCGCGTCGCCGGCCGCGGGGAAGTCGTCGTCGACACCGTCGCGCGGCCCGGCCGCGAACGCGGCCCCCGGGAGGCACTGAGGCGATGGAGATTGCGCGCGACGTCCGCGACGGCGAGGCCACGCTCGCGCTCTCGGGCCGGCTCGACGCCGCCTGGAGCGACGGCGTCTCGAAGGCGCTCGACGAGTGCATCCGCGCGGGCGCCCACGTCGTCCGCCTCGACATGGGCGACGTGTCCTTCGTGAGCTCGGCCGGCTTGCGGGTCCTGCTCACGGCCTACCGGCAGCTCTCGAAGATCGGCGGGCGCCTCTCGATCGTGCGCGCCTCCGAGGCGGTTCGCTCGGTGCTCGACCTGGGCGGGCTCTCGACGCTCCTCGAGCTCCCCGCCGCGGGCTGGGCCGAGACCGCGCCCGCACCGCGCCCGGTCGCCGCAGCACGCGTGCCCGCCGCGACGGCGGAGTCTCCCTCGCGGCGCTTCGACCATGCCGGCGCCGCGGTCGAGGCCTGGTCGCTCGACCCCGCGGCCCGGATCCGGCTCCGCGCGCTGGGCGATCCCGACGCATCGCTCGCGGGACGGTCGACGGCGGCCGAACCGGTCCGCGTCGCCTTCGGGCACGCCGCGTTGGGCGTCGGCATCGGTGCCTTCGGCTCCGACGCCGCGGACTGTCGCGAGCGCTTCGGCGAGTTCCTCGCGGCGGGCGGCGCCGCGGTCTGCCTCGCGGGCGCCGACGACGCGGTGCCCGACTGGGTGGTCGCCACCGACCGACTGGTGCCCGAGGTCGAGGTGCTGTGGGGACTGGTCGGCGAGGGAGCCTTCTCGGTCGAGGCCCGCTTCGAGGCCGCGCAGAGCGAGGCCGGCGCGCTCGGCTTCCTCGACGCGGCGACGCTCGCGCTCGAGGCGACGGGGGCCGGCGCCGCGGCGTTCGTGATGCTCGCCGAGACCGAGCAGCTGGTGGGTGCCGCGATGCGCCTCTCGCCGCCGTCGTCGCGCGCCCGCGGGCCCGTCTTCGCGTTCCCCGAGGTGCGCGACCGGCTGCTGTTCACCGCCGAGCCGGCCTGGCCGGGCTCGCTCTCGCTCTCGATCGGCGTGGTCGCGCGCGACGTGCCGCCGCCGCTCGCTTCCCAGTTGCGCCCGCTCGGCGACGACGAGAGCCTCGCGGGCCACGTGCACGCGGCGGTGTTCCCCTATCGACCGCTGCGCAAGGGCCGGCTCGGAATCGGGGCGGCGCTGTCCGAGGTCTTCGAGCACCCGTCGGTGCAGGGACTCCTCCACCTGCTCCACGACGCCCGCGAGGGCGTCGGCGCCGGGCAGAGCGCCTTCACCCGCGGCATTCTCTGGGCGGCCCCGGTGGAGGCCTCGTGAACCTGCTGCTGGGCGCCCTCACGCTGGGCTTCATCCTCTCGCTGGTCGGGCTCGGCGTGTGGGTCTCGTTCCGCATCTTCAAGGTGGCGGACATCACGGTCGACGGCTCGCTCACCTTCGGCGCCGCAATCACGGCCGCGCTGGTGGTCGTCCACGGCGTGAACCCGCTCGCCGCGACGCTCGCGGGGATGCTCGGGGGCATGCTCGCCGGCACGGTGACCGGGCTCCTGCAGACGCGCTTCCGGATCGACCCCCTGCTGTCGGGCATCCTCGTCATGACCGCGCTCTACTCGGTGAACCTGCGCGTCATGGGCCGCAGCAACGTGCCCTTCCTGGGCAAGCCGAGCCTGCAGACCTGGTGCGAGGAACTCGGCCGCTCCCTGCTGGGGGCACCGACGGTGGACCTGTTCGGCTGGCCGGTCGCCGCGGGGGACCTCGCGGTGGTGATCCTCGCGGGACTCGCGGCCCTGCTCGTCGGCGCGGTCCTGTGGTGGTTCTTCCGCACCGACCTCGGTACGGCGATGCGCGCCTCGGGCGACAACGCCCAGATGATCCGCGCGCTCGGCGCCGACGTCGAGCGCTACCGCATCCTCGGGCTCGCGCTCTCGAACGGCCTGGTCGCGCTCGGCGGCTCGCTGCTCGCGCAGTACCAGGGCTTCGCCGACGCGCAGATGGGCATCGGCATGGTCGTCTGGGGGCTCGCGTCGGTCATCATCGGCGAGGCGCTGACCGGGGCGCCGAGCCTCGGCTTCTCGATCGTCGGCACCGTCATGGGCTCGGTCTTCTTCCGCGAGCTGGTCGCGATCGCGCTCGGCTTCGGGCTGAACCCGAACGATCTCAAGCTCGTGACCGCGGCCTTCGTGTTCGCGGCGCTGGTGCTGCCGTCGCTGCTGGGACGCGGTCGCGTGCAGGAGGTTCGCCCGTGAGCGCGAGCGCCGAGGCCGCGCCGGCCGGGGCCGCCGCCGACGCGATGGTCCGCGTCCGCGGCGCCCGCAAGACCTTCAACGTCGGTACCCCCGAGGAAGTCCGCCCGATGCAGGGGATCGACCTCGACATCCCCGCGGGGCAGTTCGTGATCGTGCTCGGCGGCAACGGCTCGGGGAAGTCGACCCTGCTGAACGGGCTCGCCGGGACCTTCCGACTCGACGAGGGCACGATCGAGATCGACGGGCGCGACGTGACCCGCTGGCCGGAGCACCGGCGCGCGGCGCTGGTCGGCCGCGTCTTCCAGAACCCGTTCAGCGGCACGGCGCCGATGATGACGATCGCCGAGAACTTCTCGCTCGCGGCGAAGCGCGGCCGGTCGCGCGGGCTCGGCTGGGCGCTCAGCTCCTCGTTCCGCGACGAGCTGCGCGACCGCGTCCGCGGTCTCCGGATGGGCCTCGAGGACCGGATCGACACGGCGATCGGCGCGCTCTCGGGCGGCCAGCGCCAGGCCCTCACCCTGCTCATGGCGACCTGGATCGAGCCCCGGCTCCTCCTGCTCGACGAGCACACCGCCGCGCTCGACCCGAAGAGCGCAGACCAGGTCATCGCGCTCACCGACGAGATCGTCTCGTCGCGCCGGCTGACCACGCTCATGGTGACCCACGCCATGCAGCAGGCGGTGAACCTCGGCGACCGGATCCTGATGATGCACCGGGGCAACGTCCTCCACGACGTGAGCGGCCCGACCAAGCGCCGCCTGCGCGTCGACGACCTGCTCGCCCGCTTCGAGGACGTGCGCCGGCGCGAGCTGCTCGACGAGGGTGCGGCGGCGCTCCTCGCGCGCGCCTACGTCTGACCGCCCGGCGGGCGCGTCAGGCGATCCGCAGCACGAGCATCGAGACGTCGTCGTCGAAGTCGTGGCGCCCCTGCTCGGCGCGCACCACGTCGAGCACGCGGTGGATGTCGGCGGTCGGCGACGTCCGCTCGCGGCCGACGATCTCGAAGAACTCCTCGAGCGTCATCATCCCGCCCGCGGGCCGCGTGACCTCGTACGCGCCGTCGCTGAAGATCCAGAGCGCCGCGTCCGGCGGCACGGTCGTCCGCCCGCCCGCGTAGCGCGTGCCGGGCAGCGCGCCGATCGGCGCTCCCTGCGCGCGGAGCGGCTCGGCCGCGGCACTCCCGGCGACGAGCAGCGCGGGCGGATGCCCTGCGCTCGACCACGACAGGCTGCGGTCGGACGGACGGAAGACGCCGTACCAGATCGTGAAGTACATGTCGTTCTGCCGATCCATCTGGAAGGCGTCGTTCAGCGCGGCGAGCACGGCGGCGGGGTCGCGGAAGTCGACGCCGGGCAGCGTCTGCGTGCCGAGCACGTTCATCGCGGAGACCGAGAGCAGGGCCGCGCCGACGCCGTGGCCGCACACGTCGAGCACGTAGGCGGCGAGGTGGTCGTCGTCGATCCAGTGATGGCCCAGCGAGTCGCCCCCCAGCGAGGTCGAGGGCACGAACTCCCAGGCCGACTCGATCGATCCGGAGAGGGGCACGGGCAGGAGCGAGCGGACGTAGTCGGCCGCCTCGCCGAGCTCGGCGGCGAGCGCCTGCTGGCTCGCGAGCAGGTCCTGGTAGGCTTCGTTGCGCTCGAGCAGGTGGATGTAGGCCTGCGAGTGGTAGCGGATGCGCGCGACCAGCTCGATGCGGTCGGGCAGTTTCACCAGGTAGTCGTTCGCGCCGAGCGCGAAGGCCTCGGCCTTCGTCGTCGCCTCCTCCTTGCTCGACAGCACGATGAGCGGCACCTCGCGCGTGGCCGGCGTCTCGCGGTAGCGGCGCACCAGCGTGAGCCCGTCGATGCCCGGCATGACGAGATCCTGGAGGATCAGCGTGGGCCGGAGCTCCACGGCCCGCGCGATCGCCTCGGCCGGGTCGCCGCACCAGTGCAGCTCGACGTCGGACTCGGAGGCGAGCATGCGCTTCACCGCCTCGGCGACGATCCTCTGGTCGTCGACCAGAAGGACGACGACGCGGTGCCCGGCGGCACCCGCGGGCCGGGCCGGCGCGTCGCTCACGGCGCGCCCGGGGCCGCGAGGCGGCGGCAGGCCGCGGCGGCGCGCGCGGCGATCGCGTCGACCGGCAGCACCTCGACCGCGGCGTCGAGCCGGACGGCCGCACCCGGCATTCCCCACACGACGCTGGTCCCCTCGTCCTGCGCGATCGTGTGCCAGCCCAGGCCGCGCAGGCGCGCGAGTCCTGCGGCGCCGTCGCGCCCCATGCCCGTCAGCAGCACCGCGCATCCCGGTCGCGAGGCGTGGTCCGCGGCGCTCGCGAAGAAGGCGTCGACCGAAGGGCGATAGGGAGTCTCCACGGGCTCGCGTACGTAGCGGAAACGGCCGTCGGACCCCAGCACGAGGTGATCGTTGGTCGCGGCGACCAGGACGCGGCCCGGCTCCGGGCGGTCGCCCGCCGCGATCGTCCGGACCCGCAGCGCCGACTGTCCGTCGAGCCAGTCGGCGAGGCCGTCGGCGAAGTGCTCGTCGACGTGCTGGACGATCACGACCGAGGCGGGCAGGTCGGCCGGCAGGTCGCGCAGGATGCGGGCGAGCGCTCCCGGGCCGCCGGTCGACGAGCCGATCGCGAGCAGGATCGGCCGGCTCGCCGCGGGCGAACACGGCGCAGCGGTCGTCGCCGCCGGGGCGGCCGCCACGGGCTCGCGCCCGACGAGCCGCCCGATCGTGCCGATCTTGCGGACCAACTCGTCCGCGCCGCGCACGTCGCCGTCGCGGCCGAGCACCGGGGTCGCGACCGCGTCGAGGGCGCCGTGGCTCATCGCCTCGTAGACCTTCGACAGGTTGCCCTGCACGGTCGCGGTGACGACCAGGATCGGGCACGGGTGGTCGCGCATGATGAGGCGCGTCGCCTCGACTCCGTCCATCGTCGGCATGACGAGGTCCATGAGCACGACGTCCGGCCGGTCCGACGCGCAGAGCGCGACCGCCTCGGCGCCGTCCTTCGCGACCCAGGCGACCTCGAGCCCCGGGGCGGCGACGATCGTGCGGCGCAGCGCCTCGGCGGCGATCCGCAGGTCGTTCACGATGCCGACCCTCACGGCGCCGCGGCCTCGCCGATCAGGTCGGCCACCGTGCGGGCGAGCGTCTCGTCGCGGAAGGCGGCCTTCGTGACGTAGTGGTTCGCGCCGGCCTCGAGGCCGCGCAGCCGGTCCTCCTCGCGGTCCTTGTACGAGACGATCACGACCGGGAGGTCGCGCAGGCGGGCGTCGGCCCGCACCGCGCGGACGAGTTCGATGCCGGTCATCCGCGGCATGTCGACGTCGCTCACGAGCAGGTCGTAGCTCCCGGCGCGGAGCGCGTTCCACGCCTCGAGTCCGTCGACCGCGACGTCCACCTCGTAGCCGCGCTGCTCGAGGAGCTGGCGCTCGACCTCGCGGACGGTGATCGAGTCGTCCGCGACGAGGATGCGCTTGGCCTGGCGCACGGCCCGGGGCGCGATCCGCGCGCGCATCCCGCCGCCTTCGAGGCGCGCCTCGATCGAGAGCACGAGGTCGTCGACGTCGAGCACGAGCAGCGGCGAGCCGTCGTCGAGCGTCGACGCCGCCGACACGTCGGCGACCTTGCCGAGGCGCGCGTCCAGCGGCCGGACGACGATCTCCCGCTCGCCCACGAAGCCGTCGACCTCGAGCGCGAAGCGCCGCGACCCGTCCGAGAGCACGACTGCCGCGCACTCGTCGCCGCGGGGGCGCTCGCCGCCGAGCTCGAGCAGGTCGCGGGCGACCACGAGCCCGACGGCCTCCCCGTCGACCGGCACGACCGCGTGCCCCTCCGAGGTGCCGACGGAGTCGGCGGGCACCCGCAGCGCGCGGTCGATCCGCGCGAGCGGGACCGCGAAGGGCTCGCCCGCGACCTCGACCAGCAGCACCCGCAGCACCGAGCGGGTGACCGGCAGCTGGAGCTCGAAGACCGTGCCCTCCCCCGGTCGCGTGCGAACGCGCGCCGTCCCGCCCATCTGCTGCATCATCGCGAGCACGGCGTCGAGGCCGACGCCGCGGCCCGACACGTCGGTCACCTTCTCGGCGGTCGAGAAGCCGGGCAGGAAGAGGAACTCGAGCAGCTCGCTCTCCCGCAGCCGCGAGGCGACCTCGGCGGTCGCGAGCCCGCGCTCGACGATCGTCGTGCGCAGGCGCTCGGCGTCGATGCCGCGGCCGTCGTCGCGCACCGTGACGGCGAGGCGCCCGGCCCGGTGCGCGGCCTCGATCGAGAGCCGTCCCTCCGCGGGCTTGCCCGCCGCGGCGCGGACCTCGGGCGGCTCGAGGCCGTGGTCGACCGCGTTGCGGACGAGGTGGCCGAGCGGCGCCTCGAGCCCCGCGAGCACGTCGCGGTCGACCGGCACGTCGCGCCCCGCGACCTCGAGGCGGACCTGCTTGCCGAGAGCGCGCGCGAGATCCCGCACTTGGCGTTGCAGTCCGGCCACGGCGTCCGAGAACGGGCGCATGCGGGTCGCGATCGCCTCGCCGTAGAGGCGCTCGGCGAGAGGCGCGCTGCGCCGGGCGATCGCGTCGATCGCCTCGGTGCGCTCCGCGAGCGCGTGGCGGCCGAGGTCGACCTCCCGAGCGAGAGCCTCGACCTGCGCCTCGACCTCCGCGAGCGGCCTCTGCGCCGCGATCGCCTCGCGCAGCCGTCCGAGCCGCGCGGCGATCCCGGTCTGGCGCCGCTGCACCTCGCGAACCGCGTCGGCCGCGGGGCCGATCGAGCGGGCTTCGACCAGTGCTTCGGCCGCGAGGCCGGCGAGGCGGCCCAGCGTCTCCGGCGAGACCTTGACCGCGCGCTCCTGCGGCTCGGCGGTGGCGCGACCTGCCGCGACCGGGGGGGACGCCGGCGCGGCTGCTCGCCCCGCGTCCGCCGAAGCCTGCGTCGGCACGGTCGTCGGGGCCGAGCCCGCCGTCGACCCGGACGCGGCCACCGCCACCGCGGAAGCGAGGGCGGGTTCGCCGCCCTGCCTCGCGGCTTCGCTGGGCGCGGCCGGTGCGACGGGTGCCGGCGACCCGGGCCGTGGCGCGTCCGCAGCCGGCGGCGGCGCGGCCGCGCCGTCTCTCGGGCGTGCCTCTCCGCGCAGCGCCGCGAGCGTGTCGCGCAGGCCCGCCTCGATCGTCGCGCGCTCGCCCGCGCACGCGGCGAGCCACGCGTCGAGATCCTCGACCGGCACGTCGCGCAGCCGCGTGAGCCAGTCGACCACCGCGAGGAACGAGTCGAGCTGCTCCGGCTCGATGGCGTGGCCGGGGGCCGCGAGCATCGCCTCCTCGAGCAGGTGCGCGAGGCCGACGGCCTCGTCGAGTCCCACGAGACGCGCAGCGCCCTTCATCGAGTGTGCGGCGCGCATCAGCGGTTCGATTCCGGACGCGTCCTGCACGCCGCGCTCGAGGCGGAGCAGACCCTCGGCGAGCGCGCCCGCGTGTTCCTCGACCTCCGCGAGGAAGAGGTCGTAGAGCGAGGCGTCGACGCCGCTCATCCGACCGCCTCCGCCAGGCGGGCGGCGAGCCTTCGTTCGTCGAGCAGCGACACGCGCCGGCCCTCTTCCTCGACGAGGCCCGAGCTCGCGGAGCCGCTCGCGAGCGCGACGGTCGAAGGGGCCGGGCGGACGTCGGACTCCGGCACGAGTCGCAGGCCCGCGATCTCGTCGACGGTCAGCACCCAGCCCTGCCCGAGCAGCGAGACCACGAGCAGTCGCGACCGGAGGTCGGGAGTGCCCTCCACGGCGGGCACGTCGAGGAGCGCTCCGGGGTCGCAGCAGGGGAGCAGCGTCCCTCCCGCGTTCACGAGGCCCATGAAGGCGGCGCTGCTCCGGTGGGGCACGCGCCGCACCGGCCTCGGCTCGAGCACCTCGACCGCGAGGGCGGCCGCGAGCCCGAACCACTCCGAGCGGACCCGGAAGACGAGGAGGGCGCGCGCACCCGACGCCGCCTCCTCCGAATCCTCGCCGAGGCGCGCGGACCATTCCTCGAGGTAGCCTCCCGGCGACGGACGATCGAGCAGCGCGCGCCCGCCCTCGGAATGCGCGGGGCAGTTCCGGCAGTGGACGAGAGCCTCGAGTTCGGGACAGCTGCGGTCGCCGTCGACGCCGATCCTCGCCCAGCAGCGCTCGCCGGCCGACGCGGGAAGCGCGCGCGTCACGACCGCGCCTCGATCCGGGCCGCGCGCGCACGAAACCGCGCCGCGCCGGGACGGTCGCCCGCGCGCTCGGCGATCGCGGCCAGGTGCACGAGCGCCTCCTCGCAGGAGGGGTCGAGGTAGACGGCGCGCTCGAGGGCGGCACGGGCCTCGTCCTCCCGGCGCTCCGCGACCAGCAGTACTCCCTGCAGGAGATGCGCCTCGGCGGAGGTGGGCTCGTGCTCGAGGTGCGCGCGCACGAGGCGACTCGCCTCGTCGAGGCGGCCCGTGTCGGCGAGCCGTCGCGCCTCGGCGAGCGACGGCCGGGTTTCGGGGGCGACGCCGCGGTCGATCGCGACGCTGCCCGTCGCCTCGGCGCCGCCCCCTCTCGCGACCTCGCCGGACGCGACCCGCCCGCCGTCGGCGGCCTCTCCTGCCCGCGCCTCGGCCGCTTCGGGGCGAGTCGCGCTCGACCGGACCGGAGCAGCGGACGGCTCGCGCGTCGCCCGGATCGGCGGCAGGGGCTGCCTCGCCGTCGCCTGCTGCGCCCCGGTGCCCGCGCGCGCGGCCCCCCCGGCCGTCGCCCGCGCGGTCTCGCGGAACGGCTCCGCGCGCTCGTCCGCCGTGGCCGCGAACGCCCCCGGTGGCCCGAAGGGGCGAAATCCGAGCGCGAGCAGCGTCGGGACCTCGCTGTGGCCGACCACCAGCATGCCGCCGGGCGCGAGCAGCGAACGCAGTGCTGCGACCACCTGCCGTCGCGCGTCGCGACCCATGTAGACGAGCGCGTTGCGGCAGAAGATCGCGTCGAACGGCCCGTCGCCCGCGAGGACGGAGGCGTCGAGCAGGTTCAGGCATCGGAACTCGACCGACTCGCGAGCCTCCGACGGCGCCTCGACGAACTCGCCGCCGTCCTCGTCCGGCCGCCTCCGGAAGCGACGCGCGGCGGGCAGGTCCTGGTTGCCGCGGAAGGCCCGCAGCGGGTAGACGCCGCGGCGCGCGACCGCGAGCGCGCCCGGATCGAGGTCGCAGGCGAGCACCCGGAAGTCGCCCGGCGAGATCCCGCCGTCGAGCAGGGTCGCGGCGATCGACCACGGCTCCTCGCCCGTGGCGCACGGGAAGCTCAGCACCCGCAGCGGGAGGTGACGTTCGCGCGCCGACCGCGTGGCGAGCTTGCCGAGGAGCTCGTACGGGGCCCGGTCGCGGAACAGCCAGGTCTCGTGCACGAGAAGGCGCGCGAGGAAGCCGTCCGCCTCGGCCGGGTCGCTGCGCAGCCGCGCGACCAGTCCGTCCTCGTCCACGCCGAGCGCCGCGCAGCGCTCGACGACGGCCGCGTCGAGCGCTCCCGCGCCCAGCGTGGAGGCGTCGAGGCCGGCGACCTCCGCGACGAATTCCGCCGCAGGGCGACTCACGCCCCTGCTCCCGCGGCCGCCCGCAACAGCTCTTCGATCTCGGGAGGCAGAAGCCCCTCGGGCCGCACGAGCTGGACGAGGTCCTCTCCCTCGGAGCCGATCGAGCCGAGCCAGCGCGCGTCGGGCGAGTCGATCGGCGGCTTCGAGAGCCGCGCCGGGTCGACCTCGATCGTGTCGACGACCCGCTCGGCGCGCAGTCCCACCGGGCCCTGCGCCCGGCGCAGCACCAGGATGCGGGTGCCGAGCGCCTCGCGGCACGGCGCGCCGCCGGCCAGCGTGCCGAGGTCGAGCACCGGCACGAGCCGGCCGTGGAGGCGCAGGATTCCCGCGACGGCAGGCGGAGCGGCCGGCACCGGTCGCAGTGCGACCGACGGGACGACCGTCTCGACGTCCCGCGCGTCGAACCCCCAGAGCGAATCCCCGACCCGGCAGCAGACGACCAGCACGTCCCACCGCCTGGGTCAGCCGGTGCGGAAGCGCGACATCTCGGTCTCGATCCCGCTCACCGCGCCGCGCAGGCGAGTCGCCGCCTCGCCGAGGTCGCTCACCGCGTCGGCCGAGCGCCGGGCGACCTCGGTGAGCTGCATCATCGCCTCGTCGATCTGCCGCGCCCCGGCCGCCTGCGCCTGCATGCCGTCGTTCACGGCGGCAAACCGCGGGATGAGCGACTGCACGCCGGAGAGGATCTCGGCGAAGCGCTCGCCTGTCGCGGCGGCCTCGGCGACGCGCCGGCGGACCTCCTCGGCGAAGCGGTCCATCTCCATCACGCCGCTCGCGACCGAGCCCTGCATCTCGCGGACGATCCGCTCGATGTCGAGCGAGGCAACCGCCGTCTGGTCCGCGAGCCGGCGGATCTCGCGCGCGACCACGGCGAAGCCGCGGCCGGCCTCGCCCGCCTTCTCGGCCTCGATCGCCGCGTTCAGCGAGAGCAGGTTCGTCTGGTCGGCGACCTTGGTGATCGTGGTGACGACCGAGCCGATGCTCGCGGCGCGCTCGCTGATCGCGGCGAGCTTCGCCGAAACCCCGCCGGTCGACTCGGCGAGCCGCACCATCGCGCCCTCGAGGTCGCCGAGGCTCGAGCGGCCCGTGTCGGCCAGGCGCGCGGTCTGGTCGCTCGCTTCCTTCACGTCGGAGATCGTCCCGACCAGGTCCTGGGCCGTCGCGGAGATCTCGCGCACGGCGGCCGCGATCTGGCTCGTCGACGCGCCGACGTCGGCCACGGTCGCCTCCTGCGTCCGGGCGGCGGCCGCGACGCCCGTCGCCGTGGACACGAGATCGACGCTCGCCTGCTGCACGCGGCCGACCAGCTGGCGCAGGGAACCCAGCATCGAGCGCACGGCGAGCAGGAGGTCGCCGGTCTCGTCGGATCCCGTCGCGCCGATCTCGACGGTCAGGTCGCCCGCGGCGACGCGGTCCGCCGCGTGGGCCGCCGCGGCGACGCGGTGGACGACCCTCTGCACGGTCCGCAGCGCGAGCCCCAGCGCGAGCAGCACGCCCGGGATCGCGATCCACAGCACCCGGTTGCGCGCGGCGACGAGCGGGGCGAGCACCTCCATCTCGTCGACCTGCATCAGCAGTCGCCAGCTCCCGGTCTGGATCCGGGTGCCGACGTAGTACCGCTCCGGGCCGCCCTGTCTCCCCGGGGCCAGCGAGAAGAAACTCCCGTCCTGGTCGCGGAAGAGGCCCTCGAGCTCGCTCGCGATGGGAGTCTCCTCGATGCGGTGCGTGACGAGCCCGGGCTCGGCGGTGGACGCGATGACGCGGCCGCGCCGCGAGATCAGGACGAACTCCGCGCTCTTGTAGGGTCGCTTGGCCGCGAGGTCCGCGGAGATCCGGCTCACGCTGCGGTCGATGCCCGCGACGCCGACGAAGCGCTCGCCGATCTCGATCGGCCAGGTGGTCTCGACGATCAGCTCGCCCTCGTAGTCGTAGGGCTCGGTGATCATGTACCGCTCGGGATCCTCGTCGCGGCCCCAGTTCACGTCCCACAGCCGGCTCACGCCGCCCGGGAGGTTGATGCCGGTGATCTCGGGCAGGCGCGCGTAGCGATTCTTCACGCCGCGGTACCAGAGCCCGTCGTCCATGCCGGTGAGCGGCTTGACCGAGATCTCCGCGGCGTCCCGCCTCGCCCGGAACCAGTAGGGAAGGAACCGGCCCTCGGCGTCGGTCGAGCCAGCGGGCAGCTTCGCGTTCGCCGGGTCGCGGTCGTGGCCGTCGGCGTCCTTCTCGTAGCCGAAGTACGCGCCGTAGGCGCCGGGCACGGCCGCGAGCATCCTGCGGGCGAACTCGCTCGAGACCGCGCGCTGTCCGAACAGGCCGGCGGCCTGCGCCGTCGCCATCGTGTGCGCCATCGCGACGATCGTCGCGCTCTCGCGCTCGATCGAGGACGCCGCCTCCGCGACGCGGTCGCGCAGCTCGGCCTCGGTCTGCAGCCGGATGCTCGCCTCGAAGTTCCGCAGCAGGTACCAGAGCAGTCCGGCGAGCAGGGCCACGAGCGGCAGCACGCTCAGCAGGACGAGTTTCGCGCGCAGGCCCACCCTACGCGCACCCGGGCCGTGGCCCGGGCTTGCCGGGGTCGCGGAGGACGGCATCGCCGCCTCCCCCTCCCGGTAGGCTTCAGGCACCGAGCGCGTCCTCCACGCGGGCGTGCGTCGGGATGATGCTGCCGAACCCGCTGATCTCGAAGATCTCCTTCACCGCGGGCGAGAGCGAGGCGACCGAGAACGGCTGGCCGGCTCCCTTCGCGCGCTTGGCGGCGAGCAGCAGGCTGCGCAGCCCCGCGCTGCTCACGTACTCGACGCCCTTCATGTCGACGACGACGCGAGCGCCCCCGGCGGCGGCCATCGCGTCGATCACCGCCTTCTCGAAGTCGGCGGTCGCCGTGCCGTCGAGTCGCCCCGACGCCCGCAGCACCGTCGCTCCGCGCACCTGTTCCGCTTCGATCTTCATCCGTCGCTCCTCGGGCCGCGGCCCGCCGGGGGGGGATCGAGCCGTTTCTCGATCCGGACCCGGTTCTGGTCCCCCGTCCATTCGTAATCGACCGAATCCATCGTTTTCTTGACCATGTGGATGCCGAGCCCCCCGATCCGGCGCTCTTCGAGGGGGGAATCGAGGTCGGGCGGGGGGGCGTCCCGGAGGGGGTCGAAGCGCCGGCCCCGGTCCCGGATCTCCGCCCGGAGCCGGGTTCCGTCGAGCCCGACCTCGACCTCGATCGGCTCGGTGGAGCCTCCGTGGGTGATCGCGTTCGTCAGGAGTTCGTCGAGGGCGAGGTTGACCTGGAGGAGGGGTCCCGGCGGAATCCCGTGGTCCGTGCCGAAGGTCTCGAGGAACCCGGCCAGCCGCTCGAGGGCGGAGAGGTCGGGCGGCAGCTCGATCGTTCGGGAGTCGGCCGGGCCCATCCGGCCGCCCTCAGCGCTGTGGCTGGCCCGTGAAGGCGAGCCGGGTCTTGCCGTCCGGCCCGCCGAGCAGGAGGCGTCCGTCCTCGACCTTCCACCAGCTCGACGACGTGAGGGCGTCGAGAAACTCCCGTTCGAGCTTCATCTCGGCCTCCTCGCAGGCCATCCGCGTCCCCGCGATCGGGCCGAGCTTCCAGGAGCCGGGGCCGGACCCGACGACTTCCGCTCCCCAGCGATTGCAGCCCGAGAATCCCGCCGCCCGCGCGCCGTCGAGGGCGAGCGTCGGCCGGCGTTCCCCGGCCGCCACGGCCTTGCCGTCGAGGTCGGAAAGCGTCCACGCGGTGCCCGCGATCGGGGCCAGGTCCGGGAGCGCCGCGACCGCGACCGTCGGTGCAGCCGCGGGAGCGACCGGGACCGGTGTGGGGCTCGCGGTCGCGCGGGCCGCGCAAGCCTGCAGGACGCAGGTCGCGGCGAGACCGAGGACGGCGGCGAACGGCTTGGCGATCATGCGCGTCCGCTACCACCCGTCGTGGGCGGCCGCCAAGCGGGCTCCCGGCCGCGGTCGTACCACGAGAGGTCGACGCGGTGGGTGCCGAAGAGCCGGTCGGGCAGCGTCGTCGCCGCCCCGAAGTTGACGCGCGCGTCGGCGTGGTGGGCGACGTGCACGAGCGGGGTCGTGAGCCAGGAGGTGAGCGCGCTCTGGTGCCAGCCCCGCGGCACCGGCTCGTGGTTCACGTGGGTCGCGACGAGCGCCGTGATCATGAAGGCGGACACGGCCACGATCGTCGCGACGTGCACCGGGTGGAGCGCGACCAGCACGGGGAAGATGCCGAAGGCGGCGAGCGCCTCCGCGGGGTGCAGCGAGAGCGCCGTCCAGGCATCGGTCGCGGCGGAGAGGTGGTGCAGCCGGTGTACCGAGCGGAACAGCCGGCGCGTGTGCATCAGGCGGTGCAGGCCGTAGAGGTAGGTCTCGACGATCGCGAGCCAGGCCGCGCACTCGAGCGCGATCCGCGCCGGCGAGACCGCCCCCGTCGCCACCCGGAGCCGGCCCGAGAGGACGAGGATCGTCGTCGCGGTGCCCAGCGTCAGGATGATCGCGATCGTGGTCCAGGCGAGTCGCCTCTCCCGCCTGCGCACGTCGGCACCCGGGACGACGTCGACGATCGGACGTCGGGGGCCGGGCGCCCCGCGCGGGATCGCGTCCACCGCCGCGTGTTCGATGGACCGGGGCATTCCCCGCTCATAGCGGCATCCCGGCGTGGCACCAAGGCGCCTCCACGGGCGAGTGGCGAGGTGGCGCCCGATCGCACCGGGCCGGCCTCCGCGCGCGGGACGTCATTCGGCGTCCCGTGCGCGGGTCGGTCGCGGGCGCCCGAGCGCGGAAGGCCCGCCGGTCTCCCGGCGGGCCTTCCGAAAGTTCACCGCGGCACGAAGCGCCGCGGCCGTGCGTCCCGCGTCAGGGCGTGGGCGTCGGCGTCGGCGCGACCGGCGGGAAGTCCGACTGGGCCCGCGACTCGAAGTCGTCCATGAAGACGGTGCCGGTCGCGGACAGGCCGAGCCCGCCGAGGAAGCCGAGCTGGATGCCGTCGATGAACACCTGGTCGTTCGGAACGCCGCTCACCGACTGGGTGGTCCCGTTCACCTTCAGGGTGAACGAGCCGTCGTTCGTGCCCGGCCCGGTCGCCTTCACCCAGTCGATCTCGATCGCCGACCATCCCGGCTTCACGAGCGGGATCTTCGCGGTCGGGAAATTCGCGGCGTCGCCGTTGCTGCGGGCAATGCCGAAGATCTGCCAGCTGTTCGGCGCCGTGTACTGCAGGCGAAGCTCGAACGGCCGCGCTGCCGGGTCGCCCGCGAGCCGACCCGTCATCATGCGCAGGACGCGGCTCGTCGGCACCGAGAGCGTGTTCAGGTTCAGGAAGAAGCGCGCCCGGTAGCGATCCTCGAGCGCGGGCGAGGTGTCCTTCACCCACAGCTTCGCCTTGTTCGACGGCGGCGGCAGTCCCTCCGGACTGAAGAGAAGGCCCTCGGTGCCCGTGAACGCCGCCAGCGGGGACACGTACATGTGCGGCGGCGGCGCCTTGTCCGAGACCTTCGTCCACTTGTTCAGGTTCCCCGACTCGAAGTTGTCGAAGAAGATGATGTCGAACGGCGTCGGAGTCGCGACCGGCGTCGGGGTCGCCACCGGCGTCGGGGTCGCCACCGGCGTCGGGGTCGGGACCGGCGTCGGGGTCGGGGTCGCCGTCGGAACGGGCGTCGGGGTGGGCGTCGGCGTGGGCGTGGGCGTCGGGGCCGCCGGGCAGGCCGGGATCGTCCCGTCGACCGTGACCGTCGCCGCGGGGGTGACGTTTCCGGTCAGCGTCGGTGCGCCGCTGCGCATCCGGATGACGTTCACGCCTCCGCTCGAGCCCGCGAGCATCTGGCCCGCGATCGTGACCGACTGGCTCGCCGTGATCGTGTTCGTGCCCGCCGACCGCGAGTCCGCGTTGCCCGCCGGGGTCGAGGTGATGTTCACGTTGCACGCTTCGAGCGTGATGGTGCCCGAGATGCTGGTCTTCAGGACGCCGGACAGCGTGATCGTGCCGTAGGTGGAATGGATGTCCGCCGCGCCGCCGCCGCCGTTGCCGGTCAGGTTGACGGTGCGCAGCAGCGTGCTGCCCTCGGCGTAGACGTCCATCGTCCCGCCGAACCCGGCGTAGTCGCCGGTTCCGGGGCCGACCGCGTCGATCGCCGTCGCCGTCGCCTGGGTGAAGGTCGTGATCGCGTAGACCGTGATGTAGCCGCCGCCGCAGGCCGTGCCGCCGTTCAGCGTGACGTCGGCGTTGATCGCGATCGCGTCCCCGGAATCGAGGGTCAGGTCGCCGCCGTCGCCGCATTGGAACTCGATGCCCGAGCCGCCGTTGCTGGAGAGGGCGCCGCCGATCGTGATCGGTCCCTGGTCGTTCGTGATGTCGATCGAGCCGCCGTAGCCGTCGGGGTTGCCGCCGTCGGCCGAGATCCTCCTGCTCGTCGTGATGGAGCCGGCCGAGGTGAAGATGCTGACCGCGCCGCCGCTGCCCGGGCCCGACGTGTCGAGCGCGCCGCCGTTGGTGCCGCCGATCGTCACGCCCGTGGCCGCCGCGATGTCGATCCCGCCGCCGAAGGCGAAGGTGCCCGCGGCGCCCGCCGAGATGTCGCGCTCGACCTGGACGTCGGCGCCGGCCGTGATGTCGACCGTGCCGGCCGCGGAATCGCTGCCGGAAGCGCTCACGTCGATCAGGCCGTTCAGGACCACGCGGCCGGTCGCGCTCAGGCTCAGGTAGCCGGCGTTCAGCCCGCTCAGGTTGATGCGCGAGATGTTGCTGCTCGCCGACTGCATCTCGATGTTGCCGTCGGTCGCCGTGATCGTGACCACGGCGTCGTCGCCGTTGCCGAAGATCCCGGACTTCGCCTGGAACGTGACCGACTTGGCGATCATGTCGACCGCTCGCGTCATGCCGCCGGCGGCGAGCGTCAGGAGCGAGTTCGTCGTGACGACGACGTCGGAGGCCCCGAAGTCGAGCGTGCTCGGCACGGTCACCACCGGCAGGCCGGAGATGTTGCACGTGGTGCCGGCCGTCCAGCCGGCCTGGCACACGTCCGCGGCGACGGTGGCGTTCGCACGGACGGGCAGGCCGAGCAGCGCGGACGCGAGCACGACGGCTGCGGTCGCCGCGCGGCGGGCCGCGGGACCGGGACTCGAGGTCGATCGATTCAAGGGGAAACCTCCCGGAGCGGCCCGAGGGCGCTCCTTCCAGATGTCCGATCCTCCTAGCATCCTCGCCGACGGCAGGGGAGCGAATTTCGCGATCGGGGGGCGGGGTGGCTCCGCCCCCCGATCGCGGGCCTGTCGGTCCCGACCCGTCCTGCGGCGCATTGGTCCGGCCGTGGGCCGGCTGGTAGGACCCCCGGGGGGCCGGCGGTCGCCGACCGGCCGAGGCGCCGGGGTCGGCGCCCGGGCAGCCGCGGGCCGCGGTCGGGCCCCGAAGGCGGCCCCACGGGAGGAGCCATGACGAAGCGGGACGAGATCTACCTGGTGCCGAAGCCGATCGTCTCGGACTTCTCCTTCGGGCAGGAGACGGCGGCGGTCTTCGACGACATGCTCGATCGCTCCGTCCCCTTCTATGCCGAGATCCAGCGGATGATCACCGAGCTCGTCGGCGACTTCGCGGTCGACGGGACCAACGTCTACGACCTCGGGTGCTCGACCTGCGCGACCTTCCGCCGCCTCTCGGACCTCGAGCGCGACGTCACCTTCGTCGGGATCGACGACTCGCAGGCGATGCTCGACCGCGGCCGCGAGATCATGGAGGCGTCGGGCTTCCCCCGCCGCTACGAGCTCCAGCGGCGCGACCTCCACTCCGGGCTCGACATCCACGACGCGTCGGTCGTGATCCTCTGCCTCACCCTGCAGTTCGTGCGTCCGCTCCACCGCGAGCGCCTCATGAAGGCGATCTACGACGGCCTGAACCCGCAAGGCTGCCTGATCGTCGTCGAGAAAGTGCTCGCCGGGGAGACGCTCATGAACCGCTTCTTCATCAAGCACTACTACGACATGAAGCGGCGCAACGGGTACTCCGAGACCGAGATCGCGCAGAAGCGCGAGGCGCTCGAGAACGTGCTCATTCCCTACCGCCTCGACGAGAACGTCGCGCTCCTGCGCGGCGCCGGCTTCCGCGAGCCCGAGATCTTCTTCAAGTGGTACAACTTCTGCGGCCTGGTGGCGGTGAAGTGAGTTCGTCCGCCGCGAGTCCCCCCGGGGGCCTCCACGACCGGATCGGCCGCTTCGTCTTCGGCTGGCGCGACCTGCTCGCGCCGCTCTGCGGAATCCTCCTGCTCGTGTTCGCGAAGCCCCGTCCGTTCCTCGGCGACCCGGCCGCGGACCGGTGGCAGGACGCGCTCGGGCTGCTCGTCTGCGCCGTCGGCCAGGCGCTGCGCTTCGCCGTGATCGGCTTCGCCTACATCAAGCGCGGCGGCACCAACAAGGAGATCGACGCGCCGAAGCTGGTCGTCGAGGGCTTCTACGCCCACAGTCGCAACCCGATGTACGTCGGCAACTTCCTCCTGCTGGTCGGCCTCGCGATCCTCTGGAACTCGGCCTTCGTCACCCTGCTCGTGCTGCCCGTCATGCTGCTCGGGATCCACGCGATCGTCCGGGCGGAAGAGCGATTCCTCTCCGGGCGCTTCGGTGCCGAGTACGACGACTACTGCCGCCGCGTGAACCGCTTCCTGCCCTCGCTGCGCGGGCTCCGCGAGACGACGTCGTCCATGCGCTTCGAGTGGAAGCGCGCGCTGCGCAAGGACTACGGCACCTTCTTCGCGTGGACCTCGACGGCGGTCGTGTTCATGATCGTCGAGCGGCTGCACTGGTTCGGGGCGGACGCGAGTCGCGTCGCGATCCAGCGGCTGGTCGCGGCCTGGTTCCTCCTCGCGGCCGCCTGGGCGGCGACCCGCTGGGCGAAGAAGACCGGGCGCCTCGCGACCGTCGACGACTGAGCGCCCGTCAGCGGACGATCGTCTTGGCGACGAGCCGCTCGGGGGCCTGCTTCGCGAACGGCCCCGCGAAGGTCGACACGCGGCAGGTGGAGTCGCCCCGCAATTGCAGCACGAGCGGCGCCGCGAGCGCTTCGAGCGCGGGCATCGGAACGCGAACGCCCTTCAGCTGGAGCTGGGCCTTCGAGCGGCCCGCGATGCCCTCCTGGAGGAGGACCTTCGTCGCACCGGCCCAGGTGCCGCGGGTGTCCTTGTAGGCCCAGCCCCGCGGCTTCTCCTGCCACGCGGGCCCGGCGGGGATGCGAGCGCTCATCGCGAGGCTCCCCGCGGACCAGAGGCAGCCCACCCACGCGCCCTTCGTGCGCGGCGAGCCCATGTCGGCCATCGAGGTCGCATCGCCGCGGCTCCACTTCCAGTCGACGAGCCGGGTCCCGAGCGACATGTCCTTCATCGTGATGCTCGAGGTGCCGGCGCCCGCGCAGCCGGCCGGCGGGCTCGTCGGGCAGTCGGCGAGGCACGAGGCGCTGCAGCCGTCGCCGTCCTGGAGGTTGCCGTCGTCGCAGTCCTCCGCGGCGGCGACCACGCCGTTGCCGCAGATCGTGCAGGCGGCCGTGCAGCCGTCGCCGTCGATCGCGTTGCCGTCGTCGCACTCCTCGCCCGGGTCGACCGTGCCGTTGCCGCAGCCGCACGGCCCGCCCGCGCACTCGCAGACGTCGCCGATGCCGTTCTGGTTGCCGTCGGCCTGGGTCGTGTTCGCGACCGTCGGGCAGTTGTCGACCGCGTCCTGCACCGCGTCCGCGTCGCCGTCCGCACACGCGCCGACGTCGACCTGGTCGACCGCGCTCCCGGTCGCCGGCGACTGGTAGGCGTCGCACTCGGCCTGGTTCAGGCCGACGGCAGAGCTCGTCAGGAAGGCCGCCATGATCCAGGGCGACCCGGCGGGGTTGTGGGACAGCCCGACGTTGTGGCCGAACTCGTGCACCCAGATCGCCGCCTCGATCGACGCGCTCGAAGGGTAGCGCACGACGGCGATCCCGCTGCCGCCGATGTTGCCGCATCCCACGACGTTCACGCCGGGGCCCCCGCAGTAGTTGATCGCGCGGACGACCTTGAACCGCCCCGCGCGACTGCCCAGCACGGTGCGCAGCTCGGTCGAGTCGTCGATCACGTCGAGGCCGTCGCCGGCGGTGCCGAAGGAACCGGCGCTGCCCGAGCGTGCCATCGAGGCGCAGCAGGCGACGTCTCCCTCGAAGTCGGAGCGACCGGCCATGAGGCTCGCACGCGAGAGGACCGCGTCGAGCTGCTCGGCCGTCATCGGGTTCGTGACCGCGACGTGGTTGCCCCAGGTGATCGCGGCCTCCTGCGCGCGCGCCGCGTGGTCCAGGATCGAGGGGTCGATCGACATCGCGGCCTCGCCGCCCGCGGTCGGCGCCGTCGCTTCGGCCGCGGCGTCGGTCCCGCCGTCGAGCAGCGCGAGCGACTGGGCCGCCGCGCGTTGCAGCGCCTCGGCGTTCGCGTCGCGCGATCCCGCCGTGGCGCTCCGCTCGAGCGCGGCCCGTGCCGCGGCGTCTCCGGCGAAGGCGAGCCCGCGCAGCGCCATCGCGCGCAGGTCGGTGAGCATGTCGGGGTGGGGAGAGGCCGCGGCGGCTCCCTCCGCGCCCCGGCCGTCGTCGGCCAGGTCGAGGAGGGCCGCGAGAGCCGCGCGATCGCCTCGCCCGGCGATGTACCCGAGCGCCTGCGGCGCGAGCAGGAGGGCCCGGTCCTCCTCCGGTGCGGTGGCTCCGGCGGGAGGGGAGGCGAGGAACGCGAGCAGGGCCGGCGTCGCCTCGGCACCACCGAGGTGGGTGAGGAAGGCGACCACGTTGTCGCGCCGGGGGAACGAAGGGTCGGCGAGCAGGCGGAGCAGCACGGGCACGCCGGAGGAACCGACGACACTCCTCGCGTCCTCGGCGGTCAGCCCTTCGAACCAGGTTCGGAGGCACGCGTCTCGAACGATGCTCTCCTCGGAGACGGCGCGCGCTGGCCCGGTGGTGAACAGCACCGAGGCGAGCACGAACGTCGCCGCGGCGGCGATGCTGGACGTTCTCGTTCCGAAACCCTTCATGGCTCTCCTCGCTTGGACTGCCCGACCGTGACGGAGGGGCAGGCCCCCGTCCAGAGGCGACTTCGGGAAGACCGGGCTCGCGCCCGCGGCCCCGGCGCGATCAGTCGCCGGAGGGGGGCCGACGGCGCACCGAGCGCCCGAGGACGCCCGCCGCGGCGCCGAGTCCTCCGGCGATCGCCGTCGGAGCGAGATTCGCGAGCAGAAGCCCGATCGCGGTCGCGACCGGGGACTGGTCCGGAACGCGAGCGAGGAGCCCGGCAATCAGGCTCGTCGCGGCGGCGCAGAGCGCGGCGGCGCCGGCTGCGCGCGGCATCGCATCGATCCCGGTCCCGGTCGAACGGATCACGGCCGCCATGGCCCCGAAGAACGCTCCGAGCCAGACCGCGAGCGACGCGAGCACGACCGCGCGGAGTCCGTCCATCGCGCCGGGCCCGAACGCGAGCGCGGCGCGGGAGGGGGTGGCGGTCGCGACGGCGACCGTCGTGCCCGCGAAGAGGGCCCGGGGGATCGCGCGATGAGCGATCCCCCGGGCGAGTCGCACGGCCGTGCTCAGGCCGCCCGAGGAATGCGGATCTTCTGGCCCGGGAAGATCTTGTTCGGGTCCTTGATGACCTCGCGGTTCGCCTCGAAGATCTTCGTGTAGAGGTTCGGGTTGCCGTAGAAGTGCTTGGCGATCTTGGAGAGGTTGTCGCCCGAGACGATCACGTAGTACTCGACGTTGTCGTCGGCCGCCGCCGCGATCGACTGTGCCTCCGCGAGGTCGAGGTTCGTCACGTCGACGTTCGCGACACCGTGCACGTTGCCGGCGATGAGCACGGCCTTCTGCATGACCTCGGCCGACGGGCAGGTGCCCGAGAGGGCGCAGTTGCCGCTCGACGGGTCGTACTTCACCTGCAGGTTCTCGATGCCGAGCCCGGCGTCCGAGACCTCCCTCTGGATCTTCCCGGCCGCGTCCTCGGCCGAGGCGTCCGACCCGAACAACTTGTTCCCGATGTTCCGAACGAAATCGAAGAGACCCATGAGCTGCCCATCTCCCTTTCCGTGTGGCCTGCGAAGATCGCCCGCAGGTGTGGCGTGCCGCCATAAGGGAGCATGGTCGTTCTCCGGTCAAGGAACGGGTCTCGACCCGGGGGGCACCGCCGGGTCGGCCGCGTCGAGCGGTCGGTGGAAGCTCCGGGAATGCTGCGGAATGTCGATGTCGACGGGGGAGCGCGAAGTCCGGCTGCGCCGCCGCGTCGCGGATCGAATTTCGGTCAGCCGGGGAAACGGACGAGATCGGCGGCCGCGCCGAAGAGCGGCTCGTCCGCCGGCAGGATCCATCCCTCGCCGACCGCTCGTGCCGCGGACTCGCGGACGGCGGCCGCGTAGGCGGCCTCCGAGCCGTGGAGCGAGCGCAGCGTCGCGCCGTCGAACGGAACCGTGGTGCCGAACAGCGCGCAGAAGGCTCCGCCCGTCTGTCCCTCGCCGGAGAGAGTCGCGATCGGCACGTCGAGGTGCGGGGTGCGGATGCCTCCCTTCGCGTTGCCGAAGCGGTCGCGCTCGATCGCGGCCGGCGAGCCCGACACGGCAATCTGCGGGGAGTGGGCCGGCGCCTCGTCCCCGCGCACCCAGCGGTCGAGAGCGGCGAACGCGGCCTTCAGCACGAAGTGGGCCGGGCCCGAGTTCACCGGGCTCTCGCAGCGGATGATGCCGGGGATCGGCTCCGCGTTCACGATCACCGCCGCCGCCTCGGGCGAGTCGCCGAGGTCGGAGAAGCCGACGAACAGCGTGTACACGTCGGCGTGTGCCGTGCCCGCGATCTCCCACAGGCGGAAACGCGGGCCGTCGGGCTGCCGGTCGGGCAGGAAGCGGAGCCCGAGCAGGTCGGTCTCGGTCTGGACCGTGAGCACGGGCACGCGCAGGTCGTCGCGGACCCGGACCGACGCGGGCATCGCGACGTCGCCGACCGGCGGCTGCACGAGCGGCGCGCTGCCGCCGCCCCGGCTGTGGACGAAGAAGCCGTCGAAGAGGCGCGCGACCGGATCGATCGCGTTCACGTAGGTCGTCATGCGGAAGGCCGACTGCGATTCGCCCGCGGCGACGAGCCGCGCGGGGCGCAGTCCCCCGAGCGGGTCGGGTCCCTCGCGTCGCAGCAGCGCCGCGCCCGCCTGCGAGAAGATGTCGTAGGAGAACGAGTCGCCGGGGTGGACCAGCGATCCGTAGCGGACCGGGTCGACGTTCTTCAGGCTCGTCGAGCTCCCGCCGAGCACGGACGAGCCGCCCTCGACGCCCACGTACTGCGCCGAGACGCCCACCCAGGCATGGCCGGAGCGGATCAGCTCGGTGTGCAGCCCGATCCAGTCGGGCGCCGCGTCGAGCCCGCCGCTCACGTTCAGCCACTCGACCACCACCGTGCCGTCGAAGCGCGCCGGGTCGGCCGGGCGGTAGACGAGGATGCGGGTGCGGAAGTCGGCGGTCGCGCCCGGCGAGACGTCCCAGCGGCCGTCGGAACCGAGCGGGCCGTTGGGCTCGAACGCTCGCGCCGTCCCCGAGAGGAACCACTCGGACTGCTCGTATCCGACGCCGGCGAGGTCGATCGCGGTGCCCGCCACGAAGGCCGGCCGGCCCGCGGTGATCGGGCCCTCGAGCCGCGGGGTCGGGACGAGCGGGGCCGGGTCCGAGCCGACCTGTCCGCACCCGGCGGCGACGGCGAGCAGGAGGGCGAGCCCGATCGCGACGGGACAGGCGTCGCGGACGGCATCGGGGTGGCGGGTCGGGGCGAGCGTCGCTGGCATGGGAACCTCCGCGGCCGGGGCTATCGCAGGCCCCGAGGACACGGCAAGCGGGATTCGCCCGCGAGGCCGCCGTGGCCCGGGTTCGCGCCTCCGCTTGCCTCGCGGCGCCGGATCGCGCACTCCCCGGGGTCATGGCGAACCGCTCCCGCCCCGAGGCCGTGCTCTTCGACTTCGGCGGCGTCTTCCTCGACTCGCCCTTCGCGGCGGTGCGAGCCTTCGGCGAGCAGGCCGGCATCCCGGACGACGGGGTGATGGAACTCGTCTTCGGGCGCTACGACGCCGACACCGACCATCCGTGGCACCGGCTCGAGCGGGGGGATATAGACCTCGCGACGACCCGCCAGGAGATCCTCGACCTCTCGCAGGCGGCGGGGTACCGCATCGACCTGTTCGACGCCTTCGCGACGCTGGTGCGGGCCGGCATCCGCGACGAGATGGTGGCGGTCGCGAGGGAGGTGCGGGACGCGGGGCTGAAGAGCGCGATCGTGACCAACAACGTGCGCGAGTTCGGCGAGAGCTGGCGCGCGATGCTGCCGGTGGACGAGCTCTTCGACGCGATCGTCGACTCCCACGAAATCGGCCTGCGAAAGCCCGACCCCCGCATCTTCGAGCTCGCGCTCGAGCGGCTCGGCGGCGTCGCACCGTCGCGCGCGGTGTTCCTCGACGACTTCGAGGGCAACGTCGCCGCGGCCGAGCGGCTGGGGATGCACGGCATCCTCGTCGACCACGACGACTGGATCCGGGCGGTGGAGCGGCTGCGCGCTCTCCTCTCGGGCGCGTCCGAGACCCCCTTGTGACGACTCCTCGTCCGCGGTACCCGAAAGGGCGCGAAATTTCGACGTGTCGACCGGAACGGAGGCTCCCGTGAACAGAATCCTCTCACTCTTCCTCTCCTCGGCCACCCTCCTTCTCGCGACGGCCGGGCCGACGCTCGGGCAGTTCGCCTCTTCGCCCGTGCTCGTGAACGACCCCTCGGGCGAGTCCTGCTGGGGGACCGGCTGCACCCAGGCCCAGCCGTCGATCGCGCGACAGGGGGCGAACTTCGTCGTCGGGTTCAACGACTCGGCGGGCCGCTCGGGCGGCATCGTGCCCGGGCCGTTCGCGCCGCTCGTCCCCACCCAGGGCCGCTCGGGCTACGCCTGGTCCACCGACGGCGGCGCGACCTGGGTCGACGGCGGCGGGCTGCCGGCGCCCGCGGACGGCAGCACGTTCGGCGGCGAGCCGAGCGTGACGTCCTGCGGCGGCCGCTTCCTCTACGCGAGCGAGATGGGCACGGGCTGCCCCACGGCGGCGGGCGGTTCCGTCGTCGCGGAGGTCGAGCCCAACGACACGATCGACCAGGCGAAGGCCTACATCGTCGGCGACGCGCTGGAGGGCTCCTTCACGATCGGCGACCCGCTCGACGTGTTCATCCTCTCCGCCACGGCGGGGTCCTGGCTCACCGTCGAGTCCGGCGACACGGCCTACCGCTGGGTGCGCGTCTTCCGCGCCGACGGGGTCACCGAGGTCGTCGCGGGGAACCCGGCCTGGAGCCCGATGCGCTTCCAGGTGCCGGCGAGCGAGAACTACTACCTCGTCCTGAGCGGCGACCTCGGGCCCTGGCAGATCCGGCTCGCGACCTGCACGTCCACCCCGGACCAGCGCGCGGTCGCCGTCTCGGCCGGGACTCTCGCGAACGGCGTGCTGTCGTGGGGCGCGCCGGTGACGGTGGCCCGCGGCGACGGCGTCCAGGGGCCCTCGATCGGGTGCGATCCGACCTCCGGGACCGCGCTGCTCGCGTGGCTCGACGTCCTGCCGGGCAGCCGCGCGATCCGCTTCTCGAAGTCGACGAACGGTACGACCTGGACGGCGCCGGTCGCCGTGCGCTCGGCCGGGATCTACACCGACCTCGGCGTGCCGCAAGTCGCCGCGAACCTGGGCGGAGAGATCCACGTTGCGTGGGGCGCCTACCAGCAGCTCACCGGGGCGCACCTCCTCGAGCTGTCGACCTCGAAGACCGTCGGCGCGAGCTTCCCCGCGGCCGTGAAGGTCGCCGACTTCGTGCCCGCGTCGGCCGACCCCCTCGGCTACTCCTACGGCCTGCCGACGATCCCGAACCTGGCCGTGGACCGCAGCGCCGGACCGAACGCCGGCAGCGTCTACGTCGCCTTCCACGCGGCGGAGTCGCCGGGTGCGGCCGTGCGCGACGTCTTCGTCGCGCGCTCGACCGACCGCGGGGCGAGCTTCGGCGCGCCGGTGCGCGTGAACCACGATCCCGAGGGCAACGACCAGTTCCTGCCCTCGGTCGCGACCAGCACGACGAACGGTCAGGTCGGCATCCTCTTCCTGGGGACGCAGCTCGGGCCCCTGGGCTCGCTCGACGCCTTCCTCTCGATGTCGATCGACGGCGGCGCGAGCTTCGTTCCCGGCGTCCGCATCTCGGATTCGACGGTCGACTGGACCTCCGCCGTCGCCTGGGACGACTACCCGAACATGGGCCGCTTCACGGCGCTCGCCGCGGACGGCCCGAACTTCTACGCGGCCTGGACCGACGGCAGCCTTGGCGACCCGGACGTCGCCTTCGCCCAGGTCCGCCGTCGCGACGTGCCGACGTGCGCCTCGCTGGAGGAGGGCGCCGCCTGCGACGACGGCAACGCCTGCACGACCGGCGACACCTGCAGTTCCGGTGCCTGCGTGTCGAGCGGCACGCTCGCGTGCACGGGCGGCGAGACCGAGTGCGCACTGGCGGAGGTCTGCGAGCCGCGTTCGGGCTGCGTCGCCCCGCCGAAGCCCGACGGGGGGGCGTGCGGCAGCGCCTGCTCGCTCGCGTCGTCCTGCCGGGCCGGTGCCTGCGAGGAGCCGGGCGGCGGCGACGCCGACGGCGACGGCGTCTGCGAGGTGGACGACGTCTGTCCCGCGGTGGCGGACCCGGGCCAGTCCGACCTCGACCAGGACGGCACGGGCGACGCCTGCGACTCGCAGGACGGTTCGCTGCGGATCCGCACGGTCGACGTCCGGCGTTCGACCTCGACGCTGCGGCCCAACGGTCTCGTGAAGGTGGAGGCGGAGTTCCTCGGGCCCCGCTCGATCGCCGCGACCGGCGGCGCCTGGCTGTGGCTGCGCGACACGATCGAGCTCGAGGCCCACGCGGCCTGGCCGGCCTCGCTGTGCAGGCGGCTCAGCAACGGCGTCGTCCGCTGCCGTCGTACGACGCGTCCCTACGACGCGATCGACCTGCGGCCGCTGCCGTCCTCGGACCCCGACCTGCGCAGTTGGCTCGTGTCCGCGCGCCTGCGCGAGCGGGCGCTGGCGGCGCCGTTCCGCGGGCCGATCAGCGTCGGCCTGACGCTCGATCCCGGCACGCCGGTGCTCGGCACGGACCGCGTGGCCGCCTCCGAGGACTGCCGCAGCTACAACCGTGGGCTGCGTTGTTCGGGAACCGGGGGCGAGGTCTACGGCAGCGCGTCGCGCGCCTTCCTCGGGAGGCGGTCGTCGACGCTGCTCGACTGAACCGAGCCGCGGGGTGCCGGGCACGTGTGCCCGGCACCCCGCGTGCGCGTCAGTCGGAGAACGCCCGGAGCTTCACCTTCCGGTTGACCTCGGGATTCGAGTAGGTCGCCTGCCAGCAGGCGCCGGCGCTCGACACGGCCTGCACGAGGATCGGAGGCACGAGGGGCAGTTCGGGCATCGGCAGGTTCGTGCCCAGCCCCGTCGCCCGCAGGGTGCCGGCGCCGCCGTCCGCGTCGAGTTTGAAGGCGTCGAGCCCGTCGGGCAGCGCGGTCGGGTCGCGGTACTGGAACCCGGTGTCGGTCGTCGTCCAGCAGGGCGACCCGCCGCAGTCGCCGCCCGCGAGCGCCTGCGCCCGGAGCACGAGTCGCGGCACGCCGCCCGCCTGGTCGAACACGCAGAGCGCGTAGTCCTCCTCGGCGGTCGGGTCGCCGAAGTCCGCGGCCGAGACGCCTGCGTCCGCCGACCACTTCCACAGCAGGGAGTCGAGCGCGTCGTTGCGGCGGTCGAGCAGCAGGAGTCGCGCGCCGCCCGGTCTCGCCGGCGCGCACGCGGGGCGCAGCCCCGGGGCGCAGCCGACCGCGGGGTCGCAGGTCTCGCAGGCCGTGCAGGTGACGGGCGCGCCGGTGCAGGCTCCGGCGACACACACGTCGCCGCTCGTGCAGGCGTCGTCGTCGCTGCAGCGCCGGCCGTCGGGCTTGAGTGCGTCGGCCGGACAGGCGGTGCTCGTCCCGTCGCAGCGCTCCTGGAGGTCGCAGGGGCCGGCCGCGGGCCGGCACGTGAAGTCCGCGGCTCGGAGCGCGTCGTCCGGGCAGCCGGGCGTCGCGCCGTCGCAGGCTTCCGCGACGTCGCAGCCGCCGGCCGCGGGCCGGCACTCGGTCCCGGCCGTTTTCATCGCGTCGGCCGGACAGGCGGGCGAGGTGCCGCTGCACTTCTCGGCGACGTCGCAGGCGCCGGTCGAGGCGCGGCAGACGAAGCCCGAGACCGCGAACTTGTCGCTCGGGCAGGTGCGGCTCGAGCCGTTGCACGTCTCGGGAGCGTCGCAGGCGCCGGCCGCCGCTCGGCAGGTCGTGCCGGCGGCGCTCGGGGGATGGGTGCAGGCGCCGGCGCCGTCGCACACGTCGTTCGAGCAGGGCAGCCCGTCCGGGGAGCAGGCCGTGCCCGCCGTCGCGAAGCCGTCGGCCGGGCACGAGCCGGAGAGCCCGTCGCAGGTCTCGGCCACGTCGCACTCCGACGCCGCCGGCCGGCAGACCGAGCCCGTCGTGATCGCGCAGGCATTCGAGCAGCATCCGCTCGCCGCCCCGTTCGACGACCCCGCGTCGCAGGACTCGTCGCCGGCCGGCACGCCGTCGCCGCAGATCCGGACGACGTTTTCGACCGGATCCTGGCCGCCCGTGGACGACGACTCGACCGGCGTGCAGCCCTTCGCGATCACGTGGGCGGCCGTGTTGTGGTGGGCGCCCACGAACGCGAAGCAGACGTCCGCGCCGGTGATCGTGCCGCCCTCGAAGGTGTTGTCGTGCGGGAAGCCCCACGGGCCGCCGTTCTCCTGCCAGCCTTCGAGCCGGAACCCGCGGTCGGTCGACTCGGTTCCATCGAAGGCGTTGTCGTGCGAGTCGCCGCGCAGGTGGACGAGACCCTGCACGCGGTTGCCGGAGTAGGTGCCGCCCGAGGAGTTCTTGACGAACAGGCTCGCCTTGCCGGGCCCCGGGCTCTCGAGCACGTTGCCGGTCGCGACGACGCCCGCGGACGCGAGCACGTAGAGGTTCTCGGCGGCGTTGCCGCGCGAGACGTTGTCGACGATCTCGCTGCCGTCGGCGCCGGTGCCGACGTGGATCCCCTCGTCGCCGGTTCCCTCGACGAGGTTGCCCACGACGCGGCTCCCGAGCGTCGCGCCGGCGAGTTCGATGCCGTAGCGGAGGTTCGACGGCGTGACGTTGTCGATCACGCGGTTGGCGCTGCCGCCGTCGACGCGGATGCCGCGGCCGAAGCCGGTCACGCGGCAGTTGCGGACCTCGGCCCCGACGGCGTCCGCGACCAGCACGCCCCAGGTCTCCTCGTCGCCGCCGACGGCACCCGTGATCGAGTGGCCGTCGCAGTCCAGCACTGCGCCCGAACCGAGCACGAGCCCCGTGTGGGGACAGTTGTCGACGTCGTCGACCAGTACGAGCGCGCCCGAGACCGACGAGCCGCAGAGCGCGTCCGGGAACGGGGTGGGCACCGGGGTCGCCGTCGGCACGGCCGTGGGCGAGGGCGTCGGAGCGGCGGTGGAAGTGGGCGTGGGCGTCGGAGCGGCCGTGGGCGTCGGCGTGGGCGTCGGGTCAGCCGTGGCCGTCGGCGTCGGGGCCGGCGTCGCCGTCGGCGTCGCGTCGAGTCCCGGGCTCCCGCCGACGGCGAGGACGGGCGCCGCGAAGCCGAGCGACAGCCAGGCCGCGAGCAGGACGAGAGAGGATGCCGACCGTCGGCGCATGCGGGTTCCGCGGGCGATGCCCGTCGCGGGGGGCCGCCCGTCCCGCGAAGACTATCGCCTGTCGCCCCCTCGCGCACCGGGGAAATTCCCGATGGCGGTTGCCTCCCAGCCCCCGGACGGCCACGCTCCGACGCCATGGCCCTGCCGGATTGCCGCCTCCACGCGTTCCCGGAAGGGCTCGCCTTCGCCCGCGCGCTCGGGCGGGCTTCGGGGGCCGGAGTGCGGGCCGTCGATCTCCACCGCTTCCCCGACGGCGAGAGCCTCGTGCGCGTGCGCGCTCCGGCGGGCCGCGATGCGGTCGTCGTGCGCCCGCTCGATGCGCCGAACGAGCGGCTGGTCGAGGTCGTCCTCGCGGCCGACGCGCTCCGCCGCGCCGGGGCCCGCCGCGTCACGCTGGTCGCTCCCTACCTCTCCTACATGCGCCAGGACGCCGTCTTCCACGCCGGCGAGCCGATCTCGCAGCGGGCGGTCGCGGCGATGCTGGGCGGAGCCTTCGACCGGGTGCTGACCGTCGAGGCGCACCTCCACCGCATCCGGTCGCTGGCGCAGGTGTTCCCGGTGCCCGCGCTCTCGGTGTCCGCCGCCCCGGCGATCGGCCGCTGGATCCTGCGCTCGGGGGGCGGCGGCGACGACACGGTGCTGGTCGGGCCGGACGAGGAGTCCGCGGCCTCGCTGCAGGCGGTCGCCCGGGCCGCGGGCGGGTTGCGCTGGGTCGTCGGTCGCAAGGTCCGCCGCGGCGACCGCGAGGTGCGCGTGACGCTGCCCCGCGTCCGCGCGGACCGCGCGGTCGTCGTCGACGACGTCGCGAGCAGCGGCCGCACGATCGCGGCGGCGGCGGAGCGATTGCTGGGCTCCGGCGTGCATCGCGTGGACGCGGTCGTCGTCCACGCCGTGTTCGCGCGCGGGGCCCTCGCGGCGCTTCGCTCCTCGGGCGTCGGCCGGGTCGTCTCCTGCGACACGATCGTCCACCGCACGAACGCGATCCCGGTCGCGGGACTGCTGGCGCCGCACCTCGGCCCGGCCTAGGAGGGGGGGGTGGGAAAGGCCGGCTTCCGCATCCGCCACCTGCAGCTCGACACGCAGCGCGAGCACATCGTCGTCGTCCACGAGGCGGCGGTGCGCGAGGGCGACCTCGGCTTCAAGCCGCTCGACCGGGTGGTCGTCCTCGGGACCGACCCGGCCACGGGCGAGCGCCGCGAGGTGACGGCCGTCCTGAACTTCTGCCGGGACGAGATCCTGCGACCGAGCGAGATCGGGCTCACCGACGAGGTCTTCGCCGACCTGGGCCTGCCCGAGGGGACCGAGATCAGCGCGACCCTCGCGCCCGCGCTGAAGAGCCTCGACCGCGTCCGCGACAAGCTCTCCGGCCGCCGTCTCGACCGCGCGGCCTTCGACGCGATCCTCTCCGACGTCGTCCGTCATCGCTACTCGAAGGTCGAGCTCACGATGTTCGTCCTCTCCTGCTCGATGCGACCGCTCGACCTCGAGGAAGTGGTCGACTTCACGCGCGCGATGATCGCGGCCGGCAACCGGCTCGACTTCGGCGCGGGTCCGATCGCCGACAAGCACTGCGTCGGCGGGGTGCCGGGGCACCGCACGACGATGCTCGTCGTGCCGATCCTGGTCTCGCTCGGGCTCCGCGTGCCCAAGACCTCCTCGCGTGCGATCACGAGCCCGGCCGGCACCGCGGACACGATGGAGATGCTCGCCGACGTCTCGCTCGGCGCCGAGCGCATGCACCGCGTGGTGGAGCGCGCGGGCGGCTGCATCGCGTGGGGCGGTGCGCTCGACCTCGCCCCCGCCGACGACATCCTGATCACCGTCGAACGACCGATGGAGATGGACACCGAGGCGCAGATGGTCGCCTCGATCCTCGCCAAGAAGAAGACCGCCGGTGCGACCCACGCCCTGCTGGACCTGCCCGTCGGGCCGACCGCCAAGATCCGGACGCGGGAGGCTGCCGACCGTCTCGCGGAGCTCTTCCGCCAGGTCGGTCGCGCCGTCGACCTCGCGCTCGACGTCGTCGTCACCGAGGCGCGCGGCCCGATCGGCCGGGGCATCGGCCCGCGGTTCGAGGCGCTCGACGTGCTCTCCGTGCTGCGACGCGAGCCCGGTGCGCCCGCCGACCTGCGGGAGAAGTCGCTGTTCCTCGCCGGCCGCCTGCTCGAGCACGTGGGCGCGGTCGACCCGACCCGCGGCTACCGCGCGGCGCAGGAGGCGCTCGACTCGGGCGCGGCGGAGCGCGCCTTCGACGCGATCGTCGACCTGCAGGGCCGCCGCGAGCTGCCGGGGCCGCCGCCCTGGTCCTGGGTGTTCGAGGCGCCGGCCGACGGCCGCATCCGCGAGATCGACTGCTGGCACGTCGCCCGGGTCGCGAAGCACGCCGGCGCGCCCGCGAATCCGACGGCCGGAGTCCGGCTCCTGCGCACCGTCGGCGACGTCGTGTCGCGGGGGGAGCCGCTGTTCGAGATCCACGCGCAGAGCGAGGCGCAGCTCGCGTTCGCCCGCGGGTACGCGGAGGCGCACCGGGGCCTCGTGTCGTTCGGGTTCTGAGCGTCGAGCCGGCGTCGTCGCCGCGAGGGCGAGGCGTCCCGGCTCCGCGTCAGACGACGCCCGCGCGCAGGAGCTCCTGGAGGTGCAGCACGCCCTCGGGCCGCCCCTCGGGGTCGACCACGAACAGCGCGCTGATCGCGTGCTCCTCCATGAGCGCGAGCGCCTGCTCCGCGAGCGCGTCGGCGCCGATCGTCTTCGGTCCGCGCGACATGAGCTGGCGCACGGCGAGCGAGCGCAGGTCGCCGTGCGACTGGATCGCGCGGCGCAGGTCGCCGTCGGTCACCGCGCCGACCAGGAGTCCCGCGCCGTCGACCACCGAGGTGATCCCGAGGCCCTTCGCGGACATCTCCCGGATCGCCTCGGGCAGCGGCGTGTCCTCGCGGACGACCGGAAGCCGCTCGCCCGCGCGCATCAGCTCGCGCACCCGCATCAGGCGGCGGCCGAGCACGCCGCCGGGGTGGAGGCTCGCGAAGTCCTCGTCGCGGAAGCCGCGACGTTCCAGCAGGGCGACGGCGAGCGCGTCTCCGAGGGCGAGCGTGGCCGTCGTGCTGGCGGTCGGCGCGAGACCGAGCGGGCAGGCCTCCTCCGAGACGCCGGCGTCGAGCACGACGTCGGCGCCGCGCGCGAGCGTCGAGCCCGGGTCGCCGCAGATCGCGACCACCGGCAGCCCCAGCCGCCGCGCGGGCGGCAGGAGGGCGAGCAGTTCCGGGTTGCGCCCGCTGTTCGAGACCGCGAGCAGGACGTCCTCGCGGGCGAGCATGCCCATGTCGCCGTGGAGCCCTTCGGCCGCGTGCAGGAAGAGCGCCGGCGTGCCGGTCGACGCGAGCGTCGCCGCGATCTTGCGACAGACGATCCCCGACTTGCCGAGCCCGCTCACGACCACCTTGCCGCGGCAGGCGAGCAGCAGGTCGACCGCGCGCGAGAAGCTCTCGCCGAGTCGCTCGCCGACCTCGCGGACCGCGCGGGCCTCGATCTCGAGGACGCGGCGCGCGACCCGGAGGTCGGCCTCGCCGCCTCCTTCGGTCGCCCGTCCGGCGGGCTTCGCCTCCGGTCCGGAGCTCACGCGCCTTCCCGTCGCCCGGTGGTCGCGCGCAGCGCCTCGTCGACCGCCCGGACGGAGTCGACGAGCTCGCCGAAGCGCGCGAGCGGCCACGAGGTGGCCGCGTCGGAGAGCGCGCGGTCGGGGTCCTCGTGGACTTCGAGGAAGAGCGCATCGATCCCGACCGCGGCGGCCGCGCGCGCGAGCGCGGGCACGAACTCGCGCTGCCCGCCCGAGGCCGAGCCGGCGCCGCCGGGCAGCTGCACGCTGTGGGTCGCGTCGAACACGACCGGGCAGCCGGTCTCCGCGAGCACGACCAGCGAGCGCATGTCGGAGACCAGGTTCTGGTAGCCGAAGCTCGCGCCGCGCTCGGTGACCAGCACGTCGCGGTTGCCGGTCGCCACCGCCTTCGAGACGACGTGCACCATCTCCCACGGCGAGAGGAACTGGCCCTTCTTCAGGTTGATCGGCTTGCCGCCGCGGGCGACCGCGGTGACGAAGTCGGTCTGCCGGCACAGGAAGGCCGGGGTCTGGAGCAGGTCGGCGACCTCGGCGACGGCCGCGACGTCCTCCTTCTCGTGCACGTCGGTCACGATCGGCAGCCCGGTCGCGTCGCGCACCGCGGCGAGGATCGCGAGCCCCTCGTCGCGGCCGGGGCCGCGGAACGAAGAGACCGAGGTCCGGTTCGCCTTGTCGAAGGACGACTTGAAGACGAGCGGCAGGCCGCGCGCGCGGGCGAGCGCGGCGAGCGCGTCGGCGTGGCGCAGCGCCGAGTCGCGGCTCTCGATCACGCAGGGGCCGGCGAGCACCACGAGCGGCGCTCCGCCGCCGACGGGGATGCCGCCGACGCGGACCGTCTCGCTCGCCGGGGACGGCACCCGGTCAGGCCCCGGCCGCGCCCGCGGCGACCGAGAGCAGCGGGCGCTGAAGGCCCGAGACGCGGGCCCGGTGGTCGAGCGCCGCGCGCACGAAACTCGAGAACAGCGGGTGGCAGTCGAGCGGGCGCGACTTGAACTCCGGGTGGAACTGCGCCGCGACGAACCACGGGTGCGTGGCGAGCTCGACCATCTCGACGAGGCTCCCGTCGGGCGAGAGGCCGGAGAGCCGGAGCCCGTGCTTCTCGAGCGTCGGGCGGTACTCGTTGTTGACCTCGTAGCGGTGGCGGTGGCGCTCGGAGATCTCGCGCGACCCGTAGATGCGCTCGGCGATCGAGCCCGGCGCGAGAGAGCAGGGGAACGCTCCGAGCCGCATCGTCCCGCCCTTGGCCGTCACGTCCTTCTGCGTCGACATGAGGTGGATGACGGGGTGGGGAGTCTCGGGATCGACCTCGGTCGAGTTCGCGCGATCGAGCCCGCACACGTGGCGCGCGAACTCGATCACGGCCATCTGCATGCCGAAGCAGATGCCGAGGTAGGGAACCTCGTTCTCGCGCGCCCAGCGCACGGTCGCGATCTTGCCCTCGGTGCCGCGAGGGCCGAACCCCATCGGCACGAGGATCGCGTCGGCCGAGCGGATGGTCTCGCCGATGCCCTCGGACTCGACGCGCTCGGAGTCGACCGGGACGACCTCGACGCGGCAGCCGTTCGCGACGCCGCCGTGCACGAGTGCCTCGATCAGGCTCTTGTAGGAGTCCGAGAGGTCCATGTACTTGCCGACCATCGCGATCCGGACGACGTCGTCGGAGTCCTTGATCGTCGAGACGAGCTTCTCCCAGCGCGAGAGGTTCGGCGTGCCGGTCCAGATGTTGAGCTTCTCGCAGATCCGCTCGTCGAGTCCCTCGGCGTGCAGCGCGAGCGGCACCTCGTAGATCGTGCGCACGTCCTGCGCGGTGACGACCGCGTTCTCCTCGACGTTGCAGAAGTGGGCGATCTTGGCCTTGATCTTCGGGTCGAGCGGCCGGTCGGTGCGGCACAGGAGGATGTCGGGCTGGATGCCGAGCCCGGTCAGCTCCTTCACGCTGTGCTGCGTCGGCTTGGTCTTCACTTCGCCCGCCGTCGCGATGTAGGGCACGAGCGTCAGGTGCAGGTAGAGCACGTTCTCGCGGCCGCCGTCCCAGCGGAACTGACGGATGGCCTCGAGGAACGGCAGGCTCTCGATGTCGCCGACCGTGCCGCCGATCTCGCCGATCGCGACGTCGTAGCCCTCGGCGCCCTCCAGGATGCGGCGCTTGATCTCGTCGGTGATGTGCGGGATCACCTGCACGGTACCGCCCAGGTACTCCCCGCGACGCTCCTTCCGGATGACCGCGTCGTACACCTTGCCGGTGGTGAAGTTGTTCTTCTTCGCCATCCGCGTCGTGACGTATCGCTCGTAGTGGCCGAGATCGAGGTCGGTCTCCGCGCCGTCGTCGGTCACGAAGACCTCGCCGTGCTGGAACGGACTCATCGTGCCGGGGTCGACGTTGATGTACGGATCCATCTTGATCATCGTGACCTTGAGGCCGCGCGCTTCGAGCAGCGCACCGATCGACGCGGACGCGAGCCCCTTGCCGAGCGACGACACCACGCCGCCGGTGATGAAGATGAACTTCGTCTTGCCGCGCTTCGCCTTCCGGTCAGCCATGACGCGCCCGCATCGCTTCACCCCCCGTCGCTTCCGCCCGCGGGCGCGTCGCGACCATCGCGCGCACCCGTTCGAGGTCCTCCGGCGTGTCCACCTCGATCATCGAATCCCGGGTCTCGACGACCGCCACCCGGATCCGTCGTCCGTGCTCGAGCACCCGCAGCTGCTCGAGGCGCTCGCGCCGCTCGAGCGGCGTCGGCGGCAGCCCGGCGAACTCCAGCAGGAAGGGGCGGCGGTAGGCGTAGACCCCGATGTGCCTGAGCCCCGCCTCGCCTTCGCCCCACGGCACCGGCAGGCGCGAGAAGTAGAGCGCGTCGCCGAAGCGGTCGAGCACGACCTTCACGACCTGCTCGCGCGCCCGCTCGGCCGGCTCGAGCGGGGTCGCGAGCGTCGACATGACGGGGGCCGTCCCGTCGGCGCCCGGGCCGCCCCGCAGCGCGTCCACCGCGCTCTCGACCAGCCCGGGGTCGAGCATCGGCAGGTCGCCCTGGACGTTGACCACGATCTCCGCGGCGAGGTCGCGCGCGACCTCCGCGATCCGGTCGGTGCCCGAGGCGTGGTCCGGCCGCGTCATGACCGCCTCGCCGCCCTCGTCCTCGACCGCGGCGGCGACGCGCGAATCGTCGGTCGCGACCAGCACCCGGTCGATGCCGCGGGCCTCGCGCGCGCGACGCCAGACGTGCGCGATCATCGGCTTGCCGGCGATCTCCGCGAGGGCCTTCCCCGGGAGCCGGGTCGAGGCGTACCGCGCAGGGATGAGCACCACGACCGACACCGAAGACGCCGTCCTTCCTGAAGTCGGACCGATCCGGAAAGGGCCCCTCGGTGAATCCGCGGGGCACGACTTCGGACCATCCCTTTAGGGGAGCCTCGACCGGCGTGTCAACGAGACGGCCGCGACCCGAGGGCCGCGGCCGCGGACCTTCGGGTCGCGGCCGTGACTCCGCCGAGCCGGAGCATTAGGGTCGAAGCCGGTGCAGGAGATCCCTACCGGAGCGGCCGACCCGGGCGAGCGAGCGGAGCTTCCCGCGCACGTCGTGATCGACCCGATCTGCGGCATGGAGGTCGATACGCGCGCCGGCAAGCCGAGTGCCGTGGTCGACGGTCGCACGTGGCACTTCTGCAACCCGCGCTGCCGGGACCGCTACGTCGCCGGCGAGCGGCCCGAGACTCCGAAGCGGCCGAGGCCGGCCTCGCAGCCGTCCTCGTCTCCGCCCGACGCCGCGGTCGCGTGGATCTGCCCGATGGATCCCGAGGTGCGCGAGCCCCGTCCGGGCGCGTGTCCGATCTGCGGCATGGCGCTCGAGCCGGAGGAGGTCGTGCCGGGCGGCGCGGGTGACGCGGCGGCCTCCGCCGAGCTCGCCGACATGACGCGCCGCCTGCGCGTCGCGCTCGCGCTCGCGCTGCCGGTCTTCCTCCTCGAGATGGGCGGCCACCTGGTGCCCGCCCTGCACGCGATCGTTCCGCACCGCGCCTCGGCGTGGCTGCAGGCGCTGCTCGCGACGCCGGTCGTCCTCGGCTGCGGGTGGCCGCTGCTCGCGCGCGGCTGGACCTCGATCCGCACCGGGCACCTGAACATGTTCACGCTGATCGCGATCGGCACGGGCTCGGCCTGGGTCTACAGCATCGCCGCGACGGCGCTTCCCGCGCTCTTCCCGGCGACCTTCCGGGGGCCGGACGGCTCGGTCGCCGTCTACTTCGAGGCGGCGTCCGTCATCACGGTGCTGGTGCTGCTCGGGCAGGTGCTCGAGTTGCGCGCGCGCGAGCGCACCGGCGACGCGATCCGGGCGCTCGCGGACCTCGCGCCGAAGCTCGCGCGTCGGCTGCGTGCCGACGGCACCGAGGAGGACGTGCCGCTCGATCGGGTCGCGCGCGGCGATCGCCTGCGCGTGCGCCCGGGCGAGAAGGTGCCGGTCGACGGCCGGGTCGTCGAGGGCGCGAGCGCGGTCGACGAGTCGCTGGTGACCGGCGAGTCGATGCCGGTCGCGAAGTCGACGGGCGATCGGGTCGTCGGCGGCACGATGAACGGAACGGGATCGCTGGTCGTGGTCGCCGAGCAGGTCGGTCGCGACACCGTGCTCGCACAGATCGTCCGCCTGGTCGGGCAGGCACAGCGCAGTCGACCTCCGATCCAGCGCCTCGCCGACTCCGTCGCGGGCTGGTTCGTGCCGGCGGTGCTCGCGGCGGCGCTGCTCGCCTTCCTCGCGTGGTCGGCGTGGGGCCCCCCGCCGTCGATGGGCCACGGGCTGGTCGCCGCGGTCGCCGTGCTCATCATCGCGTGTCCGTGTGCCCTCGGGCTCGCGACGCCGATGTCGATCATGGTCGGAGTCGGCCGCGGCGCCCGCGCGGGCGTGCTGTTCAAGGACGCGACCGCGCTCGAACGCCTCGCCTCGGTGGACACGGTCGTCGTCGACAAGACCGGGACGCTCACCGAGGGGCGCCCCGCGGTCGTCGCGGTCGTCGCGTCCGCGGCCGCCGACCGGGCGCGGGTGCTCCGCGTGGCCGGCGCCCTCGAGGCACCGAGCGAGCACCCGCTCGCGCACGCCATCTCGGCCGCGGCGCGATCCGAGGGCGGGGCGGACCCGCTGCCGCCGGTCGAGGGCTTCGACTCGGTGCCCGGCCGCGGCGTCTCCGGGCGGGTGGAGGGGACGGTCGCGATCCTCGGAAGCGCGGCCCTGCTGCGCGATCGCGGCATCGAGCCGGGTGCTCTCGAAGAGCGTGCCCAGGCGCTCCGGGACGAGGGCGCGAGCGTCGTCTTCCTCGCCCTCGACGGGCGGCCGGCCGGGCTGGTCGCGGTCGCGGACCCGGTGCGCGAGTCGACGCCGGAGGCGCTCGCCCGCCTGCGGGCGGACGGGGTCCGGGTCGTCATGGCGACCGGCGACCACCGTTCGACGGCGGCTGCGGTCGCTCGCCGTCTGGGCATCGAGGAAGTCGAGGCCGAGGTGTTGCCGGCGGGAAAGGGGGAACTCGTCCGGCGGCTGCGGGACTCGGGTCGGATCGTCGCCATGGCCGGCGACGGGGTGAACGACGCCCCCGCCCTGGCCGCGGCCGACGTCGGCATCGCGATGGGAACGGGCGCCGACGTGGCGATGGAGAGCGCCGGTGTGACACTTCCTCGCGGCGACCTGCGCGGTCTCCTGCGCGCCCGCCAGCTGTCGCGGGCGGTGATGGGGAACATCCGCCAGAACCTGTTCTTCGCCTTCGTCTACAACGCGCTCGGCATCCCGATCGCGGCCGGGGTGCTCTACCCCTCGTTCGGGATCCTGCTCTCCCCCGTCGTCGCGGCGGCGGCGATGTCCCTGTCCTCGGTCTCGGTGATCGGCAACGCGCTGCGGCTGCGGGGGGCCCGCCTCGACTGACGAAGTCGTCCCTTCGCGCTGATCCGTTTCTTTACGGCCCTCGGGCGTTTTGGTATCGAAATTGCGTGTCGGAGGGGCAGGTTGAGACGACGCCGGGCTAGGGGTGCGCTGATCGCCGGCGTCACCCTCGCGCTCGCCTCCCTGGGCTACGTGCTCGGGCGCACGATGGTGTCCCGGCAGCAGGCGGTTTCCGCTCCCCCGCTCGGGGACATCCCGACCGAGGTTTCCCAGCGGATCAGCGACTTTCGCAGGGTCAAGGTGAAGGACGGGCGCAAGGTGTGGGAACTGGTCGCCCGGGAGGCCGACGTGAAGGGGGACCGGACGGTGGTGGAGGTCGAGGCGCCGTCGGTCGCGTTCTTCGCCGAGGATGGCCGCGCCGTCGAGGTCAAGGGCGCCAGGGGCCTCGTCCACCTCGACGGCAGCAACGTCGAGAAGATCGAGCTCGGAGGCGGGATCGAGGTCCGGGTCGGCGACTACGTCGTCCGGACCGACGAGGCCGTCTACGTCCAGGCCGAGGACTCGGTCACCTCGCCCGGCAAGGTCCGGGTCGAGGGTTCGGAGATCGCCCTCGAGGGCGACGGGCTGGTCATCGAGCTCGCCCGGCAGCGCCTGCGCTTCCTGCGCGGCGTGACCACCAGCATGCGCCCCGGAAGCGAGGCCGGCGGGCTCGGCCTCGACGGCCGTTCCCCGGGGACGGCGGTCTCGGGAGCCGGCGCGCCGGCGGAGAAGCAGCTTGCGCCGCCGCTCTGAGCGCCGCGGTGCCGGGGCCAGGCGCCGCGCGGTCGCCCTGGCGATGCTCGTCGCGAGCGCGGCCGTGCCGTGCCGCGCCGAGCCCGTTCCGTCGCCCTCGCCCGGGCGCAGCGGCGCTTCCACGGCGGGGGCCGGCTTCGACCCCGTGGGACAGCTCTCGCTCGGGTCGGGCAAGGACCCGATCCTCATCTCCGCCGACCAACTCGACTTCGACTGGCAGAACAACAAGGTCGTCTACCGCGGCAAGGTGCACGCGACGCAGGGCGATCTCGTCATCGACAGCGACACCCTGACGATCAACTTCCTGCGACCCGAGGGCAAGGCCGCCGAGGGCGGGGGATCGACCGGGCGGCGCGACGCGAAGGACGGTGCGAGCCGGGCCGCGGCAACGGGCGACGGAGGAGACGGGAAGGCCCCGGCAGGAGAGGCGAAGGGGCCGGGCGGCGAGGGCGTCCCGCGACGCGCGCCGACGCTGCGCGACGTGGTCGCCGAGGGCCACGTGGTGATCACGCAGAAAGGGCGTCGCGCGACCGGCGGCATCGCCGTCTTCTCGCAGCAGATGCGCCAGCTCGTGCTGGGCGGCGACCCCGTGCTGCGCGACGGCCCCAACGAGGTGACCGGCGACCGGATCGTCGTCTACATCGACGAGGGCCGCAGCGTCGTCGAGTCGAGCGGCTCGAAGCGCGTGTCCGCGGTCCTCTACCCGGGCAGCGAGAAGGGGCTCGGTGGGAAGGCGATCGGCGCCGAGGCGAAGGCCGAGCCGGGGGTGAAGCCCGCGGAGAAGGCGTCCCCGGGAGGCCCCCGGTGAAGGCCGCGCTCGCCAGGGCGCGCGCGGGGCGCGGGGCGTCGGGGAGCGCGGTCGCGGTCGCCCCGGCGACCGGGCGGGAGGCGGACGACGCGCGCAGGCGCGCGGGCGGCGTGCTCGCCGCGAACTCGCTCGAGAAGTCCTTCGGCGAGCGCAAGGTGTTGAAGTCGGTCTCGATCGACGTGAAGCCCGGCGAGATCGTCGGGCTGCTCGGCCCCAACGGCGCGGGCAAGACGACGACTTTTTATTGCGTCGTCGGGCTGGCGCGGCCGGACATCGGGTCGATCACGCTCGGCGACGAGGACTTGACCGACATGCCGATGTTCGAGCGCGCCCGCAGCGGGATCAGCTACCTGCCGCAGGAGGCCTCGGTCTTCCGCGGCCTCTCGGTGGCGGAGAACGTGCGCGCGGTGCTCGAGACGCTCCCGCTGTCCTCCGGGGACCGGGAGGACCGGCTGCGCATGCTGCTCGCGGAACTCTCGATCTCGCACCTCGCCGACACGAGTGCCGCGGCCCTGTCCGGCGGCGAGCGACGCCGGCTCGAGATCACGCGCGCGCTCGTGATCTCGCCCTCGTTCATCCTGCTCGACGAGCCCTTCGCGGGGATCGACCCGATCGCCGTCATCGACATCCAGAACATCATCGTGCAGCTGCGCGATCGCGGCATCGGGGTCCTGCTCACGGACCACAACGTCCGCGAGACGCTCGGCATCTGCGACCGCGCGTACATCCTGAACGACGGCCAGATCCTCGAGGAGGGCACGCCGGCGAGCATTGCGTCCAGCCCACGCGCGAGGCAGATCTACCTCGGCGAGCGGTTCAGGCTCTGAGGCGTCGATGGCGTTCGAACCGAAGATGGGACTGACCCAGGGGCTTCGCCAGAGCCTGGTCATCACTCCCCAGCTCAAGCAGGCCATCAAGATCCTGCAGCTCGCCCAGGTCGACCTCGCCCAGATGCTGGCCGAGGAGGCCGAGCAGAACCCGACGCTCGAGGTGCTCGACGCCGGCGAGGACGAGGTCGAAACCGAGGCCGACGGGCCGACGCCCGACGAGCGCATGCAGGAACTCGCGGACCCGACCGCGGAGGACCCGGTCCCGTCGTCGGCCGACGAGGGCGCCGCCGAGATCACCCCGGAGAGTTCCACGCTGGGCGACGTCAACTGGGAGGAGTACCTCTCGGACTGGGCGGCCAACTCGGCGCAGGGCTCGATGTCGGCGGGGGCGGGATCGGACTGGGACGAGGATCGCCGCCCCTCGGTCGAGAACACGCTCTCCCGTGCGTCGACGCTGGCCGACCACCTCACCTGGCAGCTCCGGATGGGGGAGTTCACGCCGGAGGAGCGCGAGATCGGCGACATTCTCGTCGGCAACGCGGACGACAACGGCTACCTCCGGATCACCGTCGAGGACGCGGCCTTCGAGGCGGGGGCCGACGTGGCGACCGTCGAGCGCGTGCTCGCACGCATGCAGGACTTCGAACCGGCCGGCGTGCTCGCCCGCGACCTGCGCGAGTGCCTGCTCGTCCAGCTCCGGCAGCGGGGCGAAGGCGAGGGCGTCGCCGCGGCGATCGTGCGGGACCACCTCCCGCTGCTCGAGGCGAGGCGCTTCGACCGCCTCGCGCGGGAACTCGGCGTCGACGACGAGGAGGTGTCGCGGGCGACGGCGCTCGTCGCCTCGCTCGAGCCGAAGCCGGGCCGCGACTTCGCCTCCCAGGACGTCCGCTACGTCGTCCCCGACGTCTTCGTCGAGAAGATGGACGGGGAGTGGGTCGTTCTCCTGAACGACGACGGCATGCCGCGCCTGCGGGTGAGCAACGCCTACCGCCGGATGCTGTCGGACGAGGAGGGTTCGTCGGAGGCGAAGACCTACATCCGGGAGAAGCTCTCCGCCGCGCAGTGGCTCATCCGCAGCATCCAGAAGCGCCAGAGCACGCTCTTCAAGGTGACCTCGTCGATCGTGGGTTTCCAGCGCGAGTTCCTCGAGCACGGCGTCAAGGCCCTGCGCCCGCTGCGCCTCCAGGACGTCGCCGACGACATCGACATGCACGAGTCGACGGTCAGCCGGGCGACCGCGAACAAGTGGGTCCACACCCCGCAGGGCACGCTCGAGCTCAAGTACTTCTTCACCTCGAGCATCCGCTCCTCCGACGGCGACGACCACTCGGCCGAGTCGGTCAAGGAGCAGATTCGCGGCATCATCGAGTCCGAGGATCCGCGGAAGCCCTTCAGCGACCAGCACATCGCCCAGATGCTCGCGGCTTCCAACGTCGAGATCGCGCGGCGCACCGTGGCCAAGTACCGTGAGAACATGGGGATTCTGCCCTCTTCCAAACGGAGACAAGTTGCGTGAACAACTCGAAGGACATCCCGATCACCGTGACGTTCCGTCACGTCGCGCCGACCGAGGCGCTGCGCGCGCATGCGGAGAAGAAGCTCGCGGGGCTCGCGAGCCAGGTCCCGGGCGCCACCGACGTCCACGTGGTGCTCGAGGTCTCGCAGCACCACCACCGCCAGAAGGCGGAGATCACCGTCCACGCGGACGGGCACCACGTGCTCCAGGCCCACGAGGAGACCGTCGACCTCTACCAGTCGATCGACGGCGCCGTCGCGAAGCTGCAGAGCCAGGTCCGCACGCTGCGGGGCAAGGTCATCGACACGCCCCGTCGCGAAGGCACCGACCGGCGCCGCGGCGGCGCATGACCGAGAGCGCATGACCATCACCGACATCCTCGGCCCGGACCGGATCGTGCCCGAACTCCGGGCGACGACGAAGCAGGGAGTCCTCGAGGAGCTGGCGGCCCTGCTCGCGGGCGCGACGGGCACGGACGCGGCGAAGCTGCTTGCCGTGCTGCGCGAGCGCGAGCGGCTCAACAGCACGGCGATCGGCGAGGGCATCGCGATCCCCCACGGCCGCCTGCCCGGGCTGCGCGGGGTCGTCGCGGGCTTCGCGCGCAGCACGCCGGGGGTCGACTTCGACTCCGTCGACAAGCAGCCCGCGCGGCTCTTCTTCGTGCTGGTCGCCCCGGACGACGCGGCGGCCATGCACCTGAAGGCGCTGGCGCGGATCTCGCGCCTGCTCAAGGACAAGGACTTCCGCGCGCGCCTGCTCGAGCTGCCGACGCGCGAGGAGCTTCACGCGGCGATCCTCGCCGAGGACGCGAAGTTCTGAGCGCCCGGGGGGATCGGCCGGGCACCGCGACCACGGTCACGGTCGCCGAGCTCGCGGCCCTCCAGGGGCCGCTCCGTCTCGAGCTCGTGACCGGCCGTGCCGGGTTCTCCCGCGTCATCGAGGCGCCGCGCATCCAGAAGCCGGCGCTCGCGCTCGCCGGGTACCTCGACCAGCTCCACCCGCGGCGCGTGCAGGTGCTGGGCAACGCCGAGGTCGGCTACGTCGAGCGCCTCGAGGCCGGCGACGCGGAAAAGCGGCTCGACGCCTTGTGCGGCACCTCGCTCGCCTGCCTGATCGTCGCGAACGGCAACCCCGTGCCGGCCGTGCTGAAACGCGTGGCCTCGCGTCACCGCGTGCCGCTGTTCGCGACGGACCAGCGGACGGCGTCGACGATCCGCGCGCTCGCGCGCTGGCTCGAGGATCGCTTCGCGCCGGAAACCTCGCTCCACGGCGTGCTCATGGACGTCTTCGGGCTCGGCGTGCTCCTGCTCGGCAAGAGCGGCATCGGCAAGAGCGAAGCGGCCCTCGCCCTGCTCGGCCGCGGGCACCGGCTGGTCGCCGACGACGTCGTCCGGGTGAGGGAGTCGCCCCCCGGCTCGCTCATCGGCCGCGCGGCCGAGGGGCTGCGTCACCACATCGAGATTCGCGGGCTCGGCGTGCTGAACGTCGCCGACCTGTTCGGAGCGCTGGCGACCCTCGACGAGCAGCGGCTCGACGTCGCGATCGAGTTCGTCGAGGAGAGCGCCGGAGGAGCGATCGATCGTCTCGGCATCGACGAGCGGACGCTGCCGGTCCTCGGCGTCGGCGTCCCCCACATCCAGGTCCAGCTCCGGCCCGGGCGCGACGTGGCGACGATCGTCGAGGTCGCCGCGAGGAACCAGATGCTCAAGCGCCGCGGCGTCCACTCGGCGAAGCGCTTCGTGGCGGGCGTCGCGAAGCGGGCCCGAACCGGTCGACCATGATCGGACCGGTGGGCGGCCCGTTGCAGGGTCGGCCGAATCGGCAGAGGAAGGTGTCGAGGATCCCGTGACGAAGCACCCGCTCCAGGTGGCCGTGATCACCGGGCTCTCGGGCTCCGGCAAGAGCACCGCCATCCACGTGCTCGAGGACCTCGGCTTCTATTGCATCGACAACCTGCCCGCGGTCCTGATCCCGCGCTTTCTCGACCTCTGCGAGGACAGCGACGAGGTGACCCGGGTGGCGCTCGGCGTCGACACCCGCGGCCGCAGCTTCCTCGACGACCTCCCCGGCGTGCTCGACGAGATCCGCTCCCGCGGCCACCGCGCCCAGGTGGTGTACCTCGAAGCCTCCGACGACGCGCTCGTCCGGCGCTTCAGCGAGACCCGCCGGCCCCACCCGATGGCCCAGGGCAGCGACGTCGCCGCCGGGATCCGCCGCGAGCGGGACCGGCTCGCGAGCCTTCGCGAGCAGGCCGACCGGATCCTCGACACGACGGCGTTCACTTCCCAGGAACTGCGCGAGGAGCTGCGCGGGATCTTCGGCCGCGACGGCGTCGACGGCGGGCTGCGGGTGAACCTCGTGTCCTTCGGGTTCAAGTTCGGCCTGCCGGCGGACGCGGACCTGGTCTGGGACGTGCGCTTCCTGCCGAATCCCTTCTACGTCGGGGACCTGCGCCCGCTGACGGGCCTCGACGCGCCGGTCGCCGAGTTCGTGCTGGGGCAGGCCGAGGCCCGCCGGTTCCTCGATCTCGCCGGGGAGTTCCTCGCCTTCTCGCTCCCCCTCTACCGCCGCGAGGGCAAGTCCTACCTGACGGTGGCCGTGGGCTGCACCGGGGGCCGGCACCGCTCGGTCGTGCTGGTGGAACGGCTGCACGGAATGTTAAGCGGGGAAAAGGCCGAGATCGTGGTGCGGCATCGCGACATTCGCCGCTAGCGCTCGGGCCGGTACGGTTGCACTCTGAGGGAGACGGGAGTTCGAGACTTGCGGGGCAGCGCAGTGAACGGAGCGGGAGTCGCCCTGGCCGGCCGGCCGCCGGTGGGCGTCGTGGTCGTGGGCCACGGCCGCCTCGCGGCCGACATGGTCGAGGCGCTCGTGAGCGTCGTCGGGCAGGTCGAGGCCGTCGAGGGCGTCGCCTGCTCGCCGACGGACGACCAGCCTGCCGTGTGCCGTCGCATCCTGGACGCGATCGGCCGCGTCGATCGCGGAGCAGGCGTGGTCGTGCTGACGGACATGCTCGGCGACACCGCGTCGAACGCGACCCTCGCGATCGCCCGCGAGAGGTCGGACCTCGAGATGGTCGCGGGCGTCAACATGCCGATGCTGCTGAAGCTCACGACCTGCCGTTCGGGCCCGACCGCGGCCGACCTCGCCGAGACGCTGCGTCGCTACGGGCAGGACCACATCCATCACCCGACCCGCGGCTCCTGAGCCGGGCATGCGCCGCACCTTCCGCATCAGGAACAAGCTGGGCCTCCACGCACGCGCCGCGGCCCAACTCGTGAACCTCGCGGCGAGCTTCGAGTCCGAGGTGTCGATCCTGAAGGACGACCAGACGGTGAACGGCAAGAGCATCATGGGGCTCATGATGCTGGGGGCGAGCCAGGGCACCGACATCGAGGTCGAGGCCGAGGGCGCGGACGCGGCCGAGGCGCTCGACGCGATCGGCGCGCTGATCGACGCGCGCTTCAACGAGTCGCAGTAGCGCCGGCTTCGCCGGCGAGCCTCAGAAGAACGTCGAGAAGACGGCGTCGGCGAGCAGCAGGCCGCGGGGCGTCAGGACGAGCCGATCCCCCCGCCACGCGGCAAGTCCGTCCGAGACGAGGCTCGTCGCGTGGGGAAACGCTTCGGCGAACTCCTCGCCGAAGCGCAGGCGGAAGGCCGTGGGGTCGAGGCCGCGCGACTCGCGCAGGGCGAGCCAGCAGGTCTCGCCCATCGCCTCCCGCCGGCCCAGCGCCTCCGTGTCGGCGATGCCCGTGCCGCGTTCGCGGACGGCGTCCATCCAGCGCCCGGGGTCGCGCACGTTCTCCCACCTGCGTCCGAAGCACGCGTCGCCGCCGCCCCCGCGTCCGTCGAGCGGCGCGAAGGAGTGGGCCCCCGCGCCGATGCCGACGTAGGGCGTCCCGCGCCAGTAGGCCTGGTTGTGTCGCGCCTCGAGTCCCGGTCGCGCGAAGTTCGAGATCTCGTAGGGTTCGAGGCCGGCGTCGCGGAGCCGGCCTCGAACGAGCTCGAACATCGCGACCTCGAGTTCCTCGGGGGCCTGGCGGACCCGCCCGGCGGCCCGCTCGCGGTGGAAGGCGGTGCCGGGCTCGAAGGTGAGAGCATAGGCCGAGACGTGCGCGGTGCCGTGCGAGATCGCCTCGTCGACGTCGGCTTCGCAGGCCGCGAGGGATTGGCCCGGGATCGCGAAGATCAGGTCGAGCGACAGGTTGTCGAACCCGGCCAGGCGCGCGGCGTCGAGCGCCCGCCGCGAGTCCTCCACGGAGTGGCGTCGGCCGAGCGCGAGCAGGAGATCGGGCTGGAAGGACTGGACTCCGTACGAGAGACGATTCACGCCGGCCGAGCGAAAGCCCCGCAGACGCTCCTCGGTCACGGTGCCGGGGTTTGCCTCCAGCGTGATCTCGGCGGCCGGATCGAGGTCCGGCCCGCGCGCCACGCCCTCGAGGATGCGGCCGATCGTGCGCGGGTCGAACAGCGACGGCGTGCCGCCGCCGAAGAACACCGTCGAGAAGCGGCGGCCGGCGAAGCCCTCCTCGGCGCTGCGGTGCCGGAGCTCCCGGAGCAGGGCGTCCGCGTACTCCGCCTCCGGCCAGGTGCGCGCCGCGTGGGAGTTGAAGTCGCAGTAGGGGCACTTCGAGAGGCACCACGGGATGTGGACGTAGAGGGCGGCCACCTCCGGCTCGACGACCGGAGCGTCCGCTCGTGCAGGGAGCGCGTTCATCCCGTGGCTCGATTTCATGGCGCTTCGATCCTGGGTCCGAAAAAGGAGAAGGGGCGCCACGCTCTGGCGCGGCGCCCCTTCCCGTGAGGATCTCTCCGGGGGAACGACCCGGATCAGCCGGGTCCGGCCTTGCTCGCCCTGCAGGTCGAGCGATCGCCGTTGAGGCTCACGCTGCAGTAATCCACCACGCCCGACCCGATCCAGTCGAAGCCGTCGATCTGGATCTCCGCGGAGAGAGGCAGTTCGAAGGGCTTCCCGGGCGAGAACTCCTGGCGCTTCACGTACACGTGCGCCCGGTAGCTGCCGGGATTCGACTTGGTTCCGCGCAGGCGCAGGAAGCTGCCGTCGGCGTTGCGGCAGACGAGGCTCCGACCGCTCGACTTCGAGACGCACTCGCTGGGGTCCCAGATCTGCGTGTCGACCAGTACGAAGGAGCCGAGCGCGCTGCCCGACTGGTAGACGAGGGCGATCGCTCCGTCGGCGACGCCCGACGCGACCGGGTCGCCGCCGGGGTTCACGTTGACCTGGCCGCGGATGGTGAAGGTGTCCTTGTCCGGCCGCGTTCCGTCGTTCAGCTGGATGAACGGATCCTCGATCGTGTCGGTGTCGATCAACTGGGCCGCGGACTCGGCCACGGCGGGCACGGCGCGCCCGGCGAGCGCGACGCCGAACAGGCCGCCCAGGACGAGCAGGGTCGCGACGACTCGGCCGAATCGGGAAGCCGGAGTTCCGGTGCTGGAGGTCTTCACGTGTTCTCCTTCTGGTCTTCGGCCGTCGTCAGCGTCGCACGCGCCTCGGCGGGCCCGGTCCTTCCTGAGACGACTTTCATCCTTACTCCCTTCGGCCCGGGTCTTCAACGAAAACGAAGAACCCGAGCGGCGAAGAGCCACCGCCTGCCGTTTCGGAGAGCGACTTGCCCGCCGGTCAGGGGCGTCAGTGGCGGATCAGGGTCCGGAGCAGGCCGACCACGATTCCCCGGATCTCGACGTCCTGCTCGCCGAGGATCATGGGCGGGTAGCGGTCGTTGGCCGGCTGGAGCCGGACCCGGCCGCCGCGCTCGCGGTGGAACCGCTTCACCGTGGCCTCGCCGTCGATCACCGCGACCACGGTCTGGCCGTTCTCGGCGACCGGCCGGCTCTCGACGACGACGATGTCGCCGTCGAGGATGCCGTCGTTCTGCATCGAGTCTCCCCGCACGCGCAGGGCGAAGGTGCCGTCCCTTCGCGCCATCGAACTCGGGACCGAGATCGTCTCCTCGTGCAGCAGCGCCTCGATCGGCCGCCCCGCGGCCGCCTCGCCGAGCAGCGGCAACTCGACCACGTCGGGAGAGCCCGCGGCCCGTACGACCTCGAGGGCCCGGCTGTGCCCGGGGCGCCTGCGGATCGAGCCCTTCGCCTCGAGGTTCGTCAGGTGCTTGTGCACCGTCGCGAGCGAGGTGAGTCCGAACTCTCGCCCGATCTCCTCGAGCGTGGGCGCGTAGCCCTGCCGCTGGATGTATCCCTCGAGATAGTCGAGGAGTTCCTTCTGTCGCCTCGTGAGCGTCGCCATCCGCCACCTCCCCTTCGCGCCGGGATCCTAGGCGAAGATTCGGCGAAGAGCAAGCCGCCGTTCACCGGACGAGGTGTCAGGCGGGGGGCGCGGCCCCGGGCGACGGCGAGCCCCCGGGGTGCGCGGGGGCGGCTTCCGATCCCGCCGCCGGGGCGGCTTCCGGTCGGTTGTCCTCCGCCCGGCCGGACTCGCGGCCCGTCGTCGCGTTCGCCGCCTCCGCGCGGGCGGCTCGGGCCTCCGCCGCCCTTGCCTGTCGCAGGCGCGCGACCGCGGCGCGATGCGAGCCGTAGTCCTTGCTGAAGACGTGGGTCCGGTCGGTTCGGGCGACGAAGTAGAGGGCGCCGACTCCGGGCTCGGGACGCACCGCGGCCTCGATCGAGGCCCGCCCCGGGTTCGCGATCGGCCCGGGCGGGAGACCCTGGATCTTGTAGGTGTTGTAGGGCGTGTCGCGGTCGAGGTCCTCGGGCCGCACCCGGCTGTCGTGCCCTTCGAGGCCGTAGATCGCGGTCGGGTCCGACTGCAGCGGCATGCCTTTCGCGAGCCGGTTGTGGAAGACCGCGGAGATGGTCGGACGCTCGGAGGGGACGGCGGCTTCCTTCTCCACGATCGAGGCCAGGGTGAGCGCCCGGTGGACGCTCATCCCGCGGTCCTTCGCGGCCTCGACGAGGTCGCCGGAGAACACCTCGCCAAAGCGCTGCGTCATGCGGGTGGCGATCTCCCTGGGCGAGGCTCCGACCCGGAACTCGTAGGTGTCGGGAAAGAGGTAGCCCTCGAGGGTGGCGGGCGGCCCGGGAAGGCCGAGCGTGGCGATGAAGGCCGGATCGCGGAACAGTGCCTTGAAGGCCGCCGGGTCGCCGAGCTGCCGGCTGCCGAGCAGCCGTGCGATCTCGTCCATCGAGAGGCCTTCGGGCACCGTGACCTGGGAGGTGCGGGGCTTGCCGAAGGCCAGCACGTCGAGCACCTGGCCGGCCGTCAGCCCGCCGGGGACGTCGTACTCGCCGACCCTGAGCTTGCGATCGACCCCTCGCCAGCGGGCAAGCGCCTGGAACAGCAGGCGGTTTCGGATGACGCCCTGCTGCTCCAGATCCCGGCCCACGTCCCGCATCGAGGTCCCCGCCTCGATCCGCACCGGCAGCGGGGCGGGCCGGGGCGCGGCCGGCCGAAGCAGCCCCGACCAGGCCCAGGCCAGGGCGACCGCGGCCAGCAGGGCGAGTGCGGCGAGTGCGGGAAACCACCTCTTCGTCACGACGGGCGCCGACCATACTTGGCCGACCGGCGGGCCGCCACCGCCACGCCCGACGGGGGATGTCCTACGGGCGCGACCCGAGGTTTGACAGGTCGTCCCCGCCGAGGTTAACCGGGGGCGCAACTTCGGGAGACATCCGCTGCATCACGGCAAAACCAATGCAGCGGCGCGCCAGCGTCAAAGCGTGTCGCTTCTGGCGGTTCTCATGGGAGCCCTGGCGCTCCTGTGGTCCGATCCAGCCCTCGCGAGGAGAGGCCATGGCCACGCCAAGGCTTTCTCGCACGCCAGGGGAGCCGCCGGCGGGCACTGGACAAAACGCCGTTCTCACGGAACGGGCTCCTGGACCTCTTCTGCTCGGAGGCATGGACGCGGAGCCGCCGCTCGTTCTTACGCGGCCCGCGGACCGGAGTCGGTGGAGGAGGGCGGCTCGCCGACGTCGCTCGCCGACCAGGAAGAGCTCGAGCGGGTCTCGGCCTCCGGCGCCGAGGACGGCGTGGTCGACCGCCCGCGCATCCTGAGCATCGTGTCGCCGGCCGACCTGCTCGAATTCGGCAACCAGACCGTCCGCAGCCATCGCGGCCCGGGCTTCTTCGAGCGCTACGCCGCCGTCCGCCGCGGCGAGTCCTTCGCGAGCATGCTCGCGATGTACGACGTCTCGAGGGAACGCGCCCAGGCGTTCGAGGACGCGGCGCGGCCGACCTTCGATCTCGCCCACATCGAGCCGCGCCGCTCGCTCTCGCTGTTCTTCGAGAGCGAGAGCGGCCAGCTGGCGGCCATGGAGTACGCGATCGACGGCTCGAACGTGCTCGTGGTCGAGCGCGACCCCGAGGGGGAACTCCGCGCGCGACTCGCCCGCACGCCCACCTCGGTGGAGATCCGCGGCGTCTCCGGCACGATCTCCGGGGGGCTCCACGTCGACTGCTCCGAGGCCGGCGTGCCCGAGCGCATCGTCCGCGAACTCGTCGACATCTTCGCCTGGGACGTGGACTTCGACTCGATGGAGGCCGGCGACACCTTCCGCGCGCTCTACGAGGTCGCCGTCGGCGAGCAGGGCGAGGTCGTGCAGACGGGTGCGATCGTGGCCGCCGAGGTGCGGACCGCCGGGCGCACCTTCCGCGCGATCTACCATGCCGAGGAAGACGGGGCGGGAGCCTACTACGACCTCGACGGCCACTCGATCGACCGCGGCATGCTGCGCTACCCGCTCGAGTTCGTCCGGATCTCCTCGGGCTTCTCGAACGCCCGCTTCCACCCCGTGCTCCATCGCACCCGCGCTCACAAGGGCGTCGACTTCGCGGCGCCGACCGGCACGCCGGTTCGCGCCGTCGCCGACGGGTACGTGACGCAGGCCGGTCGCCAGGGCGGGCTCGGCTACGCGGTCCGCGTCGCGCACGGCGGCGACGCCTCCTCCATCTCGATCTACGGGCACCTCTCGCGCATCTCGCGCGGCGTGCGCGACGGGGAGGCGGTGCGCAAGGGCGAGATCATCGGCTACGTCGGCTCGACCGGCCTCGCGAGCGGCCCGCACCTCCACTTCTCGATGCTCGAGGGCGACGAGTACGTGGATCCGCTCGGCGTGACGCCGCCGCCGCGGGTCGAGACGAGCGTCTCGCTCGACGAGGGCTTCCAGCGCTCCCGGGGAGTCCTGCTCGCGGCTCTCGACGGCCTCGGCGAGGACGGCCCCGTGCGGCTGACCCGCGTCTCGGGGCCGCGCGCGCCGGCGGGCGAACGCCCGCTGCTCGTCTCCTACTGAGCTTCCGAGCGGCGACGCGATCCTCGCCACGAGGGGGCGGGGCGGTCAGCCGAGCTCGTGGAAGGCGAGTCCGGTCAGTACCTTCGGGTGGAAGTACGTGGACTTCTGCGGCATCGTGAGGCCCGCCCGCGAGATCGCGAGCACGTCGGTCACCCGGGGCGGCGGCACGAGCGCCGCGAGTTCGTGCGAGCCCGAGGAGATCGCGCCCAGCGCCTCCTCGTCGTCGTGGGTGTAGACGAAGCGGTCGGCCGGGATCCCGGGCAGCACCACCTGGTGGAGCAGCGACACGTCGAGCGAGCGCAGCGGTCCGTCGAGCTTCGCGAGCGCGCGACCGGCCGCCGTGTCCGGTCCCGCCTCGAGCAGGAGCGCGCCCGTGGCGCCGCGGCGCACGATGCCGACGCGCGGACGGTCCGGGGCGGAAGGCGCGGCCGCGAGTTCGGCGGCGAGCGATCGCGCGTCGGGGAGGCGCCGCACCGAGAGCTCTCCCTGCCAGCGGGCCTCGAGTTCCGCTGCGTCGGGCGCGCGGTCGAGCAGCCGATGGGTCGGCAGCACGACCAGCCCGGGATCCCTCGTCGAGCAGAGGTAGAACAGGATGAAGTCGTAGTCCTTCGTCCCGGGGGCCGAGCCGTCGGCGGCGCGGCGTTCGTCCCGGTAGGCGAGCGCGGTCTCGTAGCGGTGATGTCCGTCGGCGATGAAGACCTGCTCGCGCGCCATCCGGTCGCGCAGCGTCGCGAGCGTGGCGGGATCGACGATCCGCCACAGCCGGTGCCCGACGCCGTGGCGGTCGGTGAAGTCCGCGACCGGCCGCGCGGCCGCGGCGAGGCCCGAGAGGTCGAGCGGCGCGTCGACGAGCCCGAAGATCGGGCTCAGGTTGGTGCGACAGGCCCGGATCAGGTTCAGCCGGTCGGCCTTCGGCGCCGCGAGCGTGCGCTCGTGGGGCAGGACGACTCCTCCGTCGAGCGGCTCGAGCCGCAACGAAGCGAGAAGCCCCCAGCGCTCCGCGTTCGCGCCGCCGTGAGCGAAGCGCTGCGCGTAAAGCAGCATGCCCGGCTCGGCGTCGCGCGCGAGCCGCCCGTCCCGGCGCCAGGCTTCCAGCAGGGACGCCGCCGCCTCGTAGGGCTTCTCACCGCGCGGGAGAATCAGGTGGATCGAGTTCGCCGGATTCGACGCGGCGAGACGCTCCCGTTCGCGCTCGTCGATGACGTCGTAGGGCGGGGCGACCAGGTCCGCGAGCGGACCGGCCTGCCCGGAGTAGCGAAGGGCGTGGAACGGCTGGATGGTGGCCAAGGCGTGTCTCTCCTCGGTTCGGGGGCGCGGTTCTTCTAGCGGCCGGGCCGCGGGTCCGCGACCGCGGCTCGCTGCGCAGGTCAGGCGCCGGAGCCTCGCCCGGCGCCCGCGCGATGGCCGATGTCGCGCCGCATCTGCATGCCCGGGAAGCGGATCCGGCTCGCGGTGGCGTAGGCGCGCGCGACCGCGCCCGGGATCGTCTCGCCGAGGGCCGTCACGCCCAGCACCCGTCCGCCGGCGGTGACGACCCGGCCGCTCGCGTCGCGCGCGGTGCCGGCATGGAACACGACCGCATCGGCGTCGCGGGCGGCTTCGTCGAGGCCCTCGATCGGCGCACCCTTCTCGATCGGCCCCGGGTAGCCCGGGGCCGCGACGACGACGCAGGCCGCGGCGCGCGGGTCCCACTCGATCGGGGTCGTCGCGAGCCGCCCGTCGATCACCGCGTCGAGCACGTCCACGAGGTCGCTCTTCATGCGCATCATGAGCGGCTGGCACTCGGGATCGCCGAAGCGCACGTTGAACTCGAGCACGGACGGTCGCCCGCGATCGATCATGAGCCCGGCGTAGAGCACGCCGCGGAAGTCGATGCCGCGCGCGCGCAGGGTTCGGACGACGGGGCGGAGCACGGTCTCGACCACTTCGCGCTCGAGTTCCGGCGTGACCACCGGTGCGGGCGAGTAGGCGCCCATGCCGCCCGTGTTCGGGCCGGTGTCGCCGTCGCCGATGCGCTTGTGGTCCTGCGAGCTCGCGAGCGGCACCACCGTCTCGCCGTCGGCGAGGGCGAGGAAGGAGGCCTCTTCGCCGGGCAGGAGGGCTTCGAGCACGACCCGTCCGCCGGCCTCGCCGAAGATGCGGCGTCCCATGATCTCGTCGACCGCCGCGTGGGCCTCTTCCGCGGTCGCGCACACGTAGACGCCCTTGCCGGCCGCGAGCCCGTCGGCCTTCACCACGATCGGCGCGCCCACCGCGTCGATCCTCGCGTGGGCCTCGTCGGCGCGCGACACGATCGCGAAGTCGGCCGTGGGTACGCCGGCCTCGCGCATGAGCTCCTTCGCGAAGGCCTTGCTCCCCTCGAGCAGTGCCCCGTCCCTGCGCGGCCCGAAGGCGCGGCGTCCGCGTGACTCGAGCTCGTCGACGAGCCCCGCCGCGAGCGGCACCTCCGGCCCGACGACGACGAGCCCGACGTTCTCGCGCTCGACGAGGGCGACCAGGCCCGCGACGTCGCCCGCGTCGACCGGGACGCAGTCGGCGACGCCCTCGATGCCCGCGTTCCCCGGCGCGCACAGGAGTCGCCCGCAGCGGGGCGACTGGCGGAGCTTCCAGGCGAGCGCGTGCTCGCGCCCGCCCGAGCCGACGACCAGGATGTCCGTGCGGTCCGGCATCGCGGTCAGTGCCGGAAGTGACGGACGCCCGTCAGCACCATCGCGGCACCGCGCGCGTCGGCGGCCGCGACCGCCTCCTCGTCGCGCACGCTGCCGCCGGGCTGGATCACCGCGGTCGCGCCGGCTCCGAGCGCGTGCTCGACGCCGTCGGGGAAGGGGAAGAAGGCGTCGCTCGCGAGCGCGCTGCCGCGCAGGTCGATGCCCTGCCGGCGGGCCTTGTCGATCGCGAGCAGGACCGCGTCGACGCGCGACGTCTGCCCGCCGCCGACGGCCAGCGTGCGGTCGGCGCCCGCGAACACGATCGCGTTCGACTTCACGTTCTTCACGACCTTCCAGCCGAACGACAGCGCCGCGAGCTCCTCGGCCGTCGGCGCGCGCCGGGTCGCCACCCGGGCGGCGGCGGGGTCCTCGATCGCGACGTCGCGGTCCTGGACGAGGAAGCCCCCCATGACCGAGCGCACGTCCGGCGCGTTGCGCGGCGTGCGGTCGGGGTGCCACGCCATCAGGCGGCGGTTCTTCTTCCTGCGCAGCAGCTCGAGCGCCTCGGGGGTGAAGCGGGGCGCGATGAGCACCTCGCTGAAGATCTCGTCCACGGCCTGCGCGAGCGGCAGGTCCCACGACTGGTTCGAGATCAGGATGCCGCCGAAGGGCGACTCCGGGTCGGTCGCGAACGCCTTCTGGTAGGCCTCGAGGACGGTCGCGCCCGCGCCCACGCCGCAGGGCGTGTTGTGCTTCAGGATCGCGACGACCGCGCGCGTGTCGCCCTCGAAGTCGAGCATCAGGCGGAGCGCGGAGTCGATGTCGACGATGTTGTTGTAGGAGAGCTCCTTGCCGTGGAGCTGTTCCAGCAGCCGGTGCACGTCGCCGTAGACCGCCGCGTGCTGGTGCGGGTTCTCCCCGTAGCGGAGGTGGGCCTCCCGGCGCAGCGGCAGGTGGAGCGTCTCGCCGAACGGCTCGTCTTCGGTGCGGGCGAGCCCGCCCAGGTAGTCGGCGATCATGCCGTCGTAGGCCGCGGTCGTTCGGAACACGGTCCGAGCGAGCCGCGCGCGGGTCGGCGCGGTGGTCGCCCCTCCGTTCGCCCTCATCTCCGCGAGCACGACCTCGTAGTCCGCGGGATCGACGAGCACCGTGACGGCGTCGTGGTTCTTCGCGGCCGAGCGCAGCATCGAGGGGCCGCCGATGTCGATGTTCTCGATCGCCTCCTCGAGGGTGCAGCCGCGCGAGGTGACCTGCTCGAAGGGGTAGAGGTTCACGCAGACGAGGTCGATCGGCGGGATGTCGTGCTGGTGCATCGCCGCTAAGTGCTCGGCGACGTCGCGGCGCCCGAGCAGGCCGCCGTGGATCTTCGGGTGCAGCGTCTTCACCCGGCCGTCGAGCATCTCGGGAAATCCCGTGTGTTCGGCGACCTCCTTCACCGGCAGGCCGGCTTCGCGGAGCATCTTCGCGGTGCCGCCGGTCGAGAGGATCTCGACGCCGAAGCCGTGAAGCGCCCGGGCGAGGTCGAGCACGCCCCGCTTGTCGCTCACGGAGATCAGGGCCCGGCGCACCGGTGCCGCCGCCTCGTTCTGGCTCATGACGTCCTCACTCTCCTCGGATTCGGGCCCGGCGCGCGTCGGCGCGCTCAGGCGCGGTGGGCACTGCGTGCAACGTCGTCCGACTGGTAGGTGCGGGGAAGTCCCCCCGGCACGCCCGTCAGGAGCTCGTATCCGATCGTCCCGGCGGTCCGCGCGACCGACATCACGTCGTTTCCCTCGACGTCCGAGCCCCAGAGGATCGCCTCGTCGCCGACCCGTACCCCGGGGATCGCACTCGCGTCGAGGGTCGTGTGGTCCATCGACACGAGCCCGACGATCGGCGCGGGGTGGCCGCGCAGGATCGCGGTGCCGCGGTTCGAGAGCGCGCGCGGCACGCCTTGTGCGTACCCCAGGTGGAGGATGGCGATGCGGCCGTGATCGGGCATGCGGTGGGTCGAGCCGTAGCCGATCCCGTGCCCGCCGGGCATGTCCTTCACCTGGAGAACGCATGCGCGCAGCTGCATGACCGGGCGCAGCCGGATCCGGTCGGCGAGAGCGGGCGAGGGCAGCGCCCCGTAGAGCACGAGCCCGGGCCGCACCATGTCGAAGTGGGTGCGGGAGTCGGCGACGAGGCCTCCCGAGTTCGCGAGGTGGCGCAGGGCCGGGCGGATGCCTCGATCGGCCATGGCCGCCACGACGCGCCCGAATTCCGCGACCTGGCGCTCGACGCTCGGGTCCCCCGGCGTCTCCCCCGACGCCAGGTGCGACAGCACGCCCTCGATCTCGATCGAACTCGCGGAGACGGCTGCACAGATCGCGTCGAGGTCGCCCGGCATCGCGCCGACGCGTCCCAGCCCGGTGTCGATCTTCACGTGGACCCGGAGGCGGCGGCCCGCCGGGACCGCCGCGGCGAGCTCCGTGATCGCGCGCGCGTCCCAGGCGACGACGGAGAGGCCGAGCTCGACCGCGGCGGAGGCCTCCGCGGGAGTCGCGCCGCCGAGCACGAGGACGGGGGCCGCGATGCCGCCGCGCCGCAGGTCGCGGGCCTCGTGCAGCGAGGCGACGGCGAGCATCTGGGCGCCCTCGGCGAGCAGTCGCCTCGATACCGGGACCGCGCCATGACCGTACGCGTCCGCCTTCACGACCGCGCAGGTGCGCACGCGGGGTCCGACGATGCGCCGAACCTCGCTCAGGTTGTGGGCCAGGGCGTCGAGATCGATCGCGCAAACGCCCCGTCCCTGCATGGCCCGATGATCCCTCTCGCGTCGACGGCGACGAGCAGGGCGCTACCAGAAGGCCTCCCGGGTTGTAAAGGACGGAGCCCGCGTCTATCGTCGCGGAAGACGCGGTTGGCCCGCGCGCCTCGACGATGGAGATCCGGCTGAACGGGGAGACGCGCACGGTGGAGGACGGCCTCTCGGTGGCGGACCTCGTCGGGAGTCTCGGTCTCGGCGGCCGTCGCGTCGCGGTCGAGCTCAACCGGGAGATCCTGGCGCGAGAGGACTACCCGGCGACGCGGCTCGCTGCGGGCGACGTCGTCGAGGTCGTGCAGTTCGTCGGCGGCGGCTGAGCGTCGCGGCGAGGGAGCGGGTCCGGCGACCCGGAGGGACATGGACGGCGAGGACGACTTCGAGCTCGGCGGACGGCGCTACCGCTCCCGCCTCATCGTCGGCACCGGCAAGTACGCGGACTTCGCCGAGACGCGGCGCGCGATCGACGCGAGCGGCGCCGAGATCGTCACCGTCGCGGTGCGCCGGGTGAACATCACCGACCCGGGCCGCGAGAACCTGCTCGACCACGTGCCGCCCGAGATCTTCACGATCCTGCCGAACACGGCGGGCTGCTCCACGGCCGAGGAGGCGATCCGGACCGCTCGGCTCGCGCGGGAGGCCGGCGTCGGCAACCTCGTGAAGATCGAGGTCATCGGCGACGAGAAGACGCTCTTTCCCGACGTGCCGGCCACGATCGAGGCCTCGCGCGTGCTCGTGAAGGAGGGCTTCCTCGTCCTGCCCTACGTGACCGACGACCCGGTCGCCTGCCGCCGCCTCGAGGACGTGGGCTGCGCCGCGGTCATGCCGCTCGCCGCCCCGATCGGCTCGGGGCTCGGCATCCGCAATCCCTACAACCTGAAGATCATCATCGAGCAGAGCCGCGTGCCGGTGATCGTCGACGCGGGCGTCGGCTGTGCCTCGGACGCAGCCCGCGCGCTCGAGCTCGGCTGCGACGCGGTGCTGATGAACACGGCGATCGCGGGCGCCCGGGACCCGGTGCTCATGGCCGAGGCGATGCGGCTCGGCGTCGAGGCGGGACGCAAGTCCTTCCTCGCCGGTCGCATCCCGCGCAAGCTCCACGCCTCGGCGTCGAGCCCGATCGAGGGAATGCTCGACTGAATCCGCCGTTCGATCCGCCGCTGGTCGTCGTCTCCGACCGGGGGCGCTTCCCGCCGCCAGCGCCCGGCGAGGACTTTGCTCCCGGCGAGTGGGAGGTCCTGCTCGCGGCGGTGGAGGCCGGTCCCGGTGCGGTCCAGCTTCGCGACAAGGGCCTCGACGCGGCGCCGATGCTGCGTCGCGCACGACGACTGCTCCGGCCCTGTCGCGATCGCGGCGTGAAACTCCTGGTGAACGGCCGGCTCGACGTGGCGCTCGCCGCGGGAACCGATGGAGTGCACCTTCCGGGCGACGCGATCCCTCCCTCGGAGGCGAGGCGGATCCTGCCCGCCGGGTCGCTGGTCGGAAGATCGGTACACCACGACGACGAGCTCCGGGCCGCGCACGATGCCGACTACCTCTTCCTCGGGCCGGTCTTCGACACGCCGAGCAAGCGGGCGTTCGGCGAGCCGCAGGGAGTCCGTAGGCTCGCCGAGGTGTGCTCGCGAGCCGGTCGGCCGGTGATCGCGGTGGGTGGCATCACCGCTGCGCGGGTCTCCGAGGTCCTCGGCGCCGGAGCTGCCGGCGTGGCGCTGATCGGCGCGGTCCTCGACGCTCCGGATCCCGGCCAGGCGGTGGCGGAGATCCTCGCCGCCCTCCGGCAGGCCCGGATGGGCGGAGGCCTCGCGAGCCCGTTGCGACCGAACGACCCTGCGTCTAGGATCCGCCCGGTCGACCCGGGGGGGTCGGGGCAGGCATGAACCCGGACGATCTGCGCGAACTGCGCGAGGCCCTCCTGGCACGTCGCGCGGACCTTCTCGAGGAGGCCGGCCGGACGGCTCACGGCATGGGCGACGAGCTCGAAACCTTCCCCGATCCGACCGACCGCGGGAGCCACGAGGGGGAGCGCAACCTCGTGCTCCGCATCCGCGATCGCGAGAGGAAGCTCCTGTCGAAGGTCGAGGAGGCTCTCGGCCGGATCGAGGACGGCTCCTACGGCCTGTGCGAGGAGTGTGGGCTGGCCATCGGAATCGGGCGCCTGCGGGCGCGACCCGTCACCACGCTGTGCATCGAGTGCAAGGCTCTCGAGGAGGCGAAGGAGCGAGCCGCCACCCGTTGACGCGGTTGAAGGCCGCGGGCAGCGTTGCTAGGGCCGAATCGTCTTCGCGAGCCGCGCGAAGGCCCGAACGGGGCAGTAGCTCAGCTGGGAGAGCACCACGTTCGCAACGTGGGGGTCGTGGGTTCGATTCCCATCTGCTCCATGAGGAAGGGCCCGGGGATCTCCCCGGGCCCTTTTCGCTTCGCGGGCGAACCGAATTCGGCTCGTTCAGGCCGGCCGTTGCGACGGGTGATGGTGGAGCGAGCCGAAGGTCGGCCGGCGGACGTTCGAGCCTCGGCCTCCCCGGCGTCGGTCCCGTTCGTGCATCCGCCAGAGCGCGGCCGCCGCGACCACCATGACCGCGAGCAGGATCGCTGCAGCGACCGGCATCGGCCAGGGTCCGGGAATCGACTGCTGGGGGATCGCCCCGAAGCCGCTGATGGGTGCTGGAAACATCGTTGCCTCCTGTCGGGGCGCCTGCCCCTGGGGCTGCCGGCCCGCTCGGGGGTTCGGCCGCACCCTGAAAGTAACGCGTTGCACCGTTAGCGCAATCGATTTCAATGCCCTTGGATCGTGAGAAAGACTTATACGTTCAGATCGTCCAAGTTTTCCACGGCCCGGTCAGCCGCGGCGCGGCCTCCACTGCGGCAGCGAAACGTCGTCGGCGACGCTCTCGAAGACGACCTCGACCGGGAGTCCGATCCGCACGTCCTCGTTCGCGCATTCCCGGACCTGGCCGACCAGCCGGAGCCCCGCGTCCTCCTCGAGCTCGACCAGCACGACGACCATCGGCACGCGATCGGCGAAGGCCGGCATCACCGGCTTGTGGGCGACGATCCAGCTGTAGACCGTGCCGCGTCCGCTCACCTTCTCCCAGGTCGAGTCGAACGACCGGCACCCGGGGCACATCGGCCGCGGGTAGAAGCGGAAGCGGCGACAGGCGGCGCAGCGCTGCATGAGCAGTTCGCCGCGGCGGCATCCCTCCCAGAAGGGTCGCGAGTCCTCGTCCGGCTCGGGAAGCGGCTGGCCCTCGATCATCTCAGGCTCCCACCACGAAGGCGCTGGTCGGCACGCCCGCCCCGCTCGTGACGAGACACGTCTCGCAGCCGGGCACCTGGTTGGTCGAGGTGCCGCGCACCTGGCGCACCGCTTCGAGGATCAGGTTGTAGCCGTGCACGTAGGCCTCCGACAGGCCGCCCCCGCTCGTGTTGATCGGCAGGCCGCCGTGGGGCGCGAGCAGGCGTCCGTCGCGGACGAAGTCCTTCGCTTCGCCGGGCGCGCAGAAGCCGAACTCCTCGATCGTCATCGTGACGAGCGGCGTGAAGGCGTCGTAGAGCTGCGCGCAGTCGACGTCGCCCGGCTCGAGCCCGGCTCCGCGCAGCACGTCGCGCGCGACCCACTTCGTCGGCGTCTCGAGGAACGGCGTCTTGTGGAAGTTC
>JAFMJW010000177.1 GCA_017853315.1 Alphaproteobacteria bacterium
GCCTCCGAGCGGCTGCCGCTCGGCGTCGTCGTGCGCCTGCCGCGCGTCGGACGCAGCTCGGTCGCGGACCTGATGGCGATCCGGGTCCCGTCGACCGCCGGCGGGCTCGTCCCGCTCGGCGAGATCGGGTCGGTCGTCGAGGAGCCCGCCGAGACGACGATCATGCACAAGAACCTCCGGCGGGTCGCCTTCGTGACCGGTGAGATGGCCGGGCGGAGCCCCGTCGAGGCGGTCTTCGACCTGATGCGCTGGCGTCGCGAGAATCCACTGCCGGCGGGCTACGACATGGACCTCGCCGGCGAGGGCGAGTGGAAGATCACCGTCGACGTGTTCCGGGACCTCGGCCTCGCCTTCGGCGCGGCGCTGCTCATGATCTACGTGCTGCTGGTCGCGCAGACCGGTTCGCTGGGACTCCCGGGCGTGATCATGATCGCGATCCCGCTCACCCTGATCGGCATCATGCCGGGATTCTGGGCCCTGAATCTCCTCTTCGCGCGTCCGGTCGCGGGTTACGCCACTCCGATTTTCTTCACCGCCACGGGAATGATCGGGATGATCGCGCTCGCGGGCATCGTGGTCCGCAACTCGATCATCCTGATCGACTTCATCGAGCAGATCCGGGCCCGCGGAGACACCGGGCTGAAGGACGCGATCGTCGAGGCCGGCGCGACCCGCCTGCGCCCGATCTTCCTCACGGCGGCGGCCGCGATGTTCGGGTCGGTCGTGATCACGCTCGACCCGATCTTCTCCGGACTCGCCTGGAGCTTCATCTTCGGAATCTTCGCGTCGACCGCCTTCTCGCTCGTGGTCGTACCGCTCGTGTACTGGATGCTGCACGCGCGCGAGGAGGAGGCTCGAATCGAACGCGCGACCCCGTCGACCGAGCTTCCGGCCTGACGCTCGGTGGGTGGCCTCGGCCGCCGTCGCCTCCTGGGGCCTCTTCAGGTCGTCGGGGGTCAGCTGCGCGCGGTCGATCGCGAGCGTCAACTCGACCCGCTTGCCGCCGCATGCGAATGACGGTCGGTCGTCGGCGCCGTTCAAGCCCGTCAGCATGTCGGAGCCCGCGTCGAGGCTCTCGTCGAGCGGGATCAGGAAGGGGAGCCACCGTCCATCTTTTGCGTCGCGACCGCCTTGCCGTCGACCGAGAGCGTTCCGGTGCCGCCGCGACTCGTCGCCCTGGTGGGCGCGCAGCGCGTCGAGACCGGAGCACTCCTACCGGGTCTTGATCCGGCGCAGGTGTCTCCATCCGCGCCGCCATCCCGCAGGGAGGACATGTTCAGGTGCTCATGCACCGGACATCTTCGCTGATCCTTACCGAGGTGTCCCCGGTCCTTGCGCCGGATCGACCGCGGGTCTAAGGCGCGGTCGTTCCGCGCGGAGCCCGTGAGTCGAGCGAGGCCCCGCGGACCCGGCAGCCCGATGGCACGACCAGGTCTCCGCGTCCCGGGCTCGAGCCGGGGCGCCCGCCCCCGCGCACTCGCGATCCTCGCTGCCGGCCTGTTCGCCCGGAGCGGATCCGGAGAAGCCTTCGCAGGGGAAGTCGAGATTTCCCGTCCCGAATGGAAACTCGCGGAGATGGCCCAGGAGATCCGCAATCCGATCGCGCAGCTCCTGCAGTTTCCGAGCGAACTCGACGGCGACGGACGCGTGGGACCCGACCGCGAGGGGGACCAGGTCCACCTCGACCTGAAGTCGATCGTGCCGATTCCCCTCGACGGGAACTGGGTCCTCGTCGCGTGGACGAAGATCCCGATCTACTGGCAGCAGGACGTTCGCCTCGACTCCGGTACCCAGGTCGGCCTCTCGAACTCGCAGCTCCGGACGTTCTTCACGCCGGCGAAGGTCCGGCGCGGGATCCTCGAGAAGGGGCTCGTGTGGGGGCTCGGCCCGATGCTCAGTCTGCCGGCGACGAACCGCACCATCGGTCCCGAGCAGACCTCCGGCGGGTTCGACGCGAGCATCTGCTGGCAGGGCGAGCACTGGACTCTCGGGCTCCTCGGATTCCAGATCTTCGGCTTCGCGGGCCCGGGTACCCGAACCAACGAGGCCTATCTCCAACCCACTCTCGCCTACACCACCCACTCGGCGTGGAGCTTCACCGTGAACACGGAGAGCACCTACGCATGGACGACGAAGGGCTGGGAGATCCCGATCAACTTCGAGATCTCGAAACTCGTGAAGCTGGGCGGACTCCACGTGAACTTCCTCCTCGGGGCGAGGTACTGGGCGGAGGTCTCCGACTCCGACCCCCACGGATGGGGAGGACGCGCAGCCGTGACGTTCGTCCTGCCGAACGTTCTCCAGCCCGGTTGAACCCGCGGCGAAAATGACCGCTTGCCGAACGCTCGCGGACGATGGCAGCATCCGGTGACTCGGGCTCGCCGGGCGAGCCGCTTCCCCATGGAACGCCCCCTTCGATTCCCAGGCCTGCCCCGAGCCCGAAGGTCGCTTCGAGCCCTGGCTCTCGCGGCCACTTTCGCGGCGACACACCCGCGGGCCGCGATCGCGGATCGCGACATCGAGGCACCGACGCTCGTCGTCGACGCGAACCCGACCGAGGGAGCAGGCGCGGGCGTGGACCACGTCGTGGTCTTCGGCGAGCAGGTGCTGTTCGCAGGAAGGGACATCGCGCACGGCTGGGAGCTCTGGAGATCGGACGGCACCCCGGAGGGAACGCGGCAAGTCGCCGACCTCCGTCCGGGTCCCGTCGGCTCGGCACCCTCGAACCTCGTCGTCGCCGGCGCCGTCGCGTTCTTCACCGCGGACGACGGGGTCCACGGCGTCGAACTCTGGCGCACCGACGGAACCGCCGAGGGCACGCGCCTGGTCGCCGACGTCCGCACCGGAGCGGATGCATCCACGCCCGAGCGCCTCGCCTGGTCCCCTCGGACGGGGCTGCTCTTCTTCCGCGCGGACGACGGCGTTCACGGGGTCGAGCCCTGGTGCAGCGACGGCACGCCCGAGGGAACCCGGCTCGTCGCCGACGTCGCCCCCGGCGTCGGCGGCTCGTACCCCGACGATCTCGTCGAGGTCGACGGGCGCCTCTACTTCCACGCGTTCGACCCGGTCCACGGAACCGAACTTCGCTCGACCGACGGGACCGAGGCCGGCACCACGCTGGTCGCCGACCTTCACCCCGGGAGCGACGCGACCTGGATGTCGTCGCTGGTCGCGTTTCGCGGCGAGCTGTTCTTCGTCGCCGACCATCCCGAGCTCGGCGTCGAGATGTTCCGCGTCTCTCGTGCGGACGGGCGCGTCGGTCCCGTGCGCGACATCGCCCCCGGCGCCGCGAGCTCGTACCCCGCGATCCCGGTCGCAATCGACGGTGTCCTGTACTTCGTCGCTTCGGACGGCGTGCACGGCGCAGAGCTCTGGCGCACCGACGGCAGCCTCGAGGGCACCCGCATGTTGATCGACCTGGCCCCGGGACCGAAGCCCGCGGCCGTGCACGACCTCGTGCGGGTCGGACGTGAGCTCTTCTTCATCGGGGACGAAGGGCGCCATGGACGCGAGCTGTGGCGCACCGACGGAACCCCCACCGGCACGGTCCGCGTGAAGGACATCAACCCGGAGCGCTGCAGCGCGGAGCTCGAGGACCTGGTCGCGGTCGGCGACCGCGTCTTCTTCCAGGCGCGCGACAAGGGGCCTTTGAAGCCCGGCGAGGAGCTCTGGACGAGCGACGGCACCGAGGCCGGCACCTTCCAGGTGAAGGACATCTACCCCGGATCGGCCGGCTCCCACCCGCGGAACATGGTCGACTTCGGCGGAACCCTGCTGTTCACGGCGATCGACGACCTCCACGGACGCGAACTCTGGCGCAGCAACGGCACCGAGGCCGGGACCACCCTCGTGGCCGACGTCTTCGACGGCTCGGCGGGCTCGCTCGGCAGGGGCGGAATACTCGCGATCCGCCGCGGGGTCGCCTTCGTCCCGCGAGAAGGCACGACCCAGCCGACGCGCCTGTGGACGAGCGACGGCACGACTGCGGGCAGCGCCCCGGTCGAGGCGACCTCGTCGCTCGCCGGCGTCGAGACCTGGCGCATGGCGGAGCTCCGGGGCGCCCTGCTCCTCTGGGGCGACGACGGCGTGCACGGCACCGAGCTGTGGCGCACCGACGGCACGGCGGAGGGCACGCGCCTCGTCCGCGAACTCCGCCCCGGTCCCGATGGCGCACACCCCGGCACCTTCGCCGTCGCCGGAGACACCCTCTTCTTCGCACCGACCTTGGCCGCGCGCAGCGAGATCTGGAAGACGGACGGCAGCGAGTCCGGAACGGTCCGGGTCGCGCAGGTCGGGTCGCCCTCGTCCGGCGCCTTCCTCGAGAGCTTCGTCGGCGTGGGGCGACGCCTCTACTTCGTCGCCACCGAACCGGAACACGGACGCGAGATCTGGACGAGCGACGGGACCGAGGCCGGCACCCGGCTCCTGATCGATCTGTACCGCGGACGCGACCCCTACGGGTCCGAGATCTCGGCCATGCTCGGAGTCGGGAACCGCCTGTTCTTCGCCGGCTCCGACGGCGTGCACGGCAACGAGCTCTGGACGACCGACGGAACCGAGGCGGGCACGCACCTGGTGCGCGACCTGCGTCCCGGGCCCGAGTCGTCGCGACCGTTCTTCTACCCGGGCTGGACCCTCGGCCCGGTCCTGCTCTTCCTCGCCGACGACGGCGAACACGGCTACGAGCCGTGGCGGACCGACGGCACCTCCGCGGGCACCTACCCGATCGGTCGTGCGCAAGGGCGCAAGCTCCGCCCCGGGACGACGGACCAGTTCGCGACGGTCGGTCGCCACGCCTACTTCCCGGCGAACGACGGCGACCACGGAGTCGAGCTGTGGCGCACCGACGGCACGGCCGCCGGCACGGAACTGGTCGCCGACATCGTCCCCGGCCCAGCGGGATCGAACCCGAGTTCCCTCGTTCCCGCGGCAGGGTCGCTCCTGTTCGCCGCCTTCGACGAGACGCACGGCACGGAGCCCTGGCGGACCGACGGTACGGCCGCCGGCACGGTGCTGGTGGGCGACGTCCAGCCGGGCTCCGGCAGCTCGAGCCCACGCGAGATGCGCTTCTCGAACGGCCGCGTCTTCATGATCGCGGACGACGGGCTCTCGGGGCCGGAGCTCTGGCAGGTGCGCGTCGATGCGCGGCGTCCGGTCCTCGGCGGTGTCGGCGGTCGAGGCGGATCGGGCGGAAGCCTGCCGCTGCTGTCGCGCTGACGCGCGCGCCCTCGGCCGCGCCGTGCGCGACGACGCGCGAAGCGGCGCGGGAGTCGCGCGCCTCGCGCGCCCCCGCGCCGCAGGGCTCGCTCAGGCCGCCTTCACCTCGATCCGCTTCCCCTGCGCCGATGCCGCCTTGGGAAGCGTGATCCGCAGGATGCCCTTGCCGAAGGTGGCGTCGGCCTTCTCGACGTCGACGTCGCACGGCAGCGCGATCGAGCGACGGAAGGCCCCGTAGGACTGCTCTCGCCGCACCCAGCCCTTCTCGTCCGCGGTCTTCTCCTCGCGTCGCTGGCCGCGGACCGTGAGCATCCCGCCGCCGACCGAGACCTCGACGTCCTTCTCGTCGATCCCGGGAAGCTCGGCCGAGACGCACACCTCCTTCTCGTTCTCCGCGACGTCGAGCCGCGGATGAAAACCACCGTCCAGGCCCCCGATCTCGAATCCCGGCAGGAAGCGTTCGAGGAGATCCCTCATCTCGCGCTGGAATCCGACCAGCGGATGCTCGTGCTCCCGCCGCTCGAGACTCCGCTCGGAATCGCGCCGAACCAGGTCGCGAAGTGCCATGGTCGTCCTCCTGTTCCGGGCCCGGGGTGATCGCACCGAGCGTGTCGGGCCCGTGCGCTTTAGGCTTCGCCGGCGACGAAGAAGTCACAAGGGGGTACGCATGCGATCCGTGGGGTCCTGCAGAGCCCGGTCGGAGCCGGCTTCCGGTCCGCCGACGGCGCGCGGAGCCGAGTCGCCCCGTGCCCCTTGCCGCGGGCCCGCGGGAAGGCCCGCGCCCGAGGCACGGGCGGCCTCGCTCCCGCCGGTGCCTCCGGCGTGATACGCAGCGTCATCGTCGACGGACCGCGCGCCACCGCGCAGGCGCGGCCGCCGTGGCCGACCACGGGAGGAAAGATGGCCGTGAACACCCACCAGGACGGCAAGCTACGCATCGAGCGGCTCTCGGGTTCTCTCGGCGCCGAGATCACGGGGATCCCGCTCACGGCCGCCGGCCCCGCCGAGGCCGGGCGCCTTCGGGAACTCCTGCGCGAGCACCTCGTCCTCTTCCTGCCGGGCCAGCACCTCGACCCGGACCAGCACGTCGCCTTCGGCCGGCTGTTCGGGGAGCTCGAGTCGCATCCGAACCTGGACCTCCGCTCGGAGCGCCCGGAATTCTTCCAGCTCCACGCCCGCGGCGGCCAGGGCGGCATCGCCGACGAGTGGCACAGTGATCTCAGCTGCGCGGACGAGCCGTCGGTCCTCTCCATCCTGCAGATGGCGAAGTGCCCGAAGGTGGGCGGCGACACTCTCTGGGCGAACATGTACCGCGCCTACGAGACTCTCTCGCCGGCCATGCGCGAGTTCTGCGAGGGCCTCTCCGCGCTCCACGACGCAGACCCGCACGGACACTCGGAACGCACCGCGATCCACCCGGTCGTGCGGGTGCACCCGGAGACCGGGCGCAAGTCGCTGTTTGTGAACGAGCACTTCACGCGCCGGATCGTCGAGCTGAGTCACCAGGAGAGTGACGCCCTGCTGGGCTTCCTCGTCCGCTGGGCGACGAGCCCTCGATTCACGGTCCGTTATCGCTGGACGGCCGGCACGATCGCGATCTGGGACAACCGGTGCACCCAGCACCACGTGCTCGACGACTTCGAGGGCGACCGGCTGATCCAGCGAGTCACGGTCATGGGCGACCACCCGAAACCCGCGGCGCCGTCGCGCTGGGACCCGTACATCGCCCCGCTCAGCGCAGCGAGCCGCCACGACCGGCAGCTCTCGAACCACCTTCGGGATCGCGCGGAGCCCCGAGGAGGCGCGTCGCGCTGACACCTGCCGTGGCGCGGGCGAGCCCCGGGGACGCCTGTCGTCCCGGGGCGAACAGCGACCGCGGAGTCCTTGCCCCATGCGACGACGAAACGTACCGATCGCCGACTTCTCGAGCCGCGCCGGGGAGATCTCCCGTCGGATCGGGTGGCGACTCCTTGCCCTGCCCGGCCTTTCCCGCCTCCTGCG
>JAFMJW010000026.1 GCA_017853315.1 Alphaproteobacteria bacterium
CAACCGGCGTGCAGCCGCGGACAGCGCGTGCATTCCACGATCTCGGAGTCCGACGCCCAGCCCTGGACGCCGACCAGCGGCACGAAGCGGACCGATCCCAGGTCCTCCCGGATCAGGCGTCCGTCGTCCTGCTTGCGCAGTCGCAGCAGGCGCTGGCTGTCGCGGCCCTCGCCCACCGGCAGGACGAGGCGTCCGCCCGGCGCGAGTTGCGCGACCAGCGCCTCGGGGATCGACGGCGCCCCCGCGGCGACGGTGATCGCCTCGAACGGCGCGTTCTCCGGCCAGCCGAGCGAGCCGTCGCCGTGCCGGACCTCGACGTTGTCGTAGCCCAGCCGCTCGAGCCGGAGGCGCGCGGTGCGGGCGAGCTCGGCGTGGCGCTCGATCGAGAACACCCGCTTCGCGATGCGGGAGAGGACCGCGGCCGCGTAGCCGGAGCCCGTCCCGACCTCCAGGACGCGATCGTCGGGAGCCAGTTCGAGCGCCTCGGCCATGAGTGCGACGATGTAGGGCTGGGAAATCGTCTGGCCGCACGCGATCGGAAGCGGGCTGTCCCGGTAGGCGAACTCCTCCATGCCGGGCGGGAGGAACGTCTCCCGCGGCACCTGCGCCATGGCACGGAGCACGCGCTCGTCGTGAACCCCGCGGGCCGCGACCTGCGCTTGCAACATTTCCTCGCGGCCCGCCGCGACCGACATCGCTTCCATGACGTCACTCCCTTCCGTGTTCACTCGGATGTTCACTCCCGCCCCGAAAGGAAAACACCCGCTCTTTCCGGCCCATCCACTCGCAGTTCCTCCATGCGACTCCCGCCGAGTTCACGCCACTGCTCATCAAGTGGAAAAGATCAGGGGCTCGAAGTTCCCACGCAAGGCGCCCCCGAGCATGGGAAACTCACCGACGCGGACATGGGGGACGGTCCTAGGAACTCGACGCGACGGACCGACCGTCGTATGGAAGAGGCCCCGACGGGCGGGCTCCACGGCGGGCGACACGGGAGAACGAGGCGATGCAGGACTACGAGAAGCTGGGCGTCTTCTACCTCGGCCGTCGCTGGGATCTCGACGCGAAGGCGACGGTCGACGAGCCGATCCTCTACGATTCGCGCGACCTGACGACTCACGCCGTGTGCGTCGGCATGACGGGCAGCGGAAAGACCGGGCTCTGCCTCGCGCTCCTCGAGGAAGCGGCGATCGACGGGATCCCGGCGATCGCGATCGACCCCAAGGGCGATCTCGGCAACCTCCTGCTGTCGTTCCCCGAACTCCGCGCCTCGGACTTCCAGCCGTGGATCGACGAGGGCGAGGCCGCGCGCGCGGGGCTCGAGGTCGGCGAGCAGGCGAGGCGGGTCGCCGAGCGCTGGCGCAAGGGACTCGCCGAGTGGGACCAGGAACCCGAGCGCATCGCGCGGTTCCGCGACGCGGTCGACCTCTCGATCTACACGCCGGGAAGCTCGGCGGGGCTTCCCCTCTCCGTGCTGCGCTCGCTCTCGGCCCCGCCCCGCGACGCCGACCCCGAGGACGTCCGCGACCGCACCGTCGGCACGGTCTCCGCGCTGCTCGGGCTGCTCGGCATCGAGGCGGACCCGCTGCGGAGCCGCGAGCACGTGCTGCTCTCGAAGATCCTCGAAAAGGCCTGGTCCGAGGGTCGCGACGTCGAGCTCGCGGCACTCGTCCGGGAGATCGCATCGCCGCCGATCGACCGCGTCGGCGCGCTGGACCTCGAGTCCTTCTACCCGGCGAAGGACCGCTCGGCGCTCTCGCTCGCGCTGAACTCGCTGCTGGCCTCGCCCGGATTCTCCGCGTGGCTCGAGGGCGAGCCGCTCGACGTCGACCGGCTGCTGTGGACCGCGGACGGCAAGCCCCGGCTCTCGATCGTCTCCATCGCCCACCTCTCCGATCCCGAGCGGATGTTCTTCGTCTCGCTGCTGCTCTCGGAAGTGCTGACGTGGGTCCGTCGCCAGTCCGGGACGTCGAGCCTGCGGGCGATCCTCTACATGGACGAGGTCGCGGGCTTCTTCCCCCCGGTCGCCGCCCCGCCGTCCAAGGCGCCGATGCTGTCGCTGCTCAAGCAGGCGCGCGCCTACGGGCTCGGCGTCGTGCTCGCGACGCAGAACCCGGTCGACCTCGACTACAAGGGGCTCTCGAACGCGGGCACGTGGTTCCTCGGCCGGCTGCAGACCGAGCGCGACAAGGCCCGGGTGCTCGACGGCCTCGAGGGCGCCTCCGCCGCGGCCGGCCGCGATCTCGACCGCTCGCGCACGGACAAGATCCTCTCCGCGCTCGGCCAGCGCGTGTTCCTGATGAACGACGTGCACCGCGACGCCCCCGAGATCTTCCAGAGCCGCTGGGCGCTCTCCTACCTGCGCGGACCGCTCACCCGCGTGCAGATCCAGTCGCTCATGGCCGAGCGGAAGCGGGCCACGGCCGCGAACCCGTCGCAGGCCGCGGCCGGCACCGCCCGGGGCCCCGAGGCCGGGAACGAGCGGCCGCTCCTGCCGCACGACGTGAAGGAAGTCTTCGTCGCCGCGACCGCGCCCCGGCCCGACGGCGCACGGCTCGTCTACCGGCCGGCGCTGCTGGCCGGCGCACGACTCCACTTCGTCGACGCGAAGGCCGGCATCGACGAGTGGCGCGAGTCGATGGCGCTGGCCCCGCTCGGCGGGGGCGACGGCGAGCCCGATTGGGAGGCGACCGCGCACGCGTCGGCGCGACCGCCGCTCGAGGCCCAGCCGCGCCCCGACGCCGGATTCGCCCCGCTGCCCGGGGCCGCCACGCGGGCGAAGAGCTACCCGCTCTGGCAGAAGGCACTCGCCGACCTCCTCTACCGGACCCAGGCACTCGAGGTGGGTTTCTGCCCCTCGCTCGGGCTCCACTCGCGCCCCGGCGAGGACCTGCGCGACTTCCAGATCCGCATGAACCAGGCCGGGCACGAACGACGCGACGCGGAGGCCGACAAGATCCGGGAGCGCTTCGCGACGCGGATCGAGCGGGCGCGCACCGCGGTCGACCGCGCGGCGTCGCGCGCGCAGCAGCGCGAGGAGGAGCTCTCGCAGCGCAAGGGCGAGAGCATCATCACGATCGGGGCGGGCCTGATCGGGGCGCTGTTTTCCCGGAACAAGATCAGCGCGACCAACATCGGCCGCGCCGCGACCGCCGCGCGCTCCCTCGGCCGCACGAGCCAGAAGCAGTCGCAGGTCGAGGAGGCCGCCGCCCAGCGCGCGAAGCACGAGGAGCGCCTCGAGGACGTCCACGGCGAGCTCGCCCTGGCGCTCGAGCGCATCGAGGCCGAGTGGGACTCGCCCCGGGTCGAGTCGAGCCGGATCCCGCCGCGCAAGACCGACGTCTCGGTCGAGGCGCCCGTGCTCGCGTGGCTCCCCGCCTGGGTCGCGGGCGGCGGCATCGAGACGAAGGCCTGGGGCTGAGCGGACGGGGCCGTCCACGTGCGGCCCGGCGCGCGCCGGGGAGACGTCGCCCGATCGACCCGCGGACGCACCGGCCCCGCGCCCGAGGCGCGCTCAGTCCCCGACGTAGTGGAGCACGACCTCGCGGGCGTGCGGGGCGTGACGGTGCTCCCACAGGAAGAGCCCCTGCCAGGTGCCGAGGCGCATGGCACCGCCGTCCACCGGGATGCCGATCGACGTCTGCGTGAGGGCGCCGCGGACGTGGGCCGACATGTCGTCGGGCCCCTCCTCGACGTGCCGGAAGAGCGGGTCGCCGTCGGGGACGGCGCGCGCGAACCAGCGCTCGAGATCGCGCAGCACCTCGGGATCGGCGTTCTCCTGCACGAGCAGGCTCGCCGAGGTGTGCCGCACGAACACCGTGAGCAGCCCGGTCACGGCACCGGCCTCCGCGAGCCAGTCGTTCGCGACGCGCGTGATCTCGACGAGGCCGCGTCCTCGCGTGGGGACCGGCAGGATTCCCTGGATCTGCCGCACGGGCCGTCGCTAGGGGTTCCCCGGCCGCCCGGCAAGCGGCGGGCACTCCTCGGCCGGCGAAGCCGGCGTGGCTCCGCCGCGTTGGTCGGCACGGGGTCCTCTGCTACGCACGGCGCCATGGAGCGCGCGGGCCGGGAAGATCGCGGATCGCGGCGGCAGAGGCCCGGGCGGATCGCTCTCGCGGCCGCCGCCACCCTCGCGCTCGTCGCCGCGGCGCTTCCAGCGCGCGCCGCGAGCACCGCGACCGGGACGATCGACGATCTCCACGCGGCGATGCTGTCGGTCATCCGCGACGCCGCCACCTCGAGCTTCGAGCAGCGCTTCGACACGCTCGCGCCCGCGATCGACGAGGCCTACGACCTCGACTTCATGGCGCGGAAGTCGCTCGGCAAGGGCTTCGACGCGCTCTCCGACGAGGACAAGGCGCGCTGGATCGCCGCCTTTCGCAAGTACATGATCTCGAGCTTCGCCGGGCGCTTCAAGGCGTTCGACGGACAGCGCTTCGAGACGCTCGGCGAGGAGCCGGCCGCGCAGGACACGGTGCTCGTGAAGAGCCGGGTCATCGATCCCAAGGAGAGCGTCGACCTGAACTACCGCCTTCGGCGCACCGAGTCCGGCGACTGGAAGATCGTCGACGTCTACCTGAAGGGCACCGTGAGCGAACTCGCGCTGCGCCGGTCGGACTTCACGGCGACGCTCGACCGCGACGGCTTTCCCGCGCTCATGAAGAGCATCGAGGGGAAGATCGCGGACCTCGCCGCGGGCAAGGCGACCTGAGCGCTCAGGATCCGGGCGTGGGAGCTGCCGCCGGCCCGGGAGTCGCGGCCCCGTCCACGGGTGCGCCGGCATCCCCCGGCGACCCGCCGGCCCTCGAGGCGCTGCCGGTCGCGCCGATCTCCGCGATGCGGTTCTGGTAGTACGCGCTGCGCAGGGCGGCGTAGTAGTCGGTCGAACCCTCCTCGAGCCGCTTCAGGTCGCGGTCGTGCTGCTCGCGCCCGACGATGCCCGAGGCGCTCGCGCCGATCCCGGCCGAGAGGAGCGTCGAGGAGACCACCGGCGTCGCGAGGTAGGTGGCCGGGTTCATGGCCGTGTCCACGATCGCGCCGAAGCCGTCGCGCACCGTGGTCGGGCCGAGCAGGGGAACCACGAGAAAGGGGCCGCTGCCGACGCCCTGCTTCGCGAGCGTCTGCCCGAAGTCGGATCCGTGGGGAGGGATCCCCACGTGGTTCGCGGCGTCGACGAAGCCGCCCACGCCGGCCACGGTGTTGATCGCGAAGCGCGCCGCCGTGTTGCCGGCGTTCGACCACTGGCCCTGCAGCACGTCGTTCACGAGGCGTACCGGCGAGGCGAGGTTGAACAGGAAGTTGCGCACGCCGATCTTCGCCGGCCGCGGCACGAGAAAGCCGTAGGTCCTCGACACGGGCGCGATCACCCAGGCGTCGAGGCCGCGGTTGAACGCGAACATCCTGCGGTTCAGCCCCTCGAATGGATCGGGAAACCCCGAGGGCTGGTCCTCGACGTCGATGTCGAAGTCGTCGGTCGAGGCGAGGACGCTGCCCGCCCGCGGGGAGGACGGCGCCCCGGAGGACGCGGACGAGGCCGCGGCCGGAGCCTCGGGACCGCCGGCCGGGACCGGAGCGGCGTCGCCCGGGCGAGGACGCGCCACCGCCGGTGCGCATGCGGAGACACCGAGGCCCGTGGCGGCGAGGAGCACGACCGTGCGAAGAATCGAATGTTTCCGGTTTCCGGTCCCCATCCTGCTGCCTTGCGTCGGAAGGTAGCCACGAAGAAGGCTCCGAGCCAGCCGAGGCGAGCCGGGGTTTTCCCGACCCGGCTGGCACGCCGGGAGCCGGGACCCGTAAGCCTGCGAGGATGTCCCGGGATCCAGCGCTGCCCGAAGCGGCCGGCCCACCGGCGGGGGTTCCCGCCCTGGCCGGGGTCGTCCGGGGCCGAAGGCACCCCGATGGCTGGGCCGCCCCGGGACCGCGCCCTCCGCGGCCGGGTCCGGACCTGGCCCTCTGGCCGGGCCCCGGCGAGGACCTGGGCCGACTCGCCGGGGACTGGTGGATCCTGCAGCGGCGCGACGGCCACCGCTGGTCGCTCGACGATCTCGCGAGCGCGTGGTTCTCGACCGAGGGCGACGACCCGCCTCCGCGTCGCGCCTGCGACCTCGGCTGCGGCATCGGGACCGTGCTCCTGCTGGTCGCGTGGCGACACGGGAACGCGCGAGTCGTCGGCGTCGAGGCGCAGGAGGTGAGCGCTTCGCTCGCGCGCCGGTCGATCGCCCGCAACGGTGCGAGCGAGCGTTGCGAGGTCCGCATCGGCGACCTGCGCGACCCGGCGGTCCTTCCCGAAGGCGCGGCCTTCGACCTCGTGACCGGCACGCCGCCCTATCTTCCCCCGGGCACGGGGCGGGCGTCCGACCGACCGCAACGCGCGCCCGCACGGCTCGAGCTGCGCGGCGGCATCGAGGACTACGCGCTCGCCGCCGCCCGGCTGCTCGGCGCGGACGGCCGGTTCGCGGGCTGCGCGCCGGCCTCGTCCGAGCGACTCGCCGGCGCTGCGCGCGGTGCCGGCCTGCGTGTCGCGCGCTGGCGCGCCGTGGTGCCGCGCGAGGGCAAGAACCCGCTGTTCCTCCTGCACGAGATGCGGCAGGGAGGTGCCGGACTCCCGGCGCCGGAGCCGCCGCTCGTCGTGCGCGACCGCGATGGCCGGCGAACGGCGGAGATGGAAGCGGTCCGGGCCGCCTTCGGCTTTCCGGCCTGAATCCCGCCGGCCGTGGCTGAACGCGCGCGCCTTGCCCTCGGGCGCGCAGCGTGGTCGGCTCCGCTCCCATGTTCGAACGCATCGCCATCCTGAAGTTCCTGCCGCCCCATGCGACCCCGGAGGGGCGGGCGGAGTTCGCGCGCCTCGCGCTCGATGCGCTCCGGCCCCTGCCGGGCGTCCTGTCGCTCACGGCCGGCATCCCCGCCGACGAGGCGAGCCTCGCCTCGTGGGACGTCGTCGTCACCGTGCGCTGCGCGACGCTCGCCGACATCGAAGCCTACCGGGCGCACCCGGTGCACCGGCGCTTCATCGAGGAGGTGGTCGAGCCGCGAACGCAGGTGCGCAAGGCATGGTCGTTCGAGGTCGAGACGCGCTGACCGCGACCGCGAACACCGCGGCACTCGCGGTTGTCGCCCCGGCACGATTGGCGTAGCAGGATCCCCGGCGCCGCCCGCGGCAGGGCGCACGACGCGAGGGGCGAGTGCCCCGGGGGGGACGACGATGATCTCGATCGGCACCAGCGAAGCCGGGAGGCTCTCCGCGACCCGGCACGCGGCGCGAGCCGCGCGGACCCGCGCGGGGCGGGCAGCCGCGCTCGCGGCCCTGCTCGCGTGTGCGAGGACGTCCGCCGCCGAGACCGCCGCGGCCCCGGCCGTCCCGGCCGCACCAGCCGCGCCGGAGGCCGCCGCACCGGTTGCGCCCGCCGGGTGGCGGGCCCCCGCCGAGCTCAAGGTCGGGATCACCCCGAACTACCCGCCGCTCGCCTTCGAGCGCGACGGCAAGATCGTGGGCGTGGAGCCCGACCTCGCCGAGGCGCTCGGCAAGCAGCTCGGGTCGAAGCTCGTCCTCGTGCCGCTTGCGTGGGAAGACCTGCCCGACGCGCTCGCCGCGCACGAGGTCGACGTCGTCATGTCGGGCGTCTCGGTGACCGAGCGACGCAAGCGCACCGCCGCATTCACCCGGCCCTACCTGACGGTCGGCCAGATGGTGCTCGTCCGCACCGAGGACCTGGCACGGCTCGGCGCGCCCGACGCACTCGACCGCACCGGGGTCCGCGTCGGCGTCCAGCGGCTCACGACCGGCGCGGCCTACGCACGCACCGAGCTGCCCAAGGCGACGATCGTCGAGTTCGGCTCGGCCGACTCGGGCATCGAGGCGCTGCGCGAGAAGCGCATCGACGCCTTCGTCCACGACGCTCCCACCGTGTGGCGGCTCACCGGCCGCTTCGACTCCGACCCGAGTCGCGCGCTCGCCGGGCTCTACCGCCCGCTCACGAAGGAGGAGCTCGCCTGGGCCGTCCGCAAGGACGAGGCGGGCACGCTCGGCGCGGCCCTCGACGCGGCGCTCGAGAAGATGCGCTCCGACGGCACGCTGGAGCAGGTTCTCGACCGCTGGATCACGGTGCGGAAGGTCGCGATCGGCCCGCCCGAGCTCGCCCCGTCGGCGCCGGCCCGCTAGGCGCCGCGCCGCGCGGCGGCAAGGTTTCCCCTTGCCAGCCGCGAGATCCCCGTCGTAATGCGGGCATGATGAGCCCACGACGACCGACCTTCGCGGCCCTCCTCCTCGCCTCGGCGCTCGTCGCCGCGGCCTGCTCCGACGACTCCGGCCCCGCGCCGCTCGGCACCGGCGGCTACTCGAGCCCGGTCTACGCCGACGCCGACAAGTGGCTCTGCCGCCCCGGCCTCCCGGACAGCCCCTGCGAGAAGGATTTCGACGCGACGCTGGTGACCGCGTCGGGCGAGCAGATCTTCGAGCCGTGGATCGCGGCCGAGGAGCCCGCCGTCGACTGCTTCTACGTCTACCCGACGATCAACTACGGCAGCGAGGCGAACGCCCCCTTCGACGGCAACTACGCGGCCGAGCTCTCGATCCTGAACCTCCAGGCGGTCCGCTTCGGCTCGCTGTGCCGCGTGATCGCGCCGGTCTACCGGCAGTTCCAGTTCGGCGGCCAGCCCGAGCCCGGCGTGAATCCCGCCGACGTGGCCTACGGCGACGTGGCCGACGCGTTCCGCCACTACCTGGGCCAGTACAACGGCGGGCGCGGCTTCATCCTGATGGGTCACTCGCAGGGTTCGAGCCTGCTCAACCGGCTCATGCGCGAGGAGATCGACGGCAACCCGGAGCTCCGTTCGCGGCTCGTGTCCGCGCTCGTCATCGGCTCGACCGTGCGCGTGCCCGAGGGAGCCGACGTCGGCGGCGACTTCCAGGAGATCCCCGCCTGCCGGTCGAAGACGCAGACCGGCTGCGTCGTGTCCTTCGCGTCGTTCGAAGCCTCCTCCCCGCCGCCGCCGACCTCCTTCTTCGCGCGCCCGCGCAGCGGCGGGGGACGGGCGCTCTGCGTGAACCCCGCGGCGCCCGAGGGCGACGCGACGACGGTCATGCACCCCTACTTCCAGGGCGACTTCCAGCACGTCTACGCCCCCGAGGTCCCGGCGCCCGCGATCACGACTCCGTTCGTCGGCCTCCCCGGCCTGACCAGCGCCCGCTGCGTCCGCAGCGGCGAGTTCGACTGGCTCGAGGTCACGGTGAACGCGGACCCCTCGGATCCCCGCGCCGACGAGATCGGCGGCCAGATCTCGCCCGACTGGGGTCTGCACGCGATCGACTACCAGGTCGCCTACGGGGAACTGGTCGCGCTCGCGCAGTCGCAGGCCGACGCCTGGGTCGCGGCACGCGGCGGCCGCTGACCGGCGGATTCGCGCGCGACACGGCGGGGCGGGCCTGCGGGCCCGCCCCGTTCGACCTCAGCCGAGCGCGCCCGCGGCCCGCAGGGCGTCGATGCGCGCGCGATCGTACCCGAGCACGCTCGCGAGCACCTCGTCGGTGTCGCGGCCCGGCTCGACGGGCGCGCGGGTCGGCACGGGGAGGTCCTCGTCGATCATCCGGATCGGCGACGGCATGAGCTCGGTCCCCGCTTCCTCGTGCGGACGGAACGGGAGCCGGGCACGGAACTGCGGGTCGCGGGTGATCGACTTCACGTCGTTCACCGGGCACAGGGGCGTGTTCACCTCCTGGCCGAAGCGCACCCACTCCTCGGTCGTCCGCTGGGCGAAGATCCCGGCGAGCGTGCGCCGCAGCTCGACGTTGCCGCGGGCGTGGTCCGCGTACTTCGCACCCGGGTTCTGGTCGAAGAGCTCGGGGCGCCCGACGCCGTAGGCGAAGTTCTTCCAGAACTCCCGCTCCGAGGCCATGAACAGGACGAGCCCGTCCTTCGAGCGGTAGTACTGGTAGCGCACCGACTCGGTCATGCTGTTGTCGCCGACCGGGCGACGCGGCCCCTTGCCGTCGCCGTCGTTGCCGGTGACCTCGTCCTCGGGACGCTCGTAGGCCTTGTTGCCCTCGATGCCGTTCCAGTTGAAGGCGGCCGCGGCGTCGCTCTGCGCGACCTCGAAACGGCACCCCTGCCCGGTCGCGCGCGCGCGCAGGATGCCTGCGAGGATGCCGAGCGCCGCGTACAGCGGACCCGCGTTGATGCCGACCGCGGTGTAGCTCGGGATGGTCGGGAACCCGTTCGCGTCGACCGTCGGCCGCGCGACGCCGGCCCAGGCGTCGTAGGCGATGCCGTGGCTCGGCATGTCCTTGTAGGGCCCGGTCGCGCCGTAGCCCGAGATCGTGCAGAAGACGATCTTCGGGTTCGCCTCGCGCAGCCGCTCCCAGCCGAGCCCGCGGCGCTCGAGCGAGCCGGGGCGCATGCCCTCGATGACGGCGTCGGCGCCGCGCACGAGGTCGAGGTAGGCCTCCACCGCCTCGGGCTTGCGGAGGTCGAGGACGACGCTCCTCTTGCCCCGGTTCAGGTGCCAGTGCAGCAGCGAGATGCCGTCCACGATCGGGAACGCCATCTTGCGGACGTAGTCGCCGCCCGGGCTCTCGATCTTGATCACCTCGGCGCCCAAGTCGGCGAGGTTCATCGCCACCGCCCCCGGCCCGAGCATCGCGCTCTCGACGATGCGCACGCCTTCGAGCAGGCGCCCGTTGCCTCCGTTCGCGGCCATGTCTCGACTCCCTCCGCTCAGCGCCGGATGACGCACGGGGCGCCCTGGCAGACGTCCACCACCGCGCCGTTCGTGCGGAGGAACTCCGACTTCTGGACGCGCGCGGCCGCGTTGCTGCGCGGGTCGCCGTGCGGGTCGCGGCCGACGCTCGGGGCGAGGTTCGTCGTGGGGGGCGCCGGCGTGCCGCTGTCCCAGACGACGATCGCCGAGCCGCCCCACGGGTAGGACGGGATGGGCTCGATCCCCCAGTTCGGCACCACGTCGACGTTGTGCTCGGGCAGGATCGACGGCGCGTGGATGCGCGCCCCGATGGTCCGCGCCTCGACGTCGGCCGCCGCGATCGCGACCTGCCAGTCGCCGAACGCGACGTGCATCAGGACCGTGTGCGGCGGCGTGTTCGGCAGCGGGTCGTCGGTCATGTGCTGGGCGAAGCCGTTCGCCTCGGCACGGTCCCACAGCATCTGGATCAGGTTCAGGCCGAGCCCCCGGTCGATCTGGGCGGGGTAGGCCGGATCGTAGATCGACCGGTAGACGTCCCAGTCGACGCTGCGCTGCAGCAGCGTCGAGTAGTTCATCCCGGGCACGCCGAGCACCGCGCGGCGGAAATCGGTCGAGATCGCCGTGAGCGCGCCGCCCATGATGCCGCCCTGGCTGTTGCCGTCGTAGAAGAGCTCGCTGCCGTCGATCACCGACTTCCCGTCGGCCGACTGGAAGGCCGGGTGCGAGCCCAAGCCCTGCGGGTGGATCATGAGGCGCCCGAGGAAGAGGAAGTCGACGAAGCCCTGCTGCGCGCGGTCGGCGAGCGTCGGGAACTTCGAGAGGTCCTGGAGGATGTTGACCGCGTTCTCGACGTCGTCCTCGGACATGCCGAGCCACTTGGTCGCGCAGAAGACGAAGTCGTGCTCCTCCGCCATCGAGCGGACGTTGCCGGCGGCGACCTCGCCCTCGTCGCCGAGGAGCCCGTGCCCGTAGAGCGACGGGCGGGCCGGCTTCGGCACGCCTGTCCGGTCGCCCACGGCGACGTGCGGCACGATGCATTCGAACACCGCGGTGAACGTCCCGTCCGCGGCCGGCAGGCCGTCGGCGCCGTAGTGGATGCGGGCGGGCGGCTTGCCGGTGCCGACCAGGTACTTCGGCACGTCGAACGTGCCCTTCACCCGCCGGGCGACTCGGTCGTCCACGTTTTCGGCCACCTCCGTCACCTGGAAGGCCGGGGCGGCCGCGCCGAGCCGCGCGAACGCGTCGTCGCGCATGCGGAGCACGCGCTCGGTCAGGTTGCGGCGGCTCGCGACCGTGAAGTCCCAGGCGAGGTAGAGGTCGTCGCGGCCGACGCCGGCGTTCGCCAAGTCGGTGAAGATGCGCTCGAAGGCGGGACGGCGGGCGTCGAACTCCGGCACGTTCGTGCGCAGCCCGTCGCGCATCGCGCGGAAGGCGTCGCCCGCGGCGATCGGCGCGCCGTCGCGGCCGACGAGGCCCCGCATCGCGACGACGTGGCGGTGTCCCTCGAGCAGGTTCACGGCGGGCCGGATGAGGAGCGCCCGCTCCTCGTCCGAAGACACGCTCGCGTCGAGCTCCGCCCACAGCGGCTTGCGCTCGCCGGTCTCCGCGTCGATCAGCACGATCGGGGCGTCCTCGCGCAGCGAGCTTCCGATGTCGGTCACGGCCGGGATGCCGCTCGCGGCGACGTCGAGCCCCGCGACGTAGGTCTGGAGCAGTGCACCCGGGCTGAACCCGTCGTTGCGATTCCACTCGGCAGGATCCACCCGGACGCCGGCGACGTTCGCCGGCATCGAGTCCCGGACGAGCGCGACCCGGCGACCGGTGTCGGCACCCGGGTCCTCGACCGTGTAGAAGTCGTTCGGGAACGGGAACAGGCAGACGCGCGTGTCGAGCGGGTCGCAGCGGCCCGCGTCCGGGGCTTCGATCGTCAGCAACGGCGGCACGTAGGCGCCACCCGAGGAATCGCCGCAGCCGGCGACGGCGAGGGTCGCGGCGAGGACGGAGGCGAGCCGCAGAAGGGGCGCGAAGAGGATCCGGGGCGGGTTCGTCATGCGGCTTCCATAGAACGGGTCCCCGCCGGAGCGCCAGCGGGTTTCGGCCCCGGGGGGCGCCGGCCCGGGGGCCCTTCGCACGTGGTCGGCGAATCTGATCTTCTGGGGGGGCCCCCCCGCCCCGCGGGGCGCGGGGGGCCAACTCCGGAGGTTCGAGGTTCATGGCGAAGATCTCAATCATCGGCGCGGGCGCATGGGGAACGGCACTCGCGGCCCACGCGTCCCGGCTCGAGCACGTGGTGAACGTGTGGGCGCGCGAGCCGCAGGTCGTCGAGGCGATCAACGAGCGGCAGGAGAACACCTTCTACCTGCCGGGCGTGAAGCTCTCGCCCGAAGTCGTCGCGTCGACCAACCTCGACGCGGTCCTCGAGGGCGCCCAGCTCGTCGTCTTCGTCACTCCCGCGCAGCACCTTCGGGAGGCGGCCCGCGCCGCGGCACCCGCGATCCCGAGGAAGGCGATCGTCGCGGTCGCCTCGAAGGGCATCGAGGAAGGACGCCTCGCGCTCATGGGCCAGGTCGCGCAGGAGACGCTGCCCCAGGTCGGGCCCGAGCGTCTCGCGTTCCTCTCCGGGCCGACGTTCGCCCGCGAAGTGGCGAACGGGCTTCCGACCGACGTGGTCGCGGCGTCCGCGGGCATGAAGGCCGCCCGCCGCCTCCAGCCCTGGCTCCACTCGCCCACCTTCCGCGTCTACTCGAGCGACGACCCGGTCGGCGTCGAGGTCGGCGGCGCGATGAAGAACGTGATCGCGGTCGCGGCCGGCGCCTGCGACGGGCTCTCGCTCGGCAACAACGCGCGCGCAGCCCTCATCACGCGGGGGCTCGCCGAGATCACCCGGCTCGGCGTCGCGCTCGGCGCGAACCCGCTCACCTTCCTCGGGCTCGCCGGCGTCGGCGACCTGGTGCTGACCTGCACGGGCGACCAGTCGCGCAACCGGACGCTCGGCATGAAGGTCGCGGCGGGCTTCGACGCCGACACCTGGCTCCGCACGCAGCACTCGGTCGCGGAGGGCTACCCGACCGCGGTCGCCGCGCGCGACCTCGCCCGCAAGCTCGGCGTCGAGATGCCGATCACCGAGCAGGTCTACAACGTGCTCCACCGCAAGATCTCGATCCTCGACGCGCTGAAGCGACTGCTCGAACGCGAGTTCAAGGACGAGCTGCGCGGGATCCGGCGCGGCGGCGTGTCCGGGAAGACCAAGCGCGCGGCGCGCCCGGCCAGGAAGATCGCGACGAGTCGCGGCGCCGGGACGAAGCGCGACTCGGCGAAGAAGGCGGGCGCGACGCGCAAGAAGTCCGTGCCGAAGCCGAAGCGCTCCACCCGCCGCTGATTCCCGATCCGCGCGCGAACTGCGACGGATCCGGCCCGAAACGAAGCCGCCGCGGGGGCCCTCGGCCCGCCGCGGCGGCTCGGTGAAACGACGGAGCGCGGACGCCTACTCGTGCAGGCCGCCGCCCCGGTGCAGCTGGAAGTCGGGGTAGGCGAGCGTGCCCATCTCCCCGATGTCCTGGCCCTCGATCTCGACTTCCTCGGAGACGCGCAGCGGCGTGATCGAGTCGCTGAACTTGAACCAGGCCCACGCCATCGTGGAGGCGAACACGAAGAGCGTGCCCGCGCTGATCAACTGCATGACGAACTGGCCGGGATCGCCGTAGAGGAGCCCCCGCACCCCGTCCGAACCGTAGGCTTTCACGAACTCCTCGCGCACGACGCCGTTCCAGCCCGCTCCGTACTGGCCGTTGGCGAAGATGCCGAGCGAGAGGACGCCCCAGAGGCCGTTCGTGCCGTGGACGGAGATGGCGCCACACGGGTCGTCGACGCCCCGGGCGTCGAAGAAGAAGACCGAGAAGATCACCAGCACGCCCGCGATTCCGCCGATCACGGCCGCTGCCCACGGATCGACGAAGGCGCACGGGGCGGTGATCGCCACGAGGCCCGCGAGCATGCCGTTGCAGAGCATCGTCGGGTCGGGCTTCAAGCCCTTCGCCTGGAGCGTCAGCATCGCCGTGATGGCGGCGACGATGCCGGCGAGCATCGTGTTCACGACCACGAAGCTGATGCGGAGGTCGGTTCCGGCGAGCGTCGAGCCGGGATTGAAGCCGAACCAGCCGAAGGCGAGGATGAAGGTGCCCGCGACGACGATGTTCACGTTGTGGGCCGGGATCGCCTGCGGCTTGCCCTTCACGAACTTGCCGATGCGAGGCCCGATCAGGATCGCCCCGATCAACCCGATCACGCCGCCCATCGCGTGGACGACGCCCGATCCGGCGAAGTCGACCGCCCCGTGGCCGAGGCCCCAGTTGAGGCCGCCCTGCGCGAGCCAGCCGCCGCCCCAGACCCAGTTCGCGTACAGGCAGTAGGGGAGTGCGACCCACAGCGAGTAGATGCAGAAGTTCTTCCACGCCCATCGCTCCGCCATCGCACCGGTCGGGATCGTCGCGGTCGTGTCCATGAAGACCATCATGAAGAAGAACATCGCCATGACGCTCACGTCGCCGACGCCCGACAGGAACCAGCCCTTCAGGCCGATCAGGCCGTACGTGTAGACTCCGGTCGCGGCGCCCGCGGCGTCGGTCGCGGCCCCGAGGCCCCAACCGCTGTTCAGCACCGACAGACCGGGGCCGAGCGCCGGGTACCAGCCCGGAGGCACCGGGCCGTTCCACCAGTTGCCCCAGCCGATCGCGAATCCGTAGGCCCAGAACGCGAGGCAGCCGAGCGGGTAGACCATGAAGTTCATCGCGGAGATGTGCGCCGCGTTCTTCGCCCGGCAGAGTCCCGCCTCGACGAGCATGAACCCGGTCTGCATGAACATGACCAGGAAGCCCGAGATGAGCATCCAGACGAAGTTGATCGAGTAGAGGTTGTGGGCCATCCGGTCGTACACGTCCTGGACGGTCATCCCGCCCGGCACGTCGCCCTTGCCGTCGCCGGCCGGGGCCGCCCACGTGCCCGCGGCCGCGCCCGTGGGATCGGGCCAGGCCGGCTTCGCCGGGTCGTTGGTCGCCGTGAAATAGGCCGGCAGCTGCGGCGCCTCGTCCGCGCGCACCGGCTGCGCCGGACCCGTCGCTCCGACGACGATCGCGCCGAGGACCAACAGCCACATCCATCTCTCTCGCAGTCTCATGCGACTCTCCTGGCGCCCGAAGGCGCGTGATCGGTCCACGGGCGGCGTCGCGCACGCGAGGCGCGCGATTCGGACCCCGAGGTCCGTGGTGCGTGGGGCCGGCTGGCGGCGGGACCGCTCAGCGAGCGGCCGGCAAGTCGAGGCCGAGGCGCGCACAGAGGCGCACCAGGTCCCCGGGGGGAGGCGAGGTCACGACGAGTCGCGGCAGCTCCGGCGTCGCAGCGAGCGCGATCGTCCACGAGTGGAGGGCGAGTCGCGAGGCCGGCTCGGAATCGCACTGCGGCGGGGCGTACCGCGTGTCCCCGACCACCGGCAGTCCGGCGTGCGCGAGGTGAATCCGGACCTGGTGCGTCCGGCCCGTCGAGATCGATGCCCGAACGAGGCAGGAGCCCCGGCTCGAGGACAGCACGCGAAGCTCCGTCCGCGCCGTGCGTCCCGCGGGCGAGACCTCGTGGACGGCTCCGCGCGGCGTCTCCCGTCGCGCGATCGCGTCCCGGATCGACCGCGAGACGAAGTCCGGCTCGCCGCGGCAGACGGCGAGGTAGAGCTTCCGGCCGAGCGGCGGACGCATCCGGCGCGACGTCGGCTCGACCAGCGACTTCCGCGTCGCGAAGAGCATCACGCCCGACGTCTGCGCGTCGAGTTGGTGGACCGCCCAGACCGGCCGGCCCTGCGCTCGCGCGAGCCGCCACTGCAGGCAGTCCGGGTCCTCGAGGGTGCGCCCCGTCGAGGGAAGCCCCGAGGGCTTGTTCACGGCGAGAATCCCCTGCGCTTCGAGAAGGACGACCGGGCCATCCGGTTCCATGCAACGCTTCTGCCTCTCGGGCACGCGCCTCGCCAGCCCGACGGCGGGCGGGGATCTCGGGGAGCCGGCTCATCGTCTCAGACCCCCGCTCCCCGGCGCGCCGGAGCGCGCAGGACGAGGAACGACGCGACGGCTGCACCGGCCAGGATCGGCAGGAGCGGTGCCGAGAGGAGCGCCAGGGTCGGGACCGCGATCGTGATCGCGCCCACCAGCGAACGAGTCTTCACGTGCCACGTCGTCATCGCTCGACCTCCTCAGACCGCGGTCGCGCCGTGCTCGCCGGTGCGGATCCGCACCGCGTCGTCGATGTCGACGACGAAGATCTCGCCGTCTCCGATCCGGCCCTTGCAGGCCACGCGCCGGATGGCACCGGCCAAGCGCGCGACCTGGTCCTCCTCGACCAGCATTTCGACCTTCAACCTCGGGACGAAGTCGGCGACGTCCTCGGTGCCGCCGTGGATCTCGCCGCGCCCGCGCAGGCGTTCGAACCCGTGCACCTCGGAGATCGTCATGCCGTGAGCTCCGGCGCCGGCGGCGGCCTCGCGGACGTCGTCGAGCTCGAACGGCTTGATGATCGCCTCCACCTTCTTCACGTCTCCCCATCCTGCTGGCGGGACCCGGAATCGGGACCGCCCGCCGAGGGTGGAGCAACGGATGTGCCACGGGCTCGATGGCGCCTCGCGCCGGATTGCGATGCGGCCGGCTGGCATCGGTGCCCATCGGGCGGGCAGTTGCCTCGGAATCCGGCACGCGATCGCGGCACGGAGGCGGACGCGCGATCCGGAAGCCGCAAACGACGCGACTGCTCCACGGCCGAATCGGCGCGGCGGCGAGGTGCCGGCCGGACCCGCCCGCCCGCGGGGAGGACATGGAAGTGACCGCGAGAGCGATCGAGGTTGCACCAAAAAAGATCGCGGCCGGTGGAGGAGGGATTTTCCACCGGCCGCGGTCCAGGCGACGTCTCCCACGTGCCCCGGCCTCTCCGGGGTCGCACGAACACGTTCACCCGTGTCTGGCCCCGGGTCGACGACCCGGACGCCGGGGCCGTCGGGCATCGACGACGGAGTCGTCGTCGGCGGCGCCCCACGGTTGCGTATTCGAGGCAGCAAGGGTCGTGCCGCGCGCCGGGGCCGTCGTCGCGCCTCTCGCCGACCGACGGAGGCGGCGAGGTGCCCTCGCGCGAGGCAGTGCCCGCCGGGGAGGCTCGCGGACGGGTCGGAGGCGAGTCGGCGGCGGTCGCTCAGCGCCCGGCCGCGGGATGCTCGAGCGAGTCCGGCTGCACGCTCGCGACGAGCGGCGAGGATCGCAGCGCGGCGAGCGCCCCGGGCGCGACTTCGAGCGCGACCGCGGGCACGGAAGAGTAGACGCGCAGCACGCGATGGCTCTCCGGCGGCAGCCCGGAGAGCAGCTTCTCGCGGAGCGCGGCGAGCGTCGCGGGATCGGTCGTGTTCACGCGCAGCATCACGATGACGCGGCTCCGGCCCGGCGTCGGCGTGGCGGCCGGCTCCGCCGGCGCGCCGGCCGCGGCGCAGGCCGACACGAGCAAGGCGGCTGCCGCGAGCCAGCCCCTCGGGGATGCGAAGCCGAACTTCATGCGGTCGTTCCTACCATGGGCGCGGCGGCCGATGCCTCACAGCGCGAACTGGAAGCGGCCGATGACCGCGTCCTCGGTCGGCCGGTTCCAGGTGTCGCGGTTCCAGCCGCCCTTGAAGTCGGTGTGGTAGTAGTCGAGGCTGAAGCGCGCGTTGCGGCTCCAGACCCAGTTCACGCCCCCGCCGAATCCGAAGTCGCGCCGGATCGACCGGCCGGGGTCGGCGAACCCGAGCCGGAAGGCGTCGGGGTCGATGCGCATCCCGTCGACGCGCCCGACGAGTTCGAAGGCGCCCCAGCGCCCGGGCGCCCCCGACGGCGTCGGCTCGAAAGGGTTGTTCGGCACGATCCCGCGCCACGACTCCACCTCGCCGGTCAGCGCGAACGACGCGGTCACGGCCCAGGCCTGGTTGTTCAGCGTGTCGCTCACGTCGCCGAGCGTGACGGGCGTGCGCGAGGACACGTACTCGAACTCGACGCCGAAGGGGCCGCCATACCACGAGGCCTGCGGATTCCACCGGCTCGCGGTGCCGTCCGCGATCGCGGTCGTCGGGAGCGTCGTGCCCTGCACGTAGGTGAAGATCGCCGCCTGCCCGAAGCTGCGGTAGATCGGCAGGTTGTTGGACGCGAAGGTGCCGTTCTCCTTCCCGTAGGAGCCGGCCATGCCGACGCCGAGGCCGGAGATCCACGCGATCCCGGAGCGCGCGAAGGGCTGCGAGTACACGCGGCCGAAGAAGTTGAAGTCGTCGAACGCCTGTCCGGTCACGTTGGAGAGGTCGGGCGCCTCGTCGAAGGCCCCGAGTTCGTAGCCGAGGGTGCCGTCGAGGTAGGAGGCCCAGACCTCGGCGCCGAGTCCGCGGATCGGCACCAGGTTCGTCGGCTGGCCGCGCTCGACGAGCGGCAGCACCGTCGCCGACTGCAGGCGCTCGAGTCCGACCGGCGTCTTGAACTTGCCGATGCGGATCCGCGCCCATCGCCCGAACGGCTTCACGTCGGCGTAGGCGTCGAACAGCGTCGCCGTGGTCGCGAAGTCCTCCTGGAGCTTGAAGTCGACCCACGGGCCGAGCGAGCCCTCGAAGGAGAGACGCGCCCGGCGGATCAGGAACTGGTCCGGGTCGAGACTCGACGAGTCGCCCGGGAAGAAGCGGGCGTCGACCTGCAGGTAGCTGCCGATGCGCAGCAGCCACTCGCCCTTCTCGTCGCGGATGAAGAAGCCGCCGGGCTGGTAGCCGGCCGCGAGTTTCGCCGCCTCGCCGGCGGGGCGGGCGACCTCCGCTCCGGGCAGCACGGTGGAGAGGGCGGGCTTCGCGATCACGCCTTCGCGCGAGGAGAGCGTCGGGCCATTCCCCGGCTCGGCTCCGACCGCGCGCGAATCGGCGGTGACGGCAGGGCGGGGCTGCTCGCCGGTCGAAGGCGCAGGGGCCGGCGTCCCCTGTGCGGCGACGCCGAGCGCGGCCGTCTCGCGCGCGGTTCCCCCGGGCGGGGCTTCGCCCTCGGCCCGCGAACCCGCATCGATCGACTCCGCCTGCTCGCCGCGCGCGCACTCCCCGCGCTTCAGCCGATCGACCTCGGCCTGCAGGGCCTGCACCTGCCGCTCGAGCCTCGCGAGCGCACCGCCGCCGGAACGCCGGGCGGCGACGGGCCGCGGCGCGCAAAGCCCGACGGCCACGATCAGGGTCGCGAGGACGATGCGCCGGCGACGATCGCGGACACGGCTCGCGCCGCGCCCGCTCCTGCGGCCGCGCTCCTCCACGTCGCTGGCCTAGCACGTCCCGCCTCCCGGCCGAATCCCGCAGCGGGCGATCGTCGCGACGATCGTGCACGCGCTCTTCTCTCGGGGCGCTCCGGGCCGTCGCCGGGGCGCCGGCATCTCCACGATCGTCGAGCGAGCAGCGGGCTCAGCGCCGCGGTGGCACGGGGTAGAGCGTCTCCAGCACCTGGTTGCGGCGGATCCCGATCGCCTCGCGATGGATCAGGAGTTCGTGGCGGGCCTGCCAGGCGGCGTCGCGGCGCTCGTTGAAGCGCGCGCGCGCGTCGTCCCGCCCGACGCCGTCCCCTGCCCGCTCGAGGTCGCGCGCCGCGACTTCGACGCGGAGGAGCGCGACCAGCAGCTTCTCCTCGGCCCGACCGAGCGCGCAGGCCATCTCCTGGACGATCTCCTTCTCGAGCCGGTCCTGCGCGGCCTCGACGTCGACCCGCTCCTCGAGCCGGTCGAGGTAGGGGCTCTCGAAGCCGTCGGCCCGGAGTTCCCGGGCGAGCCGCTGCCAGGGCTTCTCGCGCACGACGCCGCGGCGCGCCCGGCCGCGCCCTCAGTCCTTCACGGAGATGGCCTGGCGCGGGCAGCGGCGGACCGCCTCCATCACCTTGGCCCGCAGCGACTCGTCGGGGGTCTCGGTCGAGAGGTAGAGGTTGTCGTCGTCGCGGACCTCGAAGACCTCGGGACAGACCTTCATGCAGATCGCGTTCGCCTCGCAGCGGTCGTAGTCGACGATGATCTTCATGGCGCCTCCGGGTTCCCCGTGATCCTGCTCGAATCCCCGCCCCGACTCAAGCCGCGACGGCCGGGCTCGGGGTGAAGCGCACCGGCATCTCCTTGATGCCGTTGATGAAGTTCGAGCGCAGGCGACGGACCGGGCCCGCGAACTCGAGGTCGGGCATCCGGCGGATCACCTCGTCGAAGATCGCCCGGATCTCGAGCCGGGCGAGGTTCGCGCCGAGGCAGAAGTGCTCGCCGATGCCGAAGGCGACGTGGTTGTTCGGGGTGCGGCCGACGTCGAAGTGCATCGGGTTCGGGAACACGTCCTCGTCGCGATTCGCCGACGGGTACCAGATCACGACCTTGTCGCCCTCGCGCAGCTTCTGGCCGCGCAGCTCCGTGTCGCGGGTGACCGTGCGACGGAAGTGGTTCACCGGGCTCACCCAGCGCAGCATCTCCTCGACGGCCGGGTTCAGCAGAGAGGGGTCGTCCTTGAGGCGCTTCCACTCGGCCGGGTGCTCGAGCAGGGCCCGCATGCCGCCGGAGATCAGGTTGCGGGTGGTCTCGTTGCCGGCCACCGCGAGGAGCAGGAAGAACGAGTCGAAGTCGACCTCGGAGAGCTTCTCGCCGTCGACCTCGCCCATCATGAGCACGCTCACGAGGTCGTCGCGCGGGTCCTTGCGGCGCTGCTCGGCGAGCTGGTTCGCGTACATCCAGATCTCGGCCGCGGCCAGCTTGCCGACCTCCTCGGTGTTGCCGAACTCGGGGTCGTCGAAGCCGATCAGCTTGTTGCTCCACTCGAAGACCTTGTGGCGGTCCTCGAGCGGCACGCCGACGAGCTCGGCGATCACGATGAGCGGCAGCTCGGCCGCGATGTCGCGCACGAAGTCGCACTGGCCGAGCGGGGTCACGCGGTCGAGGATCTCCGCCGTGGTCTTGCGGATCTTGGGCTCGAGCGCCGCGGTCATGCGGGGCGTGAAGCCCTGGCTCACGAGCTTGCGGTACTTCGAGTGCTGCGGCGGATCCATGTTGAGCATGATCGTGCGCGTGTTCTCGAGGTCCTCCTTCGGGAGGTCGCGGATCATCGTGCTGCCGCGCCACGAGGAGTAGGTCGACGGGTCCTTCGAGATCGCGACGAGATCCTCGTACTTCGTGATCGCGTAGAAGCCCTTGCCGTCGGCCTCGGGCACCTCCTGCCAGAAGACCGGCGCCTGCTCGCGGAGCAGGCGGAAGGCCTCGTGGGGCACTCCCTCCACCCAGTTCTCGGCGTTGTACAGATCGACGTCGGACAGCTGCATGGGGAACCTCGGCTGGGCATGGGCGAGGGCGGTCGCACTCGCTTTTGAACGAGACGAACGGTACTCGAACCAACGTTCGTTCGTCAATCGAGGCGGTCGTGTCTTGTCGGCCCGGACGGCCTCTGGTTCACTCGGAATCCGCATGGATTCCCACCGGTCGGCTCTCGTACCCGTCGCTTCGTTCCTGCTCGGGCTCCTCGCCTGCGCCGCTCCGGCGGCGGCCCTCGAAGGGGTCGCCCCCTCGCCCGGGGCAGCCCCGAAGACCGCGGCGGCCGCACCGGGCGCGGCGCCCGAGGCCGGTGCGAGGCGGGATCCCCTGCCCTCTCCGCCGGCGCCCGCGCTCGTCGCGGCGCAGGCCCAGTTCGTCGACAAGCCGGGCCCCGACGGCAAGAGCGTGCCGGCGCCCGGCCCGGCCAAGCTCACGATCCTGCGCCGCGGACCGCAGGGCTGGAAGGCGTTCGTCCTCGAGGACCCCGACAGCAACGTCTTTCACAAGGCGCTTCCCTGGGACGGAGGCCTGCTCACGATCGGCGCGACCCGGGCGATGCTCAAGACCTGGAAGCTCGAGAACGGGAAGTGGACGGAGAAGGTCCGCTGGAACCCGGTCTTCGGCGGCAAGTTCGACCGGCTGCGCGACGTCGAGGCGGCCGACGTCGACGGCGACGCGAAGGACGACCTCGTGGTCGCGACCCACGACCAGGGCGTGATCGCGATCGTCCATCCCGCGAAGGACTGGGCGGTCGAGGAGATCGACCGCCAGCCCGACACCTTCGTGCACGAGATCGAGATCGGCGACGTCGACGGCGACGGCAAGCGCGAGATCTTCGCGACGCCCAGCAAGCCGAACAAGCTCGACGCCGAGCAGTCGGGCGAGGTCCGCATGTACTCGCACGTCTCCGGCAAGGGCTGGGTTCGATCGGTCGTCGACGCCCCGGGGGACACGCACGCGAAGGAGATCCTGGTCGCCGACACGGACAAGGACGGCAAGGACGAGCTGTTCATCGTCTGGGAGGGCGCGATCGGGAAGGACGGCGCGGTCGCGCGCCCGGTCACGATCAAGCAGTACCGCCGCAAGGGCGACGGCTGGGAGTCGGCCGTGGTCGCGACCATGCCCGACCGCCAGATGCGCGCGATCGCGGCGGGCGACGTGAACGGCGACGGGAGCACCGACATCGTAGCGGGCGGCCTGTCCTCGGGACTCTGGCTGCTGCAGCAGAAGAAGGGCGGCGGCTGGGAGTCGACCCGGGTCGACGCGCAGTCCTCGGGCTTCGAGCACCCGGTCCTGCTCGCCGACCTCGACGGCGACGGCTCGCTCGAGCTCTACGTCGCGGCCGAGGACCAGCACGAACTGCGGCTCTACCGCTGGAAGGACGGCAAGCTCGTCTCCGAGCCGGTCGCGACGCTCGCCAAGGGCGACATCACCTGGAACCTGACGGCGGGACGCCTCTGAGCGAGCCAGGGGCGACGCGGCGGTGATCGCGCGGCTCGCTCGCGGCGTGGCGGCGCTGGTCGTCTCGGTCGCGCTCGCCGAGCTTCTCGTTCGCGCCGTCGTCCGCACCGACGCGGACGGCGGCGCGAGCCTGTTCGGCCGCCCGCTGCCGCCGCGACCGCTCCCGGTCGAGACGACGCGCCGGAACCTGGACGCGTTCCTCGCCTCGCCGCGGACGTTCCTCGCGTGGGACGCGGGCACCGGATGGGCGCCGCGTCCCGGCGCGACCTCGGCCGACGGTCTCTACCGCGCGAACTCGTCCGGACTGCGCGCGGACCGTGAGACCCCGGAGGATCCGGCGCCGGGCGTGCTGCGCGTCGCGACCTTCGGCGACTCGTTCACCTTCGGCGACGAGTCGCCGCTCGACGAGACCTGGGGCGCGCGGCTGGAGGCGGGTCTCGTCGCGCGCGGCGTGCCCGCCGAGGTGCTCAACTTCGGCGTGAACGGCTACGGGCTCGACCAGGCGTGGCTGCGCTGGCAGGACCGCGGCCGGCGCTTCCGGCCCGACGTGGTCGTGCTCGGGCTCCAGTCGGAGAACGCGCTGCGCGACCTGAACGTGTTCCGGCCGCTCTTCTTCGCCCACACCGAGACCCCGCTCACGAAGCCGCGCTTCGTCGCGAGCGGCGAGGATCTCCGGGTCGTGAACCGCCCGACGCTTGCTCCCGAGCGCATCGTGGACGCGCTCGCGACCGTGCGCGAGGGCCCCTTCGCCGAGGTCGAGGCCTTCCTCGTCGCCTACCCCCGGCCCTGGTGGCGGCACAGCCGGCTCGCGTCGCTCGTCGCGGCCGTCGTCCTGCCCGAGCCGATGCCCGACCTCGCCTCGGTGGGGAGCGGCCGCGAGGCGGTCGATCTCGCCTCCCGGATCGTCCGGGGCTTCGCGGCGGACGCGCGCGCGGCGGGTGCCGGCTTCGTCGTCGCCGACCTGCCGATGCGGCCGGTGCTGGAGATGCGACTCGTCGCCGGCGATGCGTGGGACGACGAGATCGTCGCCGCGGCGCGCACGGTGGCGCCGGTCGTCGGGCTCGGCCCCGCGGTTTCGCCGCTCTCCGACGGCGACTTCCGGCCGCGCTTCCACTGGGGCGCGCGGCTGCAGGCCGCGATGGCCGCGGCGCTGGTCGAACCGGTTCTCGCGGCAGCGTGCTCGGAATCGTCGCGACGCGACGCGCTGCCCGCCTGCGCCGGCCTCAGCCGAACTGCATCTCCCGGCAGTCGCTCGCGACCCGCAGCGGCGCCCCCGTCGCCGCCCTGACGTCGTCTGCGGTCACGCCGGGCGCGATCTCGCGCAGCAGGAAGTCGCCGTCCACGACGTCGATCCAGGCGAGGTCGGTCACGACCGAGGTGACGCAGCCCAGTGCGGTGGCCGGGTAGTCGAGCGTCTCGACGAGCTTCGAGCGTCCGCCGCGCTCGAGCTGGTAGAGCATCGCGATCACGCGGGCGCCGCCGGCCGCGAGGTCCATCGCGCCGCCGATCCCGCCGCCGCCCCCGGGCAGGCTCCAGTTCGCGAGGTCGCCGTTGCGGGCGACCTGGAAGGCGCCGAGGATCACCGTCGAGACGCGCCCGCTGCGCGCCATCGCGAAGGACACCGTCGAGTCGAAGTACGCGGTCTCCGGCAGCGCCGTCACGAGCTGTCCGCTCGCGTTGTAGAGGTCGACGTCCTCCTCGCCCTCGGGCGGGAACGGGCCGTAGCCCAGGATGCCGTTCTCGGCGTGGAGGGTGACGCCGCGGCCCTCGACGTAGTTCGAGACCAGGGTCGGCAGCCCGATGCCGAGGTTCACGTACTCGCCGTCGCGCAGCAGCGCCGCCGCCTTCATCGCCATGAGATCGGCCGGGAGCCCGGTCGGGCCGCCGTCGCGCACCGAGCGGCCCTCCATGTTGTTCACGCGGCCGACCGACGAGAGGATGAATCGCAGCACGCCGACGTCGATGTGCGTGGTCGTCTTCACGATCCGGTCGACGAAGATGCCGGGCGTGACCACGTTCTCCGGGTCGATCGAGCCCGTCGGCACGATCTCCTTCACCTCGGCGATCGTGTGCCGGGCCCCCATCGCGAAGCCCGGCGCGAAGTTCCGCATGCCGCGGCGGTAGACGAGGTTGCCGGCGTGGTCGGCGGCGTGCGCCTGCAGGAGCGCCCAGTCGGCCCGGATCGCCCGCTCGAACACGTAGCGCTTGCCGTCGAACTCGCGCTCCTCCTTGCCCCGCGCCGTCTCGGTGCCGACCCCGGTCGGGGTGTAGAAGCCCGCGAGCCCCGCGCCACCCGCGCGCACGCGCTCGATGAGCGTTCCCTGCGGCACCATCTCGAGCTCGATCTCGCCCGCCTTCACCTGCTCCGAGATCTCGGTCACGAGCGTCGGGGAGGCGACGTAGCTGCAGACGAGCTTCCGGATCTGCTTCTTGGGCGCGAGGATGTTGAGCGACGTCGGCCCGCCCGCCGGCGTGTTGCAGACGACGGTCAGGTCCTTCACGCCGCGCTCGGCGAGCGCGAGCAGGCAGTCGGTCGGCCACGCCTGCGGCGGGCCGAAGCTGTGGACGAGGAGCGAGTCGCCGTCACGGACGTCGGCGACCGCCTCCATGGCGGTCTCGCAGATCTGCTTGGTCGGCATCCCGCGGCATTCCCACGAAGCGGGCGCCCCCCGCAAGCACCCCGCGGGACCGCAACCCCGACGTGCGACCGCCGCGTCCGTCGACGCCCCGGGGACGCCGCCGTCGTGCGAGCCCGGTCACGGTCGCGAGGGCGCCCGGAAGCGGCCCGCACGAGGCCGCCGAACCGGGCCGGCGAACTAGGCCGCCGGAACCGTCGCGACCGCGCTCGGCCGGGCGAGCATGCGCTCCGTCCAGGCCGCGACGCCCGGCGGAGGCACCACTTCCACGAGCGGCAGGAACTGCACGAACGGCGTGTAGCAGACCTCGACCAGCGAGTACGCGTCCCCGACCATCCACTCGCGCCCGGAGATCTGCTTCTCGACGATCTCGAGGTGGCGCTCGATCTCCTTCTTCGCCTGCGCCATCGCCTTCTCGTCCCAGCGCTCGCGCGGCAGGAAGCGCTTGGGGAAGATGATCAGGCCGGTCTGGCGCGCGAGCTGGATGTCGCAGAGCTTCATGTGCATGTCGACGAGCGCGCGGCCGCGCGCGTCGGCCGGGACCAGCGCCGGCTCCGGGTGCGTCGCCTCGAGGTAGGAGAGGATCGCGGTCGACTCCCAGAGGACGAAGCCGTCCTCCTCGAGGGTCGGTACGCGGCCGTAGGGGTTCAGCGCGAGGTAGGCGGGCTTCTTGTGCTCGCCCGCCGCCATGTCGACGTCGACCAGCTCGCACGGGAGGTTCTTCTCGAGCAGCGCGATGCGCACGCGGCGCGCGTACGTCGAGAGGGGGTGCTGGTGCAGTCGTCGCATGGGGTCGCTCCTCCGCGCCGAAGCGGCGCTCGCGGAGACGGGTGATGCCACGCTGCCCGCGGTCATGCCAGCGCCGCGGAGCGGACGTCGCCCGCCGGCGACGGGGCCGCTCCCGCGCGGAGAGCGACCCCCGTCCGATCGGCTTCGATCCGTCGATGCGCGCCGGGTTCAGAGACCCGGCAACCTCGAGGGAACCTGCGACCGGTAGACGCCGGCCCAGCCGACGGCCTCCTCCTCGCCCGCCGGTGTCTCCATCGAGACCGCGAGCGCGAGATACGTCGTCGTGCCGTTGCCACGCAGACCTTCGCGCTCGAGGCCGACGACGGTCACGAGAGTGCCGGGCGGGCTCTTCGGGTCGATCGAAGCCGCGGACATTCCCGTCTCGGCCGCGGCCACGGGTCGGTCGAGCCCCGTGCTCGGGCTGGCGAGGTAGACGCCCTGACCGCCGTCCGCACGAAGCGCCTTGAACGCGGCCGTGAACGAGCTCGAGCCGAGCGGGGCGACCGCGGCGAACGACGACGCGCGCCAGCGGGGCGGCTCGAAGTCGTCTCCGCCCTCGTCCCCACCCTCGCCCGCTCCCGGCGGACGTCCGGAGAACACCCAGAACAGGAAGTCGGCGTACCGCTCGCCGGTCTCGGCGACCATGACCGTGCGCCCGGTCGAG
>JAFMJW010000027.1 GCA_017853315.1 Alphaproteobacteria bacterium
CGGAGCGCGGGTGTAGCTCAGCTGGCTAGAGCGCAACCTTGCCAAGGTTGAGGTCGCCGGTTCGATCCCGGTCACCCGCTCTGCTCTTCTTCCGGGGCGAGCCCGGCGATCGCCACGAGGCGACTCGCCGAGGCCGCCGCGCTTGACACGGCGCTCGCTCCGCGAAAGGGGAGACCCCGGTACCGGTGCGATGGTGGTTTCCGGAGGAGGCCGGCGGGGTGGATGAGGCGACCAGAACGCTGATCGGCAAAAAGGTCGGATTCGCCGGCCGCCTGCTGAGTTGCGACCGTCGACTCGCGAGCCGACTGGTGAAGCGGGCCGGCGGGCTCGTGGCGCGCGGCGGATCGGCGGACGTGGTCGTGGTCGGCGACGGCGTGCGGCTCCCTCCCCAGGGGCGGGTGCGCACGCTCACCGAGTCGCAGTTCCTCTCCCTGGTTCGGCCGGTCGAGCTCGACGGCGCCGACACGGTCGGACGACTCGTCTCCGCGGCCGAGGTCGCGCGGATGTTCCCGCACCTCACCTGGGCCCGGAGGCGCAGCCTCGCGAAGCAGGGGCTCATCCGACCGGTCCAGCTTCCCAACGGCATGGGCTTCTCGTTCGCGGACCTGCGCGTGATGCGCCAGGTCGACGAACTCCTCGCCGACGGCGTCGGACTCTCGCAGGCCGTCGCCCGTCTCGTCCCGAGGCTCGCGGGGCAGCTCGAGCTGCGCTTTCCGCGCGCGCGCTTCTCGCCGCGGCCGCGCACGGCCGACCTGGGCAGCCCGCCTTCGACCGCCGAGGCCTGGTTCGAGATCGGCGCCTGCGCCGACCGGGACCGCGCCGGGTTTCCGACGGCGATCGCGGCCTACCTGCGCGCCCTCGAGATCGACCGCGACCACGTTCCCTCGCTCATCAACCTGGGCAACGTGCACTACGAAATCGGCGAATTCGGCCGCTCCCGCGACCTCTACTCGCGCGCCGCGCGGGTCGACCCGGAGAACCCGCGCACCCACTTCAACCTCGGCAACGCGTGCGACGAGCTCTCCGACCTGCTCGGCGCGCTTCGCGCCTACCGGAGGGCGATCGCGCTGTGGCCCGGGTACGCGGACGCGCACTTCAACCTGGCGCTCGTCGCGGAAAAACTCGACAGCTGGTCGCTCGCGCGACGTCACTGGCGACGTTTCCTCGAGCTCGAACCCCGCAGCGAGTGGGCCGCCGTCGCCAGGAGCCACCTCGAAGACGCGACTGCTCGTGCGGGCCGAACCGGCGGCGAACCCGCGGCTCGGGACGAGTCGCGCGGCTAGCGCCCGCTCGACCCGCTGTGCTATCGACCGACCGTCCGAGTCGTCTCCCCGGTCCGGCGGCGTACCCAAGTGGCTAAGGGGAAGGTCTGCAAAACCTTTATTCGTGAGTTCGATTCTCACCGCCGCCTCTTCGACCCGCACCCGGGCCCGACCACGGGCGGAACGACCTTCCGGGCGCCCGCAGCGGCCGCTCGGCGACCATCGCCCGGAGCCGGGGTGGTGAAACTGGCAGACACAGGGGACTTAAAATCCCCGGGCCCGAAACGGCCGTGCGGGTTCGACCCCCGCCCCCGGCATCTCCCCGGTCGCCGCGCCGGCAGCACGCGAACGCGGGACGCGTCCGTTCCGTGGGCGCCGCTCCTCTCGTGACCGGCCTGGTCGGCCACCGCGGCGGGTCGGGCCCGGCGGTGGTCCTGCTTCACGGCGTGGCGTCGAGTTGGCGGGACTGGGCGCCGGTCGTCCCGGACCTCGAGAGAGACCACGAAGTGATCGCGCTCGGCTTCCCCGGCCACGCGGGGCAGCCGCCGTTCGCGCCGGGCGTGCATCCGGACGCGGACTCGCTGGCCGACGCGGCCTGCGCCGCGATGGACGACGCGGGGATCGGGACGGCGACGGTCGCGGGCAGTTCGCTCGGTGGCTGGATCGCCCTCCAGCTGGCGCGGCGTGGCCGCGCAGACGGCGTGCTCGCGCTGTCGCCGGCGGGGCTCTTCTCGAACGCGGAGGCAGCCGGGCTCCGCCGCAGGCTGTCGTTCCAGCACCGGGTCGCTCGCCTGGTCGCGCCGTTCGCCGGGCTCGTCGAGCGCAGCCCGCTTCTCGCGGGCCTCGCGATGGGAGGACGGCGAGGCTCGCAGCGCCCGGCGGAGGTGGCGCACAAGCTGCGTGCGTTCGGCGATTGCCCGGTCTTGCCGGAACTTCTCGCGGGCCTCGAGGGGATGGGGCCCGAGCGCCTCGAGGGGATCCGCTGCCCGGTGGTCGTCGGCTGGGGCGAGTTGGACCCGCTCCTCCCGGTCTGCTTCGCGGACCGCTTCGCGCGAGCGCTCCCGGGCGCCCGCGTGGTACGGCTGCGCGGAGCGGGCCACCTCCCGACCTGGGACGACCCCGCGGCGGTGGCGGGGCTCGTGCGGTCGGTTGCCGGCGAAGCGCCCATTCGGCACGCAGGAAGACGATGATGAAGGAGACGAAGACGCGCTCCCCGAACACCACGGGTACCGGCGGCGGCGAGGGCTTCGAGCGAGCTCGCGCGGTCGGCAAGTTCTTCTTCACCGGGGACCGGAAGTTCTACCTGAAGGGAGTCTCCTACGGCCCGTTCCGGCCGGGCGAGGACGGCGCACCTTTTCCCTCGGACGAGAAACTGCGGCGCGACCTGCGACTCATGCGCGAGCTCGGTGCGAACACGCTGCGCACCTTCACGCCTCCGCCGACGCGCATGCTCGACGTGGCGGGAGAGGAGGGCATCCGCGTCATCGTCGGCATCCCGTGGGCGCAGCAGGTCTGCTTTCTCGAGGACGCGGCGATCGTGCGCGACACCCGCAAGCGGATCCGGGACGCCGCCGCCGCGGTCGGAAACCACCCGGCGACGTTCGCGATCTTCGTCGGCAACGAGACGCCGCCCGACGTCGTCCGCTGGCAGCGGGCGGAGCGCGTGCAGGACTTCCTCCGCGACCTCCACGACGAGGCGAAGAGCGCCGCTCCCGACACGATGGTGAGCTACGCCAACTTTCCCCCGACCGAGTACCTCGACCTCGATTTTCTCGACTTCCTCTCGTTCAACGTCTACCTCCATCGCGAGCCGGACTTCCGCCGCTACCTGATGCGGCTGCAGAACCTGGCCGAGGACCGGCCGCTGATTCTCTCCGAGTTCGGCATGGACTCGATCCGGGAGGGGCGCGACCACCAGGCGGAGACGCTCGCCTGGCAGGTCCGGGCGGCCTTCGAGGTCGGCGTCGCCGGGGCCGTCATCTTCTCGTGGACCGACGACTGGTACGCGCTCTCCTGGGAGACGGGCGGCGGCTTCCAGGTCGAGGACTGGGCCTTCGGGCTGGTCGACGTCGATCGAGTTCCGAAACCCTCGTACCACGCGGTTCAGAAGGTCTTCGGGGCGCCCGTCCCGGCGATCCCGCCCGACCCGCCGACGTTCTCGGTCGTGGTCTGTTCCTACAACGCGGACCGGACCATGGAGCCGTGCCTCCAGTCGCTGCAGGACCTCCCGTACCCGAACTACGAAGTGATCGTGGTGAACGACGGGTCGACCGACCGCACCCTGGAAATCGCGCGCCGCTACGAGGGAGGGCGCATCCGGGTCATCGACCAGCGCAACATGGGACTCTCGGCCGCGCGCAACGTCGGCATCGAGGCGTCGCGCGGCGACATCGTCGCCTACACGGACTCGGACTGCGTCGTCGATCCCGACTGGCTCACCTACCTCGCCTACAAGTTCCGCGACGGCTTCAAGGCGGTGGGCGGCCCGAACTTCCCGCCGCCGGAGGACGAGATCGTGCCCTCGGTCGTGGCGGTCTCGCCGGGCGGGCCCACGCACGTCCTGCTGAACGACGACGTCGCCGAGCACGTGCCGGGCTGCAACATGGCCTTCGAGAAGTCCGTCCTGCAGGAGATCAACGGCTTCGACGTGCTGTACACGGCGGCGGGCGACGACGTGGATCTCTGCTGGCGGCTGCAGAACGCGGGCTACCCGATCGGCTTCAGCCCGGTCGCCGTGGTCTGGCACTTCCGTCGGAACACGGTGCGCGCCTACCTGAAGCAGCAGATGGGCTACGGCAAGGCGGAGGCGCTGCTCTATTTCAAACACCCTCTGCGCTTCAATCTGCTCGGCCAGTCGCGCTGGCTCGGGCGGATCTACGGGGGGGTCGCGACCGGCGTCTTCGCGCGCGGCCCCGTGATCTACTACGGCGCGTTCGGCCGGGGACTGTTCCAGACGCTCTACGAGCGCCCGGCGCCCTTGTTCACCTACCTGCCGTTCACCCTCGAGTGGAACGTCGCGGCGCTGGTCCTGCTGCTGACGGCGGTGCTCTCGGGCGAATACGTCATCGCCTCGTCGGTCCCGTTTCTCGTCTCGCTCGCGTCGGCCGCGAACTCGGCGCGCAAGGCCCGGCTCGATCCCCGCTTCGGGGGGCCGTCGGCGCGCCTGCTCGTCATGCTGCTGCTCTACCTGGGGCCGCTCATGCGCGGATTCGAGCGCTACCTCTGGCGGATGCGGGGCGGCGGGGACGTGGAGCGCGTCGACGCCGAGATGCCCGTGCCGGAGGTCGCACCCGAGGTCTCGCTCGCGAACCGCGAGTTCGACGTCGGCTTCTGGTCGGAGGCCGGCCGCGAGAAGGAGGAGTTCCTCCAGGAGCTCGCGGGCTTCCTCGTCCCGCGCAAGTACCGGGTCGCGGTCGGCTCGGGCTGGGAGCCTTGGGACGTCGAGGTGGCCCGGGGCATCGGGGCCGCCGCGAGGGTCGAGGTCGCGGTCGAGGATCACACGGGAGCGAAGCGACTGTTCCGCGTCCGCACGACGCTCCATCCTCCCCGGGTCGGTCTCTGGGTTCTCGCCGCGGCGTCGCTGATCGCGATTCTCGGTTTCGCCTTCGGTGTTCCCGAGCTCACCCGGATGGGACTGCTGGTCGCCGGCATCGACCTGATCGTGACCGTGCTGCAGACGGTGCGCCTGGGGCGCCTCCTGCACAAGGTGTACGCCCTCGTCGCACCGCGGCTCGGAATGTCGCCCGTCCGCCTGAACGCTCGCCGCGGTGGAGAGCGGAAGGCCGCCGCGTGAACGATCTCGCGAGGCAGTGGCGGCGGATCCTGCCGTACCTGCGGCCCTACCGGGGGCGACTCGCGCTCGCGCTCCTGCTCGTCGTCGCGATCAGCGCGGCCGAGATCCTGAAGCCCTGGCCGCTCAAGGTGGTGATCGACAACGTGCTGGGCGGAAAGCCCCTGCCGATCGCCGGCTTTCCCGGATCGGTCGACGCGATCACCCTGCTCACGATGGTCGCCGCGGGCCTGGTGCTGCTCTACGTCGTGCTGGGGCTCCTGTCGGTCGCGAGCAACTGGGTGACGATCGACATCGGCCAGCGGATGGTCGACGACTTTCGCGCGGACCTCTACCAGCAGCTGCAGCGCCTCTCGCTCGCCTTCCACAACCGGCGCAGCTCGGGCGACCTGATCTTCCGCCTCACCGCGGACACCTTCGCGATCCAGACGCTCGCGATGAACGGCGTGTTCCCGACGGTGTCGGCTCTCGCGATGCTGGTCGGAATGATCGCCGTGATGGCGCGCCTGAACGCCCGGCTGACGGGAATCGCGCTCTGCATCGTGCCGCTGCTCGTCGCGGCGATCCGGCTCGTCGGTCGGCGGATCACCCGCGACGCGACGAGCGCGCGGGAGAAGGAGAGCGAGCTCTACTCGGCGGCGCAGCGGTCGATGACCGCGATCAAGGTCATTCAGGCCTTCACCAACGAGGACGAGGAGTTGAACCGGTTCCGCTCGGTCAGCCGCGCGAGCCTCGATGCGAACCTCCGGCTCTACACGCTCCAGACCGCCTACACGATGGGGGTGAGCGCGATCGGCGCGCTCGGGACGGCTGCCGTGATCTGGTTCGGGGCGCGCGCGGCCCTCGCGGGCTCGCTCTCGGTCGGCGACCTCGTGGTCTTCACGAGTTATCTCGCGTCGCTCTACGCACCGATCCAGACGCTGAGCAGCACCTACGGCCTTCTGCAGGCAGCGAAGGTCGGGGTCGGCCGGGTCTTCGAGATCCTCGAGACGGCTCCCGACGTACCCGACGGGCCGCGCAGGCTCGATCCCGCGGGCGTCCGCGGGCGGGTCGAGATCCGCGACGTCGGCTTCGGCTACACGGCCGGGCAGCGGGTGCTCGACGGGGTGTCGCTCGACGTGGCGCCCGGCGAGATGATCGCGATCGTCGGCGCGACCGGCACGGGCAAGAGCACGCTCGTGAGCCTGGTGTCGCGCTTCTACGATCCGACCGACGGACGGGTGCTGCTCGACGGGGTCGATCTCCGCGAGTACGACAAGCGCTCGCTGCGGAGGCAGATCGCGATGGTGCTGCAGCCGCCGATCGTGTTCCCGGCCTCGCTGCGCGACAACATCGCCTACGGCACCCCGGAGGCGACCGAAGAAGAGATCGAGCAGGCCGCGCGCGACGCGCAGCTCGACGCGCTGCTCGCGAAGCTGCCGAGGGGGCTCGCGACCGTCCTCGGCGACGACGGCGTGGCGCTCTCCGAGGGCGAGAAGCAGCGGGTGACGATCGCGCGGGCCCTGCTGCGGGATGCGCCGATCCTGATCCTCGACGAGCCCACCTCGGCTCTCGATGCGCAGACCGAGGCGCGCCTCATGGAGACGGTCGAGGCCCTCATGGAGGGGCGAACCTCGTTCGTGATCGCGCACCGGCTCTCCACGGTCCGCAAGGCGAGTCGCATCGTCGTGCTCGACGGGGGCAAGATCGTCGAGTGCGGCCCGTTCGACGAGCTCGTCGCGCGCGACGGGATCTTCGCGAAACTGCACGCGACCCAGTTCGGCCGTGCCTCGAAGGGGGGACACGATGGCGCGTGACCGGCGAAGACTCGTCGTGCTCGGGCTCATGGGCCAATACCCGATGGCAGGCGTGGGTTGGCAGGCCCTGCAGTACCTGAAGGGACTCGAGCGGCTCGGCTTCGAGGTCTGGTACGTGGAGGACTCGGGCGCGCCGCCCTACGACCCGGCGAAGCTCACCGTGACCGACGACCCGGCGCCCAACGTGGAATTCGTGCGCTCCGGGATGGAGCGGATCGGCCTGCCGAACCGCTGGATCTACTGGGATCTCGGAACCGAGACGTGGTTCGGACAGGGGCGCGAGACGCTCTTCGAACTCTACCGCACCGCGGGCTCGATCTGGAACCTGTGCGGCGCGACTCGGCTGCGTGCGGAGCACCACCAGGGGGCCAGGCTCGTCTACGTCGAGACCGACCCCGTCTACGAGCAGTTCCGCATCGCCCGCGGCGACCCGGGGGCGCGCGAGATGGTCCTGGAGCACGACGTGCTCTTCACCTACGGCGAGAATCTCGGGAACGACGACTGCCCGGTGCCCCTGTCCGGGCTCGACTGGCACCCGACGCGGCCGCCCGTGCTGATGGACGCCTGGGAGGGATCGAAGGCCGTCGATCCCCCGTACTTCAGCACGATCGCCACCTGGGAGAACAAGGGCAAGGACGTCGAGTTCGACGGCGTCACCTACCGCTGGTCGAAGCACCTGAACTTCCTGCACTACCTGCCGGTCCCCGCACGATGCGGCGTCGAGTTCGAAGTCGCGATCGCGCCCCCGGGCGAACGCGAGGCGTCGCTGCTGCGCGAGAACGGGTGGCGGACGGTGTCGCCGCTCGCGGTGTCGTCGGACCTGGGCGCCTACGTCGACTTCATTCGCGACTCGCGCGGCGAGTTCACGGTCGCGAAGGACATCTACGTCCGCCCGAACTCCGGCTGGTTCAGCGACCGCAGCGTCTGCTACCTGGCGGCCGGCCGCCCGGTCGTCACCCAGGAGAGCGGGTTCAGCAAGTTCGTGCCCTCGGGCCGCGGGCTGCTCTCGTTCCGCGATCTCGACGAGGCCTGTGCCGCCGTCCGCTCGGTGAACGCCGACTACGCCGGCCACTGCGCGGCGGCGCGCGCGATCGCGCGCGAGCACTTCGCGGCGGAGAAGGTGCTCGCCCGCATGCTGGAGGTCGTCTTCCCGTGAGCGCGGGAACCAGGACGATCTACGCAGGCTACTTCGTCCGCTGCCCGCTCGGCGGCTACGCCTGGCAGGCCGTCCACTACGTGCGGGGGCTGCTCGAGGCGGGTGCCGACGTCGTCTTCTACGAGGACACGCGCCACACCTGGCAGGCCTACGACCCGGCCCGCCGGACTCTCGGCGACGAGTACGAGGCCGGCGTGGAGCGTCTCGCCGACGTGTTCGGGCGCGCCGGACTCGGGGACCGCTGGATCTTCCACGACTCGCTGCGCGACCGCTGGCACGGGCTCGGGCGCGAGGCGGCGCGCGCTCTCTTCGCCGACGCGCGCATCCTCGTGAACGCCGGCGGGGTGCACCGCTTCGAGGAGTCCGAGCGCCGCGGCAAGACGAACGTGTACATCGACATGGACCCCGCCTACACGCAGCTCCGGGCGGCCGGCGGCGACGAGCGCCTGCGCGAGCTCCTCTCGCAGCACCAGCTCCACTTCACCTTCGGGGAGAACATCGGGACGTCCCGCTCGCCCCTCCCGACCGCCGGTTTCGACTGGCGGCCGACGCGCCAGCCGGTCGTGAGCTCGATGTGGGACGAGACGCCGGTCCCGTCGTCGGCGCCCTTCACCACGATCGGCACGTGGAACTCGCAGGGCCGCGACGTCGAGTTCCGCGGCGAGCGGTACTCGTGGCGCAAGCGCGACGAGTGGCAGGCGATCATGGACCTCCCGGCGTCGACGGGGCTCCCGTTCGCGATCGCGATGGAGGTCGCCGACGCGGACGATCGTGCGACGCTCGAGGCTTCGGGCTGGGAGATCCGGGACCCGATCCCGATCTCGGCGGACGACCGGGCCTACGCGGCCTTCCTGAGGGACTCGCGGGGAGAGTTCACGACCGCGAAGGACGTGAACGTGCGTCTGCGAAGCGGCTGGTTCAGCGACCGCAGCGCCTGCTACCTGGCCGCCGGTCGCCCGGTCGTGACCCAGGACACCGCCTTCGGCGACGTGCTCCCGACCGGGGAAGGGCTCTTCGCCTACCGGACACGGGAGGACGCGATCCGGGCGGTCGGGGAGATCGCCTGCGACCCGGCGCGACACGGTGCGGCGGCCCGCCGCATCGCGCGGGAGTACCTCGACGCGTCGGTGGTCCTCCCGGCGCTCCTCGCGGCGACCTGAGCGGGGCGTCGCCGGCGGCCCGGAGGCTCCGCGGCGCGCCGGGAGCGTCGCGTCCGTCGCCGCCGGAGAGCGTGTTCCCTCAGGAATCCCTGGAACGCCCGTAGCCGGCGCGGGCCAGCAGCCCCTTGGCGATGACGAGCCGCTGGATCTCGTTCGTGCCCTCGCCGATCACCATGAGGGGAGCGTCGCGGTAGTAGCGCTCGACCGGGAACTCCTGGCTGTAGCCGTAGCCGCCGTGGATGCGCATCGCCTCCAGCGCGACCTCGGCACAGATCTCCGAGGCGAACAGCTTCGCCATGCCGGCCTCGACGTCGCTGCGCTCGCCGCGGTCCTTCTTCTCGGCGGCGCTCTGCGTGAGCAGGCGGGCCGCCTCGATCTTGGTCGCCATCTCGGCGAGCTTCAGCTGGACGGCCTGGTGCTCGCAGATCGGTTTGCCGAAGGTCTCGCGCTCCTGCGAGTAGCGGAGCGCCGCATCGAAGGCGGCCTGGGCGACGCCGACCGCGCGCGCGGCGATGTTGACGCGCCCGACCTCGAGGCCGGCCATCGCGTAGCGGAATCCCTCGCCCTCGCGTCCGACGAGGTTCGTGACCGGAACGGGGAAGTCCTCGAACTGCACCTCGACGGACTCGACGCCCTTGTAGCCGAGCTTCGGCAGGTCCCGGCTCACGTTGCACCCGGCCGGCCCCTTCTCCGCGAGCAGGAAGCTCATGCCCTTGTGCGGCGGATCGGCCGACGGGTCGGTCTTCACGACGAGCCCGTACATCGTCCCGGTGCGGCCGTTGGTCGACCACATCTTGGTGCCGTTCACGACGTAGTGGTCCCCGCGGCGCTCGGCGACGGTGCGGATGCGCTGCGCGTCGCTTCCGGCGTGGGCCTCGGTGAGACCGAAGGCGGCCCGCTTCTCGCCGCGCGCCATCGCCGGCAGGAAGCGCTCCCGCTGCTCGTCGTTGCCGAAGGTCCGGATCACCCACGCGACCATGAGATGGGTGTTCAGGATGCCCGACAGGCTCATCCAGCCCTTGCAGAGCTCCTCGACGACGCGCGCGTAGCTGCTCACCGAGAGTCCGAGCCCGCCGAACTGCTCCGGGATCGTCGCGCCGAAGAGCCCGAGTTCCTTCATCCGGTCGGCGAGTTGCTGGGGGTACTCGTTGCGGTGCTCCAGGTCGCTCGCGACCGGGATGACCTCCTTCTGCACGAAGGTCCGGACCCCGGAGATGATGTCGTCGTCGATCAGGCTGTTGGACACGATGTTCTCCCTCCGTCGGGCGGCCGCCGTCGGCCGGGGCTTTCGGTGTTTCCACCCCCGCCGGGACGGCGCAAGGGATCCCGCCGCGGGCGATCTCCTGGCCGGGCCTTTTCCCGCGGGGGCTGCGGAAGTATGGGATTCCCATGGGCGCGACGGCGCGAGGGGGCGGGGCGAAGGCCGCGGCGGGACGGCGGGAGCGGGCACGGATGCTCTTCACCGAGCGCGCCCTCTGGGCAGCCGGGATCGAGCGCATCGCCGGCGTGGACGAAGTGGGCATGGGGCCGCTCGCGGGCCCGGTGGTGGCCGCCGCGGTCGTGCTCCCGCGCGAGGTCGACCTCGACGGCGTGCGGGACTCGAAGCTCCTGAACGCGAAGCAGCGGGCGGGCCTCGAACTCGCGATCCGCGACGCGGCCGTCGGCATCGGGATCGGCGTGGTCGAGCACCACGAGGTGGACGAGATGAACGTCTACCGCGCCGGCCTCGAGGCGATGGCTCGGGCGATCGCGGCGCTGCCGGTGCCGCCCGAGCACCTGCTCGTCGACGCCCGAACGGTCCCGGGGTGCGACATCCGGCAGACCTCGGTCGCGGGCGGCGACCGCACCGTCTACAGCATCGCGGTCGCCTCGATCGTGGCGAAGGTGCACCGCGACCGGCTCATGGCCGCGATGGACGATCGCTACCCGGGGTACGGCTTCGCGCGGCACGCGGGCTACGCCACCGCGGCCCACCTCCGGGCCCTTCGCGACCTCGGACCCTGCCCGATCCACCGCCGCAGCTTCGCGCCGGTGCGCGTCGTCCTGGGACTTTCCCCCGACGCCGCGGCCGACGCCGGAGAGGGATCTTGAGCGCCGACGGCGACGAGGATGGGGACGCGACGTCCGGCGGCCCGGGGATCCGGCGCGTGGCGATCCGGGGGAGCGAGCGACCCACGCCACCGGGCGTGGTCCGCGTGCGCGCCGAGGGCTCCGCGCGGCCCCGGGGCGCCACGACCGCGGGCCCGGACGTGCGGTCGAGGCGGATGCCGCTGTCGCGCGAGCGCATCGGCGATGCCCTGCGGATGGTCGAGAGCAAGCGCGAGGCGCCTCACCTCTACGTCGGCGCGACGATCGACGTCGGTGCCTGCGTCGCGCTGCTCGGGGAGCGGGGATCCGGCATCCAGGGCGAGATGCCCGTCGCGATCGAGGACGTCGTCCTCGCGGCCTGTGCCGGTGCGCTCGCGCGCTGCCCGGGATTGAATGGTCGCTTCGCCGGGGACGCGATCGAGGCCTGGGAGGAGATCCACCTGGCCTTCTCGGTCGCCGTCGGAGGGGCGCTCGCCTGGCCCGTGCTGCGGTCGCCGGGTCGGCTGCCACTCGACGCGCTCTCGGCCCTGCGGCGCGAGCTCGCGCGGCGGGTCGCGAGCGGCGAGATCGCAGCCGAGGAGGAGTCGGGTTCGACGTTCTCGGTCGCCCTGCTGGGCGAGCTCGGCATCGAGTCGGCCAGCGCGGTGATCCGGCCGCCGCAGGCGGCGATCCTCGCGGTCGGTGCGCCGGTGCGCCGCCCGGTCGTGCGCGGCCACGGCGTGGTCGCGGGCTGGGTCGTCGAGCTGGGACTTTCTTGCGACCAGCGAGCGGTCGCCCTGCCGCTCGCCGCGCGCTTCCTCGCCGACGTGCGCCGGCAGGTCGAGCAGCCGACGGCCCTTCTCGGCGACTGACGTGGCAGGAGAGGGCGGCATCGAGGTCTCCTGGCTCGGGAGGATGAGCTTCGACGACGGCCTGCGCCTGCAAGAGGAGAGCGTCGCGGCGGGACCCGGGGCGCCGGAGCGACTGCTGTTGCTGGAGCACGATCCCGTCTTCACCACCGGCCGGGGCGGGGATCCGGCCAACCGCCCCGACCCGGACGGTCCCTTCGGCGGCGTGCCGCTGCGGCGAGTCGGGCGCGGCGGGGACGCGACGTTCCACGGACCGGGACAGCTCGTCGGCTACGCGCTTCTCGACTTCGAGGCTCGAGGAGGAGACGCACACCGGCTTCTCCGGGCGCTGGAGGGGGGCCTGATCGACCTCCTGGCCACGCGGGGACTGGTCGCCGGGCGGGTCGCGGGAAGGACTGGCGTGTGGGTCGGCAGCCCCGGCGAGATCCCGCGAAAGATCGCGGCGATCGGCGTCGGCGTGCGTCGCGGGCGCTCGATGCACGGGTTTGCCCTGAACGTCTCGATCGACCTCGCGCCGTTTGCCGCGATCGTGCCGTGCGGTATCGAGGGAGTGGTGACCACGTCGCTCGCTGCCGAGGGCCTTCGTCCGATCCCGACCGTCCGGGAGGTCGCGCTCGACGCTGCCCGGACCTTACCCCGGGCGATCGAAGATCGGCTGCCGAGGTTGGCGGCCCCCGCGGAGGCGCCGTGAGCGAGCGCGGGGCTTCCGCACCGCAGGCTCGCCGCCACCCGGACTGGATCCGCGTCCGGATCCCGGGCGGCCCCGGGTGGGCACGTACGCGCGAGGTCGTCGCCGAGTCCGGCGTGGCCACCGTGTGCGAGGAGGCCCGCTGCCCGAACCTCGCGGAGTGCTGGGCGCACGGCACGGCGACCTTCATGCTCATGGGCGACACCTGCACCCGCAACTGCGGGTTCTGCGCAGTTTCGCACGGACGCCCGAAGCCGCTCGACCCGGGAGAGCCGGAGCGGCTCGCCCGAGCCGTGGAGCGCCTGGGGCTCGTCCACGCGGTCGTGACCTCGGTCGACCGCGACGACCTGCCGGACCTCGGGGCGGGGCACTTCGCCGCCGCGGTGCGGGCGATCAAGGATCGGGTGCCGGCCTGTTCGGTGGAGGTTCTCACTCCCGATTTCCAGGGACGCCGGGAGGCCGTCGAGACCGTCGCCCGGACGCCCCTCTCGATCTACAACCACAACCTCGAGACGGTTCCGCGCCTCTACAAGCGCGTCCGGGCGGGGGCCCGCTACGAGCGCTCGCTCGACGTCCTGCGCTGGGCGGGCGAGGTGAGGGACGGGCAGCGCTTCACGAAGGCCGGCCTGATGCTCGGCCTCGGCGAGTCGACCGAGGAGGTCGTCGAGGTCCTCCGCGATCTCCGGTCGGTCGGCTGCGACATTCTGACCCTCGGCCAGTACCTCCGTCCGGGTCGAGACCACCTGCCCGTGGAGCGCTACCTCGACCCCTCGGAGTTCGAGGAACTCGGAGCCGAGGCCCGTCGAATGGGCTTCGCCCACGTCGAGTCGGGTCCGCTCGTGCGCTCCTCGTACCACGCGTGGTCGCACGTGCCCGGGGCGGTCTGACTTCGGCTCCGGCAGGGAAATTTCGACCACCCAGCCTCACAAAACGCACTGATTCCGTTGCACCCCCGGGGCGTTTCCCTTACCAACCCCCGGGATCCAAGGGGTTCGGTCGGGGTTCGGGAGGGACGAATGCTCAAGCTGTACGACTTTCCGCAGTGTCCGTTCGGTCAGAAGACTCGCATCGTCCTCGCCGAAAAGCAGCTCGACTGGCAGATGGTGCTGGTCGACCTGCGGAAGAACGAGCAGCACTCCCCCGAGTTCGCGGCGCTGAGCCCCTTCCACAAGGTTCCCGTCCTGGTCGACGACGAGGAGGGAGACGGTCGGACCGTCATCTACGACTCGACGGTCATCAACGAGTTCCTCGAGGACGAGTACCCGGAGCCCCCTCTGCTGCCCCAGGGCGACTCGGCCGGGCGGGCCCGCATCCGCCAGCTCGAGGACTACGCCGACACGGCCTTCACCCTCTCCGCCGGGACCTACCTGATCGAGCACGCCAAGCAGGCGGCCGAGCGGGACCCCGAGAGGCTCCGCCGGGCGAAGGAAGAAGTCGACCGGGCGCTCCTGCTGCTCGACCGCGAACTCGCCGGTCGGGAGTATCTCGGCGGGACCTTCAGCCTTGCAGACGCGGCGTTCGCCCCGCGTCTCATGCTGCTCGTGAATCGCGGCGTCCCATTCCCCGAGGGAACCCGCTCGCTTCGGGGCTACGTGGACCGGCTGCGCAACCGCGAGAGCATCCGGCGACTCGAGGGGCTCTGACCCCGGGCGAAACGGAGCAGGCGACGGACGGATCCCGGACGCGCCTCGGCCCGAAGACCGGTCACTCCGTCGGCTCGATGACCGTGTCCTTGGCGATCACGACGATCCCCGAGTCGCTCACGGTGAAGCGCTCCCGGTCGCGATCGAGGTCGTAGCCGATCCGGCAGCCCTCGGGCACCTCGACGTTCTTGTCGATGATCGCGCGCCGGATGCGGGCGTGGCGTCGCACCCGCACGTTGTCCATCAGCACCGAGTCTTCGACCTGGGCGAAGCTGTGCACGAAGACGTTGCGTCCGAACACGGAGTTCAGGACCGAGGCGCCGGAAATGATGCACCCCTCGCCGATGATCGACTGCGTCGCCTGTCCACGCCGGCCGACTTCGTCGAAGACGAACTTGGCCGGCGGGAAGGCGGCCTGAACGGAGCGAATCGGCCAGCGCAGGTTGTAGAGGTTCAGCGCGGGATCGGTGTCGCGAAGGTCCATGTGGGCTTCGAAGTAGGAGTCGAGCGTGCCGACGTCCCGCCAGTAGAGCGCCTTGTCCGGTGGCTCCCCGGGCAGGCGGTTCTCCGAGAAGTCGTAGGCGAAGATGCGCAGGGACTCGAGGTTGTCGGGGATCACGTGTCGGCCGAAGTCGTGGCCCTCCTCGGCATGAGCGGCGGCCTGCGAACGCAGGATGTCGATCAGGGTCTCCGCGTCGAAGAGGTAATTCCCCATCGACGCCAGGCAGAAGCCGGGCATGTCCGGCATCTCGGGCGGATCGGACGGCTTCTCGAGAAAACGGGTGACGCGCCCCTGCTGGCCCACCTCGACGATGCCGAGTCCCTCGGCCTCGGCCTTCGGCACGCGGATCGAGGCCACGCTGACCTGGGCCTCGCGCTCGAGGTGCTGGTCGATCATGAGGCCCAGGTCCATGCGGTAGATGTGGTCGGCCCCGAACACGGCCACCAGGTCGGGCCGGTAGTTCTCGATCAGGTTCAGGTTCTGGTAGATCGCGTCGGCGGTCCCCTGGTACCAGGTCTGGCCGTGCCGCATCTGGGCCGGTACCGGCGAGATGAATTGCTCGGGAAGCAGCCCGCCGAACTGCCAACCCGCGGCGAGATGCTCGATGAGCGATTGCGACTTGAACTGCACGAGCACGTAGATCGAGTAGATCTTCGAGTTCACGAAGTTCGACAGGACGAAGTCGATCAGGCGATACTTGCCGCCGAAGGGCACCGCCGGCTTCGCACGGTCGTTCGTGAGCGGCTGGAGGCGTCGGCCTTCGCCGCCGGCGAGGACGATCCCGAGAACGCGTGGACGCGATTTCGGCATGCGGACCGAGCGTGGATGGACATCGCCGGAGAGTCAAGGCGGAAATGCCCGGGGAGATCCGCGGCTCGACGGTGGCGGTCGGGGCCGATCGTGGTAATTCGTCGGGGGTGGAACCCGGATCGCCCGAAGAGGAACGTCGCCGACAGGAAGTGATCGACTCGTACAAGGTCGTGTGCCTCTGCAACAAGATCCGGCGAGGCGTCGTCCAGCGCGCGATCGCCGGGGGAGCCAGGACCCTCGACGACGTGAAGCGGGCCACGCGGGCCGGCACGGGGCCCTGCGGGGCGAAGCGCTGCGGTCCGGTGATCGCGGCCATGCTGCGGCGCTGACCGTCGGTCGCGTCGTCCCCCCGGGGACCTGGGGGTCGACGGCGAGCACCCGGGGCTTGATCGACCGGGTCCGGCTGGTAGGCAGGCGCTATCGCGAAGCGTTCTCGATGACGGCCGATCCTCGGCCGCGACGGCGCGAGAGAAGGAGATTCGAGGGACATGGCCGATCTGAAGGGAACGAAGACCCACGACAACCTGAAGAGCGCGTTCGCCGGGGAGTCGCAGGCGAACCGCCGCTACCTCTATTTCGCCCGCAAGGCGGACATCGAGGGACACCCCGACGCCGGGGGGCTCTTCCGCAACACGGCGGAAGCCGAGACCGGCCACGCCTTCGGCCACCTCGATTTCCTCTCGAAGGTCGGCGATCCCGCGACCGGGCTTCCGATCGGGCAGACCAAGGACAACCTGAAGGCCGCGGTCCAGGGCGAGACCTACGAGTACAGCGAGATGTACCCGGGATTCGCGAAGACCGCTCGCGACGAGGGCTTCGCGGAGATCGCGGAGTGGTTCGAGACGCTCGCGAAGGCCGAGAAGTCCCATGCCGGCCGCTTCGAGAAGGGCCTGAAGGAACTTTGAGCCGGACGGTCCGGGGCGGGCCTCTCGGCTCGCCCCGGATGCCGCTCGGTCCCCGGCCCTCCGAACCGTCATGCGCAAGGTCACTCTCGACGACCTCTCCGGCCTCGCCCGCTACGCATCCGACCGGGACCGCTCGCGCGCACGCATCATCGAGATCAAGCGCGACCGCCGCGTCGCGGTCGGCGACCGGGTGACGGTCGTGTTCGAGAATTTCGACACGATCCGGTTCCAGGTGCAGGAAATGGTGTTCGTCGAGCGCATCACCGACATCGACGAGATCCGGGACGAGTGCGCGATCTACAACTCGCTCCTCCCGGGGGACTCGGAGCTCTCCGCCACGCTGTTCGTGGAAGTGACCGAGCAGGAGCGCATCGCCGACGAGTTGAACCGCCTGATCGGGATCGACGAGCACGTCGTCCTGTCGATCGACGGGATCGACTGTCCGGCGAAGTTCGAGCCGGGCCGGACGCGGGAGGACCGCATCTCGGCCGTCCAGTACCTGCGGTTTCCGCTGCCGGAGTCGGCGGCGGCCGCCCTCGGGCGCAGCAGATGCCCGGTGAGCCTGCGGATCGACCACCCCGCCTACCGGGCGGAGACCGTTCTCTCCGAGGCGCAGCGGGCGAGCCTCGCTGGCGACATGGCCGGGTGACTCCCCCGTCCGAGCCGCGCCCGTGCCCGGGTCGCGCGACACGCCAGCTCGATGCGACCGGGGCGGCGATGCTCGCCACGACGAACCCTCCGACGGCCGAGCAGCTCCATCGGGCGGTGCGCGGGCGGCTCGGGCGGGCAGGCCTCGCGACGGTCGACCGCAATCTGCGGAAGCTCCTCGCCGAGAGGCGGGCGATCGCGCTCGCGACCGCGGGACCTCCCGCAGCCGTCGACGGCCGCCTCGATCCGCACGACCACTTCCCCTGCCGCACTTGCGGGAGCCCGTCCGACCTCGTCGCCCCGATCGCGGGCGAGTTCTCGTCGCGGGACCTCTCGAGAATCGTCGGGGGGCACCGGGTCGAGGGCCTCACGGCCCGGTTTCGCGGGATCTGCGACGCTTGCACCTCGCGGGGCGGGGCGGGAGACTAGAACGTGGCGGACGTAGTCGAACTCCTCCCGCTGTTTCCGCTTCCGAACGTGGTGCTGTTCCCCGAAGTGGAACTGCCGCTCCACGTCTTCGAGCCTCGCTATCGCGAGATGGTCGCCGACTCGATGGCCGGCGACCGACGCATCGGCATGGTGCTCCTGCGAGGCGACTGGCGCCGCGACTACCAGGGCTCTCCGCCGGTCTTCCCGCTCGGTTGTGCCGGGCGCATCGAGCGCTTCGAGCAACTGGCCGACGGGCGCTCGAACCTCCTGCTCTCGGGCCGACGACGCTTCGAGATCCTGGAGGAGGTCCCCGGCAAGTCCTACAGGCGGGCCCGCGTGCATTGGCGCGACGAGTCGGAGATCGGCGACCGGGCGGCCGCGGGAGCCTCGGTCGAGCGGCTCCGCGAGACGATCGGGCCGCTCGTCGAAGGCGCCCCCGCGGCGCTCCCCGACTCCTGGTGGGAGGGGATGCCCGACGCGCTGGGCATGCTCGTGAACCGGCTCGGATTCGCACTCGACCTCGACCCGGTCGAGAAACTCTCGCTCCTGGACTGCGACGACGCGACCTCACGCTGCGACCGGCTGGTCGAGATGCTGCAGTTTCTCGCCGCGGAGCGCCGCCTGGGCTCGACCGGCACGCGAGGGGAGGGGCCGTGGCATTGAGGCGGGGCGCGTCGACGCGGCTCGCGGGAGATCGCTCGTGGCGGGTGTGACCGCGCTGCTCGCCGTGGCCTCGTTCGCGGCCGGCATCGTCGCGTTCGTGGCCGGGCTGCGCGCGGGACACGGAGAGGGCACGCTCTACACCCATCTCGCGTGGGGGACGGGAGCGCTGTTCCTGCAGGGATTCACGGCCGTGGTCGCGGCCATGCACGCTCGCGTCCGCTCGCGCGAGGTCGAGGCACTCTTCTCGGAGATCGAGCGACTCGAGCGCGCCGACGGGAGCCAGGGAGCGGGCGACGGCGGTCGCGGAGGAACTTCACGATGAATCGCAGCTTCAAGGACCTGATGGACGACGCTCGACGCGCGGTGCCCGAGGTGACGGTGGACGACGTCCGGGCACGACTGGACCGCTCGCCGGCGCCCGTGCTGGTCGACGTGCGCGAGCGCGAGGAGTACCGCGACGGACACCTCGCGGGCGCGCTCTCGCTGCCGCGGGGCTTTCTCGAGATGCGGGTCGAGGAGGCGGTCCCGGATCGCGGGGCGGAGATCATCGCCTACTGCGCGGGCGGAACCCGCTCGCTCATCGCCGGCAAGATCCTGAAGGACATGGGCTACACGAACGTGGTCTCCATGATCGGGGGCTTCGGTGCCTGGAAGGGCGGGGGGAACCCGTGGACGGCCGACCGGCAGTTCTCGGCCGACCAGATGCAGCGCTACAGCCGTCACTTCATCCTGCCCGAGGTCGGGGAGGCAGGGCAGGCGAAGCTGCTCGACGCGAAGGTGCTCCTGATCGGGGCGGGCGGGCTCGGCTCTCCGACCGCCTACTACCTCGCCGCGGCCGGCGTCGGGACCATCGGGATCGTCGACGACGACGTCGTCGATCGCTCGAACCTGCAGCGCCAGATCCTCCACGCCGACGACCGGGTCGGCATGCCCAAGGTCGAGTCGGCGCAGAAGACGCTCCAGGGGCTCAATCCCGACGTGAAGGTGATCGGGTTCCGCGAGCGCGTGACCTCCGAGAACGTCATGCGGCTGTTCGCCGACTGGGACGTGATCGTGGACGGCTGCGACAACTTCCCGACCCGCTATCTCGTGAACGACGCCTGCGTGTTCCTCGGCAAGCCGAACGTGCACGGGAGCATCTTCCAGTTCGAGGGCCAGGCGACCGTCTTCTGGCCGGGGCACGGCCCCTGCTATCGCTGCCTGTTCCCCGAGCCGCCGCCTCCGGGAGCGGCTCCCTCCTGCCAGGAAGCGGGCGTGCTCGGCGTCCTCCCGGGACTCGTCGGCTGCGTGCAGGCGGTCGAAACCGTGAAGCTGATCCTCGGCGTGGGCCGTCCGCTGGTGGGTCGCCTGCTGCACTTCGACACGCTCGCCATGGAGATCAAGCAGTTGAAGCTGCGGCGCGATCCGGAGTGCCCGGTCTGCGGGGACTCGCCGACCATCCGGGAGCTGATCGACTACGAGGAATTCTGCGGGCTGCGCGGCGGCCACGGCGCGGCCGCCTGACGACATGGCGGACCGGTTCGGCCGGGAGATCGTCTACCTGCTGCGGCACGGTCCGACCGAGTGGAACGCCGAGGGCCGGGTGATGGGGCGTCGCCCGATCCCGCTCTCGGCCGACGGCGACCGGCAGGTGCGAACGCTGGCACCGAGGCTCGCCGATCTCGGGATCGGATCGATCTGGACCAGCCCGGTGCTCCGGGCCCGGGAGACGGCCGACCGGGTAGCCGCCGCGCTCGGAGGCCTGTCCGTCCGGGAGTTGTCGGACCTGACCGAGGTCGACTACGCGGAGTGGGAAGGGCGCTTGTTCTCCGAGCTGGTCGGCGAGCCGCTGTTCCGGGAGCACCTGGGGGACCCGCTTCGGAGCCGGGCCCCGGGCGGCGGCGAAAACCTGGTCGAGGTCGGCGAGCGCATGACCCGAGGCCTCGCAGCCGTCCTGGAGGGGGCCGAGGGGACGCCCGCGCTCGTCGTGTCCCACGGCGACCCGCTCCGCATGCTGGTCGCCGCCTGCATCGGCCTCGACGCGACGGCGATGCGGCACCTGCGGGTCGATCCCGGCGGGCTGTCGGGTCTCGCGGTCGGCGGTCCCTGGCCCGAACTCCTGTTCCTGAACCGGCGTCTCGACCACCCCTGAGGCGAATCCGGGGCCCGCGGGCGAAAAAAACCCCGAGGGTCACTTCCGAGCGATCGTATCGACGTCTGCTCGGCCTCGCCGGTGCAAGCGAGGAACCCTCGGGGCCGGTGGTGCCTGGTTGCTCCCAGGCGACCACGTCCGTTGTCGTTCGCAGTCGGGCCTAGGAGGCCACCACCTCACAGTTCACCTTGCGACTACTTCCAATCACGACTGGATCACCTCCCTTTCTCGGCGTCGTCCCCGGGGTTCTCCGGGCTTCGATGGTGCCCTTCGACTCCCCGGCGACCGAATCGCGGGTCCAGACCCGCCTGCCGCCCGGGAGACCGCCGCTGCTTCCCGGCCGACTCGACCCGCCGAACCGCCGGGGCCGTTTCCCCGTCGCCTCGGCTCCTCGGGCGCTGTGACCGCCCGGGTCGATGCGTCGCTCCTATACCGGAATCGCGAGGGAGTCCAGCCCCGGGGCGCCCATGGGCTCTCCGGTCGGGCGGTCGTGCGGGCACCCGGACCGGGGCCCCGGGGGAAATGTCCGCGATCGCGGGTTCCCCCCTCGAAACACCTGTTCCGGGGTGCTAGCGTGCGGCGCATGGTCTGGCCCGAAGGGCCGGGGGCGGCCGCCGGGGCCTGCCCGATCCTTTCGATCCGATCGGCCGGGGCCTCTCGTAGGCCCCGCGAGAGAAACGTCCTGAGAGAGGGGAGAGACGAATGAGGAAGTCGACGAAGGTTTCGATGGGAGCGCTGGCGGCCGCCGCGGCGCTCGTCTGCACGGGTGGCGCGGCTCGCGCGGCGAACTCCTCGCTGTCGCAGCCGTCGACCGAGCTGGTGATGCCGTTCGACGCGACGTCGGGCAAGGCCTCCTACGCGATCGTGAGCAACCTGTCGGCGAGCTCGCCGGGCGGCGGCGCCAAGGTCACGACGCACTGGATCTTCTGGGGCGAGGACTGCAACGAGCTCGCCGACTACTCGGTGTGCCTCACCGAGCGCGACACGATCGTCGTCGACCCGACGAACATGACGACCGTCGACGAGAACAACAACGCGACCGGCCCCACCATCAACCTCTCGGGCAAGCGCGGCCTCATCACCGTGACCGCCTACGAGACCGACTCGAAGTGCCGGCCGTTCAACCAGACCGGCGAGGTCCTCTCGCGCGAGGGCATCGTCGGCACCTTCACGGTCGCGGACACGGAGACCGGCTACTCGTTCGGCAACGACGCCTACGGCCTGAACACCGACGCCTCGGGCTACTCGGTCGAGTTCCCGGATCATCCGACGACGGGCTCGGGTCGCTACGTGCTGCAGACCCTGAACCCGAACACGCTCGACGCGAGCTTCGTGGTTCTCGCGCACCTCGAAATCGTCGGCCGCGTGGCGGAGCCCAAGGACGAGAACGCGGACTACCTCGCGGCTTTCTACGACAACCTCGAGGTCCAGACCTCGCTGCCGAACGTCGAGCTCGACTGCCTCGAGTTCCGGCGTTTCGCGGGTTCGGACACGAGCCTGATCCCCGACTACGCGACGCCGAACAGCTCGGGCATCCTCGCGCTCACGCCCGACACGGCGAGCGACAACAACGACTTCGTGTACGCGGTCGTGGGCGAGGCCGTGGGCATCTTCGGCGCCTCGTCGAGCGCCAAGATCCAGCTCGACTGATTCGATCCGCGCGTCGGGGCTGCTGCCCCGAGGCTCGAGGGAGGGGCACTCGCCGTGGGCGGGTGCCCCTCTTCTCGTTCCGGCCCCGGGGCGACGCCCGAGCGATCGCCGCGCGGAGCCGGGTCAGAGAAACTCGAGCAGCGCCTGGTTGACCTCCTCGGGCCGCTCCTGCTGCACCCAGTGGCTGCAGGCCGGGATGCGGCGGATCTCGAACGGCCCGGAGAAGAGCGACTCCATGCCCCAGGTGAGTTCGTTCCCGAGAGCGTCGTCCTCCTCGGCCCAGACCAGCATCGTCGGGCAGGAGATCTTCGTCCGCCCGTCGTAGCGCTCCATGAGCCGCTGGTTGCGGAAGGCCGAGCGGTAGTAGTTGACGGCCGCCGTGGCGGCCCCGGGCGGGCGAAGCGCGTCCTTCAGGCGGTCGATGTCCGCGTCCGAGAAGACCTCCCGATCCCTGCGGCGAACCATCCCGCGGAAGCCCCGCTCGACCGCTCGGAAGTCCCGGGCCGAGAGCAGCTTCTCGGGCAGCCGGGGAAGCTGGAACACGAACATGTACCAGCTCTTCAGCAGCTGGCGGGGGCTCGAGCGGATCGCGCGGGTGAAGATTGCCGGGTGCGGGCAGTTGCAGACCACCAGCTTCTCGCAGAGCTCGGGGCGGTCCATCGCGAAGGCCCAGGCGATGCCTCCGCCCCAGTCGTGGGCGACGATCCGCGCGCTCTCGCGACCGAGGCCGCGGACGAGCCCGGCCACGTCCGTGACCAGCCGGTCCATCCGGTAGTCGTCGACGCGGGGAGGGCGATCGCTCGCGCCATAGCCGCGAAGCGAAGGCGCCGCGACCCGGTACCGGCTCGAGAGGGCCGCCATCTGGTGCCGCCACGACCACCAGGACTCCGGGAAGCCGTGGAGGAGCACGACGAGCGGTGCGTCCTCGGGGCCGGACAGGTGGACGTCGAGCGAGAGTTCGCCGACGTCGATCCGCCGACGCTGCAATGCGGCCGTGACCTCGGGCGCTCCGGCGTACGGACGACCCGACACCGTGGTTGGCTCGTTCATGGCCTCCTTGGTACGCAAGCCCCGGGTCGACGCAAGAGTCGGCACCGTCCGGTCCACGATTCCCGCACATCCGAGAGGAGCCTTCCATGGCCTACGAATTCGTCGCCGTCGAGCGTCGTGAACACGTCCTGTGGGTGACGATGAATCGTCCCGCGGTGATGAACGCGCTTCACCCGCCGTGCCACGACGAGATGCAGCGGGTGTGGGACGAGTTCGCGGCCGACCCCGATCTCTGGGTGGCGGTGCTGACGGGCGCAGGCGAGAAGTCCTTCTCCGCCGGAAACGACCTGAAGTGGACGGCCGAGAACGGCGGCAAGCTGCCGCCGATGCCGAAGGGCGGGTTCGCGGGGCTCTGCGCGCGCTTCGACCTGACCAAGCCGATCGTCGGGGCGGTGAACGGATTCGCGCTCGGCGGTGGCTTCGAGATCGCGCTCTGCTGCGACGTGCTCGTCGCGGCGGAGCACGCGCGCTTCGGGCTCCCGGAGCCGAAGGTCGGGCTCATGGCGGCGGCCGGCGGCGCGCAGCGGCTGCCGCGGCAGATCCCGCTCAAGGTCGCGATGGGCATGATGTTGACCGGCGAACCGATCGACGCCCGCCGGGCCCTGGAACTCGGTCTCGTGAACGAGGTCGTGCCCGCCGCGGAGCTTCACGCCGCCGCCGACCGGTGGGCGAAGCGCATCTCCGAGTGCTCCCCGCTCAGCGTGCGCGCGACCAAGCAGGCTGCGCTCGACAGCCTCGACCGCCCGCTCGAGAGCGCGATCGCGGTGACGAACTACCCCGCCGTGATGGAACTGTTCCGGTCCGAGGACGCGAAGGAGGGGCCGCTCGCGTTCGCGCAGAAGCGTAAGCCGGCCTGGAAGGGGCGCTGACCCGGCGTCAATCGCCCTTCGCGCGCGAAACGTACTCGCAGCTCTCGGTGTCGACCTTGATCACGTCGCCGACGTCGATGAAGTTCGGCACCTGCACGACGAGCCCGGTCTCGGTCGTGGCGGGCTTGAGCGCGTTGGTCACCGTCGCGGACTTGAGGCCCGGCGCCGTCTCGGTCACCGTCAGGTCGAGCGTCTTGGGAAGCGCGACGCCGAGCGGGCGGCCTTCGTGGCTCTCGACCACGACCTTCAGGTTCGGCAGGAGGAACTGGCGAGCCGCGCCCAGGTCCTCGGCGGTCAACTCGATCTGCTCGAAGTTGCTCGTGTTCATGAAGTGGAAGCGGTCGCCGTCGGCGTAGAGGAACTCCATCTCGTTCTGCTCGAGGCTCACGCGATCGACCTTGTCCTCGGAGCGGAACCGGTTCTCGGTCGAGTTGCCGGTGCGGAGGCTCCGGAGCTTGGTCTGCACCATGCCGCGCCAGTTGCCCGGCGTGACGTGCATCACGTTGGTCACGCGGTAGAGGTCGTTGTTGTACATGATGACCATGCCCGCTCGGAGCTGGGTTGCCGGAATCACCATCGCTCGATCCTTTCCGTTCGGGCGGAACCCCGCCTCGTGAGGCCGCTCACCGTCTCGCCGCCACCACGATCGTGGCGATCGTGAGCAGGACGGTCGTCCACGCGGCCCCGCGGAGCCGCGCGAGAAGCCCGGACATCTTCGCCTCGTCGACCGGCTCGTCCCATTCCTGCTGGCGCACCAGGCGATGACCGATGCCGAAGGTCACCCAGGTCCCGGACATGACGACCAGGAAGGCCAGCGCGAGTTTCCAGGCGAGGTGCTCGGCGAAGCTCGCGTAGTCGGCGCCCAGGCTCTGCTTGAAGCCGGTGACGCTCCAGGCGCCCGTCATGACCATCACGCCGAGAAGCGCGATCGCGAGCGGGTCGTACACCCGGAAGGTGCGCACCAGGCTCGCCCGCTTCTCCACGGCCGTGGTCTCCCGGGCGGCCCGGGGAACGGTGAAGAGGGCGATCCCCGCGGTCGCTCCGAGGAAGAGACCGGTCGCCACCAGGTGGATCCAGAACAGCACCGTCGCTCGGGTTAACCGAAAGGGCCCCGGTGCGAAAGGGCCATCGTGGAGTCGCCGTCGCGATTGCGCCCCCGCACCGGGACTGCCACTCTCGCAGTCCGGAAGGACGGACGCCGATGACACCCACGAGGGAGCAATTCGATCGAGCCCGCGAACTCCATGCCGGCCGCGTCGAGGCCTATCGACGCGGAGAACTCTCGGACGGGGAGTTCCGGCCGGTGCGGCTGTCCTACGGCCTCTACTACCAGCTCGACCACACGAGCTACATGCAGCGCATCAAGTTGCCCGGCGGCATGATGAGCGCCGAGCAGATGGACGTGCTCGCCGGGATCTTCGACGATTACGGCCGCGGCATCACCCACGTGACCACGCGCGCGGACGTGCAGGTGCACTGGGTCCCGATCGAGAAGGTCGCCGACATGTACGCGCGGCTGGAGGCGGTCGGCATCACGACGCGGGGCGCCTGTGCCGACAGCGTCCGCAACGTGACCGCGTGCCCGTTCGCCGGGACGTCGCCGCACGAGCCCTTCGACGTCACGCCCTACGTGCAGGCGATCCACGACGCCTTCCTGTTCAGCCCGCTGAACTTGACGCTCCCCCGGAAGTTCAAGATCGGCGTCGAGGGCTGCCCGCTCGACTGCGCCCAGGCCGCGATCAACGACATCGGCCTCTACGCGGCGGAGCGGGGAGGGAAGAAGGGCTTCTCGGTGTGGGCCGGCGGGGGACTCGGCGCGGCGCCGTTCCTTGCCGTGCAAGTGGCCGACTTCGTGCCGGCCGAGGACGTGCTGGTCTGGTGCGAGGCGATCGTCCGGGTCCACCATCGCGCCGGCGAGCGCAAGAACCGGCACAAGGCCCGGCTCAAGTTCGTCGCCCGCAAGCTCGGCGCGGCGGGCTTCACCGAACTCGTCCGGGCCGAGGTCGCCAAGGTCGATGCCGAGCGCGGCGAGGACCTTCGCGCCGACGTGAGGGAGGCGATCGCGGCTCACCGCGTCCCCGCCCCGGCGGCGGCGGCGATCCGCGGGTCGGCCCGCCCGGGCTTCGAGGCCTGGGCTCGCACGAACGCCGCCCCGCAGCGGGACGCCGCCTTCGCGGCCGTCACCGTGACGCTCCCGCTCGGCGACGTGGACTCGAACCAGTTCCGGGCGATCGCGCGGCTCTCCCGCGAGTTCGGCAACGGCACCGTCCGAGCGACCAACGAGCAGAACCTGGTCCTGCAGTGGGTCCGGCGCGAGTCCCTCGAGGCGCTCCACGGCGCCCTCGTCGACCTGGGCCTGGCCGAGGGCGACGCGTCCCTGCTCTCGGACGTCGTGTCGTGCCCCGGGCTCGACTACTGCAGCCTCGCCGTCACGCGTTCCATGGGGGTCGGCGAGCGGATCCGCTCGCACCTCGCCGAGCAGCGGATCGACTCCTCCGCGCTCGGCCCGTTCCACGTGAAGATCAGCGGCTGTCCGAACTCGTGCGGGCAGCACCACGTCGGCGACGTCGGGCTCACCGGGTCCATGCTGAAGGACGAGGCCGGAATCGACCGCCCTCACTACTCGATCCTGGTCGGGGGAAGCGTGGGCGAGGGGCGGAGCCGGGTCGGCAAGCGGCTCATGGGCCGCTTCTCCGAGAACGACACGCCCCGGGTGGTCGCGGCGGTCGCCGCGCACTACGGCTCCGCGCGACAGATCGGCGAGAGCTTCGCGGACTTCGTGCAGCGAGCGGGAACCGACGGGCTCGACGCGGTGGCGCGCGACGCGGCCCGAGACGAGGTGCGGTGAGCGCCGAGCTCCCGGAGGACGAGGCGCGCGTCGACGAGGAAGGGGAGCGGCCGGTCGGGCCGGGTCCGCTCGCCTACGTCGGGACGGTCGTGCGGTGGAACCCGGAGTCCGGCAGCGGGGCCGTGCGCACCGGGAGCGGTCGCGAACTCGAGTTCGAGGTGGAGCACGCCGTGGTGCTCGGGTCGCTCGTGGCGGGCCCCCGGGCCTGGGCGATCTCCGTCGGCCAGCACGTCGGCTACGACGTCGGCTGGACCTCCCGCGGGCTTCGCGTGACGAAGCTCTTTCCCCCCGCCTGATCCCGCCGACGTGATCCCGTCGACGGATCCGTCCGGCCGGCCCTTCGGATTCGCGACCCGGAGTCCGGCCGGCGCCGCTCAGAGCGGCAGTCCGGTCCGGAACGTGAAGTAGCGGCCGAGGATCTCGCCGACCAGCACCGCGAGCGTCGCGATGTAGAAGAGGCCCGTCGCGGCCATCGTCTGGGGAATCAGCAGCACCCGGTGGATCATGAACGCGATCCC
>JAFMJW010000178.1 GCA_017853315.1 Alphaproteobacteria bacterium
TCGGGTCGTAGGCCTTGAAGTCGCCGACGTCGTTGTGGTGGGCCTGGACCGACCCGCGCCAGGCGTCCTTCGTGGCGTCGTACTTGGGCGGCACGAAGCGGTGCCAGCGCGTGCCGTAGGCGAGCGTCCGTGGACCGAGCCTGAACGCGAACCACGCCCGCGTCGCGGCCTCGAGGACGAACAAGTTGAGCGCCACGAGCGCGAGCAGGCCCAGGATTCTGCGCCCGAGCGACGCGCGACCGGCTCCAGCCATCGCCGCGGATCATGTCGGACGCGCCGCCGGTCGGCAAACCGCGGCCGCACACGGGTGATGGACTTCGCCGGGGCGCGACGCGCCCTCGATCTCGACGTCGCCGCGTCGCTCGCCGGGACCGCGCGGCCCCGGCAGCTCACTCGAAGCTGCCGCCCGCCGGAGCGAACGCGAAGGTGCTTCCGTTCGCGCGGTTGTTGCCGAGGTCGGTGTTGTCGGCCGCGATCACGTACTCGAAGTCGAGGTTCTTCTCCGAGCGGTTCGACTCCACCTGCGAACCCGAGGCCGCGAGCCGGATGCCGACGCCGCCGTTGCCGACCGCGGTGTTCGAGTCGAAGATCGGGGCGGTCGCGGCGAGGATCCGGTAGCCGTCCCCCCCGTTCACCGCCGCGTAGTTCGAGTAGACCTGGTTGCCGCTCGCCGCGACCACGAGTCCGTGTCCGGCGTTGCCGCGGTCGCGCAGGTTGCCGAAGGCGTTGCTCTCGACCTCGTTGTCGAAGCCGTTCACGACCGCCCCGGAGCCGCCGTTGTCCTCGCAGGTGCTCGCAGTGAGCGTGCCGTTCGAGGCGTCGAGCACGATCCCGTCACCGCCGTTGCTCTTCACGGAGAGGGTGTCGAGGCGCGCGCGAAGTCCCTTCATCACGACGCCCTGGGCCGCGTTGTCCCGCACCTGCAACTCGCGCAGCGTGCTGTCGGCACAGGTCGCGTCGGCGTCGGCGACCCCGATGCCGAACTTCTGCACGAGACCGCGGTTCACGAGCACGTTCGACGCACCGGCCGCGATACGGATGCCGACCCCGGTGCGCTCGGAGGCGCGGCGTGGACCGCTCACCCGGTAGGCGTCGCCGAGGTTCAGCTGCACGCCCGAAGCCGCGATCACGAGCCCGTCGGTCGCGCCCGCGTCGGCGCAATCGAGGTCCTGGGCGAGTTCGAGCTGGGTGTCCGCGCCGAAGAAGGCCGCGTCGAGCACCTGGCCGCAGTGGATCTCGACCGGGGTCGCACTCGGCAGCAGCGTCGCCATCGCGGTGGTCGGCACGAGCCCCACCGGGATGTAGGTCCGGCATGCCGCGTGGAAGAGGTCGCGCGAGAGCCCGGTCGTGAACGCGGCGATCTCGCCCTCGAGCGCCGAGACCATGCCGGCCTCCGTGGTCGCCGCGAGCGGGCAGCCGAGCTCGACGACCGTCGCGTCGGAGCAGCGCGAGGCGAGCACCGACAGCAGGCGCTCGGTGACGCGACCGATGCAGTCGATCGTCTTCGCGTCCTTGACGTCCCCGGTCATGAAGTCGACGCAGGGCTCGCCGCCGTTCTTCGTGACGGCGATCTCGCACTTGGCGATGCACTGCTGGATCTGGGAGAGGGCCTTGGGCAGCTGGCCCGAAAGCGTTCGCCCGCAGTCGATCCCGGCGCGCGAGATCGTCCCGGCCGGCCGCGGGCACGAAGGCGCGTGGACCGTCCGGAAGATCGAGTCGAGCAGCGCGTCGACGCGCGTCTCGTAGGAGGCGGGATCGAGGACGAGCCAATCGTAGAGGTCGGACGACACCCGCTGTTCGAAGGGACAGAGGAGGTCGAGTCCCTGGGCCGTGCACTTCTCGGTCGAGGTCTGGAGCTTTTCGCGGGCCGAGCCGAGGATCCCCTTCGTGCGCTGGTCCTCGCGACAGTTCACGGGGAAGGCGAGCGAGTCGTTCGCGAGGTAGCAGTTCCCGAGCCCGGTCGTGTAGTTTTGCGTGTACTTCTGCACGCCCTCCGAGATCCGCTTGCCGCAGGCGGCGAGCTCGTCGACCGGGGCGGCCCATGCCGGCGCGGCGGAGACGAGACACGTCGCCGCGAGGACGGCCGCGAGAAGGCTTGGGCGAAACGGGCTTCGGAGCGATGGCATGGAGGCTCTCCGCAGGCGGGCCGGGCCGGCCCCTCGGGGCAGGACCCCGCGGGCTCCCGGCCGGACCGGAATCTTCCGTGGACGATAGGCTCGCCGACGTTGCCCGGTCAACGCCCTTCTCCGGCTCCTGCCCGCCGGGTCAGGCCCGGTCGCCCTCCCTTGGCGTCGGCCCGTTGCCGCGGCCGGCCGGGGCGGTCTAGGAAGGACCGCCGCCGGGGTCCCGGGAGCCGGGTCGACGGCGGCGCCCGAGGCCCAGCGATGACCCAGCCGCGCAGCAAGCGCCCGCTCGCCCCCGCCCCGCGCCCGTCGGGCGGCGGCTACCGGGTCGGGATCGACGTCGGCGGCACCTTCACCGACCTCGTGCTGGTCCGGCCGGACCGCTCGATCCACCTCGACAAGGCCGCCACCACCCTCCACGACCAGAGCGAGGGCGTGATGAACGGGCTTTCGCGCCTCGCGGCGAGCGAGGGGCTCCCGATCGAGCGATTCCTCGCCGCCACCGACCGCATCGTGCACGGCACGACCACCGCCGACAACACGATGATCCAGATGAACGGCGCGGTGACCGGGCTCGTCACGACCCGCGGCCATCGCGACGAGATCGAGTTGCGCCGGGGATACAAGGAGGACATCTGGGACCCCTCCTTCCCGCCGCCGCCGCCGATCTGCCCGCGCCGGCGGCGCCTCGGCGTGCCCGAGCGGCTGGACTTCGAGGGCAACGTCGTCGAGCCGCTCGACGAGGACGAGCTGCGCCGGGCGCTGCGACGACTCTCGCTGCAGGGAGTCGAGTCGCTCGCGATCGTCTTCCTGTTCTCCTTCGTGAACCCGGCCCACGAGCGCCGGGCGCGGGAGATCGCGCGGGAGGAGCTGCCCGGCGTCGACCTCTCGCTGTCGTGCGAGGTGCTGCCGAAGGCGCCCGAGTTCGAGCGGACTTCGACGACGCTCGTGAACGCCTACGTCGCGCCGAAGATCAAGCGCTACCTCGGCAACCTGGAACGGCGGCTGCGCGACGCCGGCTTCGCACGCGACCTCCTGCTCATGCAGTCGAACGGCGGGCTCATGACCGCGAGCTGGGTCGCCGAGAAGCCGGTGACGGTGCTGGGATCGGGCCCGGCGGGCGGAGTGGTCGCGGCATGCCGGGTCGCGCGCGAGGCGGGCGCCGGCGACTTCATCTCGGTCGACATGGGGGGCACGAGCTACGACGTCTGCCTCGTCCGCGGCGGCAAGCCCGAGATCGCGTCGTCCTGGAACTGGCACCACCGCTACCTGATCGGGCTGCCGATGGTGGACGTGCAGTCGGTGGGCGCGGGCGGCGGCTCGATCGCGCGCGTCGTCGAGGGCGCCCTGCAGGTCGGACCGCAGAGCGCGGGCGCCCAGCCCGGTCCGATCTGCTACCGGCGCGGCGGCCGGCTCGTGACGGTGACCGACGCGAACCTCGCGCTCGGCTACCTGAACCCGGCCTTCTTCTACGGCGGCGAGCTCGAGCTCGACCTCGACGCGGTCCGCGAGGCGATCGACGACCAGGTCCGCCGGCCGCTCGGCCTCGCCTCGGTCGAGGACGCCGCGTGGGGCGTGTTCCGGCTCGTGAACGCGAACATGGCGAACGCGATCCGGCGGGTGTCCGCGACCCGCGGCATCGACCCGCGCGAGCTTCCGCTGCTGGCCTTCGGCGGCAACGGCGCCGTCCACGCCGGGATGCAGGCGGCCGAGATCGGTTCGCCGAAGGTGATCGTGCCGAAGACGGCACCGGCGTTCTCCGCGCTCGGACTCCTGCTCACCGATCCGGTCGTGATCGAGATGCGCTCGGTCATCGCGCCGGCCGACCGCGTCGACCTCGCGCGCGCGAGCGCGCTCTTCGAGGAGATGCGCCGCTCGGCGAATGCAGCACTCGCGAAGGCCGGCTTCTCCCCGGGCTCCGTGCGCCACCGGCGACTCGCGCACCTCTGCTATCCCGGCCAGACCTTCGACATGCCCGTCGAGATCGAAGGCGGCGACGCGCGCTTCGGGCGACGCGACCTCGAGCGCACGGTGGAGGCCTTCCACGCCCTCCACGAAGAGCTCCACACCTACGCCTCCCGCGACCAGGTGCCGGTGCTGCGCGGGCTCGCCCTGCACGCGACCGCGGTGGGCGAGAAGCCCGACCTGCCCCGCATCCCGGCCTCCGCGCGCGACCCGCGCGCGACCGCCGGCAAGGGCCGGCGCCGGGCGTGGTTCGACGGCCGCTGGGAGGACACGGCCGTCTACGACGGCACGAAGATGCGCGCTCGCCAGCGCGTCGTCGGCCCCGCGATCGTGGAGGAGACCTTCACGACGATCGTCGTCTACCCGGGGCAGGAGGCGACGCTCGACGCGCTCGGCAACTACCACCTGACGGTGGGCGAACCCGCCCGCTGAACGGAGGTCGCGGCGCCCGAGGGTTCAGGCGCCCAGGGTGGGCTGCGTGCCGCGATCGCGGGACGCGTCGCCTCCCGTGCCGTTCCCGTTCACCCCGACCGCGGGCCCCGTCCCGAGCCAGCGCTCGGCGTCCTCGGCCGTCCGCTGCAGCGGCGCCGGCGGCGGCAGGGCCTCGCCGCGCATGCGCCCGAGCGCATCGCGGATCCGACGCTCGCACTCCGAGACGATCTCGTAGGGATCGTCGCCCGGGCGTCGCTCGATCGGGTCGCCCACCCAGACCTTCAGGCGCACGCCGAAGGGCAGCGGGAGGAGGCTCTTCTCCAGGAGCCGCCACGACTCGTCGACGCAGACCGGCACGACCGGAACGTTCGTGCGGCTCAGCAGGGCGACGGTTCCCGCGGGCTTGAAGGGCTTGATCTCGCCCTTTCGCGCACGGGTTCCCTCGGGGAAGATCATCGCGGAGAAGCCGTTGCGTTCGATCTCCTGCCCGAGTTTCTCGATCGCCTTCACGGCCGAGTCGCGGTCCTTGCGGTCGATGATCGCGTGCCCGCCGCTGCGCAGGTGGAAGGAAACCGTCGGGATCCACCGCGAGAGCTCCACCTTCGAGATGTACTTCGGGACGTTCGACGCGAAGACCGAGCCGTAGATCGGCATGTCGAACATGCTCTGGTGGTTCGCGACGAAGACGTAGGACACGCCTTCGCGGACGAGGGGAGACCGGTCGACCTCGAGGCGGATGTCGCAGATCCGCAGGATCTCGAGCAGGCAGCGCTGCGCCCACCCGGCGACCCGGGACTCCGCCCGGATGCCGAAGAGGGAGGCGATGCGCAGGGCCACGTCGAAGCCGAGCATCGTCAACGCGAAGACGACCACGAAGACGAGGCTGCAGGCCCAGTCCCGCAGGGTTCGAAGCACGTTCGGACTTTCGCACACGGCCCCGGCCGATTCCACCCGTTTTCTCCCGCGAAAGCCCGCGTGGAGCGGGCCGGGACCGACGCGTAGGCCTGGTCAGGCGCGAAGAGCCGCGACGATCCTGCGCGTCGCCGGGCTCTTGTTCAGCGTGTAGAAGTGGATCCCCGGGACGCCGCCCTCGAGCAGGGCTCGGCACTGCCCGGTCGCGTGCTCGACGCCGACGGAGAGCACGCGGGCCGGGTCCCCGTCGGCTTCGGCGAGCCGGCTCTCGAGCGCGGACGGAAGGTGCGCGCCGCACATCGAGGTCATGCGGCGCACGCCGCCCACGTCGGTCACCGGCATGATGCCGGGCAGGATCGGAACGTCGATCCCCGCGGCCCGCGCGCGGCGCACGAACGCGAAGTAGTCCGCGTCGTCGAAGAAGAGCTGCGTGATCAGGAAGTCCGTGCCCGCCCGCACCTTGGTCGCGAGGTGCGCGAGGTCGGTCTCGAGGTCCGGCGCGTCGGGATGCTTCTCGGGGTAGCAGGCGCCGCCCACGCAGAAGTCCCATCGCGACCGGATGAAGGCGACGAGGTCCGAGGCGTGGGCGAAGCCGTCGGCCGCGGGCCGGAACTCCTCGCCCCTGGGCGGGTCGCCGCGCAGCGCCAGCACGTTGTCGACGCCGGCCGACGCGAGCTGGTCGAGGATCGACGCGAGCTCGTCGCGCGAGTGCCCGGTGCAGCTCAGGTGGGCCATCGGGTTCAGCCCGATCTCGTCCTTGATCCGGGCGACGAGGTCGATCACCTGGCTGCGGTTCGAACCCATCGCGCCGTAGGTCACCGAGACGAAGGCCGGGGAGATCGGCTTCAGCTCGTCGATCGTCCGCAGCAGCTGCTCGGCAGCCTGCGGCGTCTTGGGCGGGAAGAACTCGAAGGAGAAGACCGGCTCGCCGCGCGCGAGAATGGTGTCGATGCGCACCGCGTCGAGCATACGGAACCGCGCTCGGCCGGCGCAATCGGCCGTCCGGGAGGCGCGCACGAGCCGGGGAGCCGCGCGGACTCGCCTTCCCCGCCCGGCTGTGGGAGAAATTCGCCGATGCGACGCTCGTTCTGGCCGGGGGTCGTCGTGGGCGCGCTCGCCGCGGGCCTCGCGGGGTTCCTCGTCGCGGTCCTCCCGGCGACGCCGACCTGGGCCCTGTGGGAGGTCAAGCGGGCCGTCGACCGGAACGACGTGAGGGCCCTGCAGGAGATGGTCGACGTCCCCGCGGTCGCCGGTCGCGCCCTGAACGACCTCGCGGGCGGTGGCGGCGGAGACGGCCCCGGGTTCGACCTGAAGAGCGCCGCCCTGTCGCTGCTCTCGGGAGGCAAGGTGCTGACCGTCTTCAACGACCCCGACAAGCCGCTCCGGCTCGGCGCGGGCGACTTCGTCTCCGCCTGGTGGAACATGAAGCGCGAGGGCGACCTGTCGACGGTCACCCTCGACGCGGGCGGACACCGGGTGTCGCTCGTGATGCGCCACGAGGACGGGCGCTGGCGGATCGTCGGGGTGACCCCGATCGGCGCGCTCCTGCGGGTGAAGAAGCCCGGCTAGCGGCGCGGCATCCCCAGGACCCGCTGCGCGACGATGTTGCGCTGCACCTCGCT
>JAFMJW010000179.1 GCA_017853315.1 Alphaproteobacteria bacterium
CGTGACCCGTGGCCCCTACCTGCAGTCGGGGACGCCGAGCGCCGTCACGGTGCGCTGGCGCACCGACGTTGCGACCGACAGCCGGGTGCGCTGGGGCACCGACCTCGCCCACCTCGACTTCGTGGCCGACGACGCCACGTCGACCACCGAGCACTCGGTGCGGATCACCGGGCTCTTGCCCGGGACGACCTACTTGTACTCGATCGGTTCGACGACGAACGTGCTCGACGGCGGCGACGCCGACACCTGGTTCACGACTCCCCCGGCCGCCGGAACGGCGCAGGCAACGCGCGTGTGGGTGCTCGGCGACTCGGGTACCGCGAGCGCCGCGGCCCGGGCCGTCCGCGACGCCTACGACGCCTTCACCGGCGCGCGCGGGACGGACCTGTGGCTCATGCTCGGCGACAACGCCTACAACTCGGGCACCGACGCCGAGTACCAGGCGGCGGTCTTCGACACCTATCCCGACCACCTGCGCCGCGAGGTGCTCTGGGCGACGCTCGGCAACCACGACGGCACGTCGGCCGACTCGGCGACGCAGACCGGCCCCTACTACGACGTCTTCACGCTGCCGACCGCGGCCGAGGCGGGCGGCGTCGCCTCGGGCACCGAGGCCTACTACTCCTTCGACTGGGCGAACGTGCACTTCGTCTGCCTCGACTCGCAGGAGAGCTCGCGAGCCCCGGGCGGACCGATGCTGACCTGGCTCGCGGACGACCTGCAGGCGACCGACCAGGAGTGGATCGTCGCCTTCTGGCACCACCCGCCCTACACGAAGGGCTCGCACGACTCCGACGCCGAGAGCCAGCTCGTCGACATGCGCGCCAACGCACTGCCGATCCTCGAGGCGCACGGCGTCGACCTCGTGCTGACGGGCCACAGCCACTCCTACGAGCGCAGCGTGCTGCTCGACGGGCACTACGGGCTCTCGTCGACGCTCACGGCCGGCATGATCGTCGACCCGGGCGACGGCGACCCCGACGTGGACGGCGCCTACGGCAAGGAGGGCCCCTCGGCCGTGTCCCACGGCGGCGCCGTCTACGCGGTCGCCGGCAGCTCGGGCCAGACCGGCGGCGGGAGCCTGAACCACCCCGTCATGCAGGTGTCGCTGAACACGCTCGGCTCGCTCGTGCTCGACGTGGACGGGCACGTCCTCGACGCGCGCTTCGTCGACTCGACCGGCACGGTGCGCGACCGCTTCTCGATCGTGAAGACGGTTCCGACCCCGACGCCGGTTCCGACCGCGACCCCCGCCCCGACCCCGACGCCGGTTCCGACCGCGACACCCGCCCCGACCCCGACGCCCGGACCCACCCTGCCACCGCCGACGCCTTCCCCGCCGCCCGTGCCGACGCCGGCCCCGCACGACCTCGTCGTGGACGTGCCGAAGCCGGTGCGCCTTTCGATCCCGGCGGGAACGGCCCAGGTCGGGAAGACCGTGAAGGTGAAGGTGCGCAACCTCGACCCCGCGGGCTTCGCGACCAACACGGTCGCCTTGACGGCAACCTCGATCGGATGCCCGGGCCTCGTCGACGGCCTGCCGGACTTCGATCCTCGCACCGCCGGCGACCAGTCTTCCGTGGTCCTCGCTCCCGGCCGGACGGCGACCGCGAGTGTTCGACTCGTCGCGACGGCCGCCGCACATGCGAGCGCGACACCCTGGGCTCCCTCCCGCTGCACGGTCGCGCTCTCGGCGACCACGCTCCTGCCCGACTCCGGCGACCCGACCTCGCGAAACGCCGAGGCCGTCTTCGACGTGGACGTGTTCGACGGGAACGACGCGGCGACCGCGGCTCGGCACGAGTCGTTCGCGGCCGCGGCGAAGCCCGTCCGGGTCGTGCTGCCGGCCGGCTCGACCTCGGCCTCGAAGACGCTGCGCCTGCGGATCGGCAACGGCGACCCGTCGTCGCCCTCGGACGCCGCCGGCCACGCGATCGTCCCGGGCATCGAGGCGGGCGACTGTCCGCCCGGGACCGTCTCCCTCGACGCGACGCCGATCGTGGTCGCCGCGGGCCGCCAGGCCTCGATCTCGGCGACCCTCACCGTGTCCGCGGCGGACTTCACGGCCGGCGGCAGGCGGAGCCCCGGTCGCTGCACCTTCGGGGTTCGCGCAACCGCCTCCGTGCCCGGCAACGTCGAGCCCGACGCCTCGAACGACCTCGCGCACGTCGTCGTCGACGTGGACGACCAGAACGACTGATCGCGCGCCGGGCCCCCGACCCGGCCCTGCTCTCAGTGCAGCGTGACGCCCTTCTCGCCGTGCTCGAGGATCGCGTCCATCCGGTTGCGGATCATCGGCAGGAAGTCGGGGTGGGTGAGGATGTAGAGGTACTCCTCGCGGATCGCCTCGACGACGCGGTCGGCGACGGCGGAGGGAGCGAGCCCCTTCGAGATCAGCCCGCGCACGACGTCGCGCATGGCCTCGAACTGCGGGTTCGAGGGGCGCCGCTCCGGGCCGGCCGGGTGATTGCGGTCGGCATCCGCGATCTTCGTGTTCACCCAGCCCGGGCACAGCACCGACACCTTGATCTCGGAGCCCTCCATCGCGAGCTCGTGCTGCAGGGTCTCCGAGAGCGCGACGACGCCGAACTTGCTCACGTTGTAGGGACCCATGCCGGGGCTCGCGAGCAGTCCCGCGACCGAGGCGGTGTTCACGACGTGGCCCGGTCCGCCCTGCTTCAGCATGCGCGGCACGAAGGTCCGGATGCCGTGGATCACGCCCCAGAGGTTCACCCCGAGCACCCACTCCCAGTCGGCCTCGGGGATCTCCCAGGAGCGTCCGCCGGCGCTCACGCCGGCGTTGTTGCAGACGACGTGCACGCCGCCGAAGGCCTGCCACGCCTGGTCCGCGAGCGACTCGACCTGCTCGGGGCGGGACACGTCGACGATCGCGGACACGACCGCCACCCCGCGCTTCTCGAGGCCGGACACCGCCTCCGCGAGAGGTTTCTCCTCGACGTCGGCCAGCACGAGCTTCATTCCCTCGTCGGCGAAACGCTCGGCGAGCGCGAGGCCGATGCCGCTCGCCGCACCCGTCACCACCGCGACGCGATTGCGCAGATCCTTCATCGCGCCGGGCGAATCACGAATCGGCGTGCCTCTGCAAGCAGAGCGGGGTAGGAGGACGCCCGATGGCCGCCCGCTCCGCGAGGTTCCCGGTGCACGTGGTCGACGGGACCTACGAGCTCTTCCGCCACTTCTACGCGGGGCTTCCGCCGCACGAGGACGTCCGCGGACGCGAGGTCGGCGCGGTGCGCGGCGTGGTGGCCTCCCTGCTGGGGCTCCTGCGCGAGGGGGCCCGCCACGTCGGGGTCGCGACCGACCACGTCATCGAGTCGTTCCGCAACGAGCTCTGGGAGGGCTACAAGACGGGCGAGGGCATGGACCCCGTGCTCCACTCCCAGTTCCAGCCGCTCGAGGACGCCCTCGAGGCCCTCGGCCTCGCGGTCTGGCCGATGGTGGAGCACGAGGCCGACGACGCGCTCGCCTCGGCCGCGGCGATCGCCGCTCGCGACGCCTCGGTGGAGCGGGTCTTCGTCTGCACCCCGGACAAGGATCTCGCGCAGTGCGTGTCCGGGGATCGCGTCGTCCAGCTCGACCGCCGCCGCGGCCTGCTGGTCGACGAGGAGGCGGTGCGCGCGCGCTGGGGCATCGGCCCCGCCTCGATTCCCGACTGGCTCGCGCTCGTCGGGGACTCGGCGGACGGCTTTCCGGGGCTGCGCGGCTGGGGGCCGAAGTCCGCCTCGGCGGTGCTCGGGCGCTTCGCCCACCTGGACGCGGTTCCCGACGACCCGGCACGCTGGGGCGTCGCGGTGCGCGGCGCGGACCGGCTCGCGGCGGTGCTGGCGGAGGAACGCGAGCTGGCCCTGCTGTTCCGCAGGCTCGCGACGCTGCGTACCGACGCGCCGGTCGGGACGTCGGTGGCGGAATGGCGATGGCGGGGGCCGACGCCCGCATTCGACGCGGTCGCGCGCGGGTTGCGCGCGCCCGAGCTGTCGCGCCGGGCCGACGAGATCGCGTCGAGGATCGTTTGATCCCGCGGCGCCGGCTCGCCTAGGGTCGCGCCATGAAGCGCTTCGAGAACCGCGTCGTCCTCGTGACGGGCGCCGCGTCGGGGATCGGCCGGGCGATCATGGAGCGTCTCGCCGCCGAGGGCGCCCGGCTGGTCGCGCTCGACGTCCAGGAGGAGGCCCTCTCCGCGCTCGCCGGCGAGCTCCGCGCGGTCGGTGCCGAGGTCGAGACCCGGCGCTGCGACGTGAGCGACGAGGGCCAGGTCGACGCCGCGGTCGCCGCGTGCGTCGCGCGCTTCGGTCGGCTCGACGCGCTGGTGAACGTCGCGGCGATCCTGCGCGCCGACCTGCTGCACGAGCTGCGCACCGACGACTGGAACCGCGTGATCGCGATCAACCTGAGCGGCACCTTCTTCGCCTGCCGAGCGGCCCTGCCGCACCTCCTCGAGAGCCGCGGCAACATCGTGAACGTGTCGTCGACCGCCGCCGTGCACGGCCAGCCCTACGCCGGCGCCTACGCGGCCTCGAAGGGCGGGGTGCTCGCGCTCACGAAGTCGATCGCGATCGACTACGGCAAGCTCGGGGTGCGGGCGAACGCGGTCCTCCCGTGCGACATCGCGACCCCGATCTTCGGCCAGTTCCAGATGCCCGAGGGCGGCGACTGGAAGCTCGTGAAGCGCGTCATGGCGCCGAAGGGATCGGGCTCGCCGGCCGACGTCGCGGGGGTGGTCGCGATGCTCGCGAGCGACGACGGCGCGCACGTCACCGGGGCCGAGATCCGGGTGGACGGCGGCTGCTTCGCCTGAGCCGCCGCCGGCCCCGCGCCCGCCTCAGCCCTCTCGCGCAAGGAAGTCGAGCGCGACCTGCGCGAGTTCCTCGCCGCAGTCCTCCTGCAGGAAGTGGCCGCCGCCGACGATCGTCGTGTGAGGCTGTCCCTGGGCGCCGGGGACCCGCTTCTCGATCGCCTTGTTGCCGCCGCGGTTGAACGGGTCCTTGTCGCTGAAGGCGCACAGCACGGGCTTCTCGAACCGGTCGAGCGACTCCCAGGCGCGCAGCTGGTCGGGGACCGCCGGGTCGTCCGGCGTCATCGGGATCAGCCCGGGGAAGCTCCTCGCCGCCGCCTTGTAGGACTCGTCGGGGAACGGCGCGTCGTAGGCCGCGATCTCCGCGGGCAGGAGCCCCTTCGTGCAGCCCATGCTCACGAGTTGGCCGACGTCGAAGGTCGGCAGCGACTTCGCGAACTCGGGCCACTTGCGCAGGTCCTCGCTGACCGGCGTCTGCCCGGTCGGGAGACCGGTGTTGGCAGCCAGCACCGAGCGGAAGCGCCCGGGATGCTCGGCCACGAGCCGCAGCCCGATCACGCCGCCCCAGTCCTGGCAGACGAGGTTCACGTCGCGCAGGTCGAGCCGGTCGAACAGGGCAGCGCGCATCCACTCGACGTGGCGGGCGACCGAGTAGTCCGAGAACTCGGCCGGCTTGTCCGAGCGTCCGAGTCCGACCAGGTCCGGGGCGATGCAGCGATGCCCCGCGGCGACGAGCGGCGGGATCAGCTTGCGCCAGAGGTAGGACCACGACGGGTTGCCGTGCATGAGCAGCACGACCTTCCCGCCGCGCGGCCCCTCGTCGAGGTGGTGGACCCGCAGCGTGCCCCCCTCGCCGTCGGGCACGTCCACGTAGTGGGGCGCGAAGGGGAACCCCGGGAGGTTCGCGAAGCGCTCGTCGGGGGTGCGCAGCACCTGCATGGGTCGGCCTTTCTCGCCGCGCCGCCGGAAAACCGTTTGCCAGGCGCGGGGCTATCAACATATACGGTGCCAATTCCAGCGACAAGCGAAGGAGGTTCCGGGACATGGACATCGCGGGGCGGGTCGCCGTCGTGACGGGGGCCGCGTCGGGCATCGGGCTCGGGCTCGCCGGGAGATTCCTCGCCGAGGGCATGTCGGTCGTCATGGCCGACGTGGAGCGCGAGGCCCTCGAGCGCGAGGCCTCGCGCCTCGACGACGGGTCGGGCCGCTTGCGTGCCGTGCCGTGCGACGTCGGCGATCCCGAGCAGGTGGCACGCCTGCGCGACGAGACCCTCGCGGCCTTCGGGGCGGTCCACGTGCTGTGCAACAACGCGGGCGTCGCGGGCGGCCGACCGCTCCTCAAGACCAGGCCGGCCCTCTGGCGCTGGATCGTCGACGTGAACCTGCTCGGCGTCGCCTACGGGATCCAGGCCTTCGCTCCGCTCATGGTCGCGCAGGGCGTCGGTCACGTCGTGAACACCGCCTCCGAGGCCGGGCTCATCCCGGCGCCTCTGGTCGGCGCGTATTGCGCGACCAAGTACGCCGTCGTGGGGCTGTCGGAGTCCCTCGCGCTCGAGCTCGAAAACACCGGCGTGGGCGTGTCCTGCCTGTGCCCGGAGCTGGTGTCGACGCGGATCTTCGAGTCCACCCGCAACGCGCCGCCGGCGCTCGGCCTGCCGCAGCCGCCGTCGATCCCGATCGACCAGATCGCGCAGCTCATGAACACGACCGCGCTCTCTCCCGACGACGTGGCCGGGCGCGTCGTCGACGCGATCCGCGAGAATCGCTTCTGGATCATCACCCACGACGTGACCCACCGGCGCCTGCGCCAGCGCAACGCCGACCTCGAGCAGGGCCGCTCGCCCTCGCACCCGGTGCAGGCATGAGCCCGCTCTGGATCTGGGGCGCAGCCGCCCTCGTCTACGCCGCCTTCCGTCTCTGGTACGACGGCATCCCGCGACCGCTCGCTGCCGCCGAGATCGACGACCTCGTGTCGAGGCTGCCGCCCGAGTCTCTCGGGAACGAGGCGGAAGTCGCGAGCATGCGCGCCTTCCTCTCCGCCGACGACGGCCGGGAATTCGCCATGGTGAACCTGGTGAAGCTCTCGTCCGAGCCGGTCGCACACCCCACGACCGGAGAGAAGATGCCGGCGCGCGACGTCTTCCAGGTCTACATGAAGGACTTCTTCCCGGCGCTGTTGCGCCGGGCCGGCTTTCCGCTGCTCGGTGCTCGCGCGATCGGCGGCTACGTCGACA
>JAFMJW010000180.1 GCA_017853315.1 Alphaproteobacteria bacterium
CTCGCCGTGCTCTCGTTCAACCTCGGCATCGAGGCGGGCCAGCTCCTGTTCGTCGCCGCGATGCTGGCCGTCGACGTCGCGATTCGTCGATGGACGGGCGGGCGCCCGGCCTGGGTCGAGACTGCCGCGGCCTACGCGATCGGCTCGCTCGCCGCGCTCTGGTGCATCGAGCGCACCGCGTCGCTGCTCGGCGTCTGAGCGTCGCGGCCCCCCGGGGCGCGGCCCGGCCGACGCGATCCCCCGGTCGGCAGGGGGATCGTCGCCTCAGGCGCGGAGCTTCAACCCGACCGCGTCGAACGTCCGCGACGAGAACTGGCCGCACTCGCACTCCGTGCCGAGCGCACGCGGCGTCACCGCGGTCACGACCTCGAAGTTGCTCGCGAAGTGCAGGCGCACGAAGACGCGCGACGGGTCGAGGACCCGCTTCTCGAAGGTCTCGCCGGCCTCCGGGCCCGACACGACGTGGGAGAGCCAGGTGTCGGAATCGAGGACGAAGTCGAAGACCATCGGGGCTCCCGAGTCCGGCTCCGTGCCGCCGTCTGCGCCGCTGACCGGCACCAGGCGTCCCTTCCTTCCCGACTCGACCCTCCAGGTCGCCCAGTCGGAGTTGGAGGAGCCCGGGGCGGCGCCGCCGACCACGTTCACCGCGGACGTGGTCGCGACGGTCCGGGAGGAAGCCGAGAGGTCGGGCTCGATGGTGAACAGGGTCACCGCGGAGGCGCGGACGACCATCGTCGGATCGAGGGGGCCGACCTCCGGGTCGAAGGCGCTGCGCTGCCGAACGCTGTGCGACTCGGCCGTCAGGCGCCAGGTGCCGGCGATCCCGGACCGCCGTAGCGCGGGCACCTGCGCCCGGGCCTGCGAGGAGGCCAGCAAGGCTCCGGATGCGGCAAAAAGCGAGAAGTTCCTGCGACTGATCATCGGTGACCTCGGCTGGTTGCGACGAGATGCTCGTCGCGAGGTCGCGAGCCCATCAGGAAACCGGCCGCGGGTCCAGCCTGCTTCGCTTGTCCGAAGGGACCACCCGGTTGTCCGAAGGAGCCAGGGCCCGTTCCTCGTTGACAGTTCGGCGGTCCCCGGCTTACGACGCGACACGGCCTCCTGTCGGCGGCCGCGTGCTCTCTCGGGGAGGGAGCGTCAGGAGGGACGCGGATGGCCCGCTTTGAAGCCCGGTTCGTTCGGAGGCAGATCCATCTCGCCGAGTTGGTGGCGATCGCGACCTTGGTCGTCGCCTGCGGCAACAACTCGGCCGCGCCGCCCCCGCCGGCCACCCCGACGCCGGTGCCGACGCCCGACGTTTCGAGTCGTGCTCCCGCCCCGTGGGATCGCACCGAGGAGCGCGAGTCCTGCTCGGCCTACTCGGTGACGCGCAGCCCGCACTTCGGCGACCTGCACGTCCACACGACCTATTCCGCCGACGCCGTCACCTTCAACGTGCTCGGCACGCCGACCGACGCCTACGAGTTCGCGCGCGGAAACGAGATCCGGCTCGCGCCCTACGACGCCGACGGCCGCGGGACGCGGCCGCTGCGCCTGCGCCGGCCGCTCGACTTCGCGGCCGTGACCGACCACTCCGAGGGCTTCGGCGCCTACCACGTCTGCTTCACGCCCGGCGAGGCGGGCTACGACAGCGAGGAGTGCAAGCAGGTCCGCGGCGCCGCCGTGTCCGCCGACCCCGCCCAGATCCAGTACGTCTTCCTGAACGTGCTGGTGCCGGTCGTCGTGAACCCCGAGCCGAAGTACCCGCCCGGCCTCTGCGGCGACCCGCCGACGCGCTGCCAGGAGGGTGCCGCGATCGTGTGGAGCGAGATCGGCGACGTCGCCGAGCGGTTCTACGACCGCTCGTCGTCGTGCGGCTTCACGACCTTCAAGGGCTACGAGTACACGGCGAACCCGTCGCAGCCGGGGCTCGCGACCGGCGCGAACCTCCACCGCAACGTGATCTTTCGCAACGCCGAGGTGCCGTCGCAGCCGGTCACCTACGTCGACCAGCCCAAGCCGCAGGGCATGTGGCGGAAGCTGCGCGAAACGTGCCAGGGCGAGGTCGCGGGCTGCGACTGGATCGCGATCCCGCACAACTCGAACCTGAGCGGCGGCTTCATGTTCGCGACCGAGAACGCCGACGGCAGCTCGATGACGCTCCCCGACGCGCGCGAGCGCGCCGCGATGGAGCCGGTCATGGAGATCTACCAGCACAAGGGCAGTTCCGAGTGCCGGACCGGAGCCGGGACCACGGACGAAGAGTGCGGGTACGAGCTCGCGAACCGGGTCGCGATCTACGACGGCTCGCGCAACCTCGACATCCCCTACCCGGCGGGCAACTTCGTGCGCACGGCGCTCGGCATCGGCCTGCAGAAGGAGGGCCAGCTCGGCGCGAACCCCTTCGAGGTCGGCTTCATCGCGAGCACCGACACCCACAACGCGATCCCGGGTGCGACCGTCGAGAAGGACTACGAGGGCCACTCCGGCCTGAACGACGACACCAACGAGCGCCGGCTCTTCCTGGGCGGCCCGCAGCGCTGCCCGGCGAACGCCGACCCGAACGACGTCCGCTGCGGCCGCAGCCGCGCCGACGACGGCCCCGGCGGCCTCGCGGTGGTGTGGGCCGAGGAGAACTCGCGCGACGCGCTGTTCGCGGCGATGCGTCGCCGCGAGACCTACGGCACGAGCGGCACGCGCCCGATCCTGCGCTTCTTCGCGGGCGACTACGCGGCGGGCGTCTGCGACGGCGACGTCGCCGCCGCGGGCTACCGCTCGGGCGTCCCGATGGGATCCGAGCTCGGGCCCTTCCGCGGAGCGTCGAGCCCGACCTTCGCGGTGCTGGCACTCCGCGACCCGGGCGAGCCAGCCGCGGTCGTCGACGGGGTCGAGCGGCCGGCGATCGCCGGCACGCCGCTCCACAAGGTCGAGATCGTGAAGGGCTGGGTGGACGCGGCCGGCGAGGTGCACGAGGAGGTCTTCCACGTGGCGGGCGACGAGGGCGCGGCCCCCGCCGTCGACATGGCGACCTGCGAGCCGGCCGCCGAGGGCCACGACCGCCTGTGCGCGACCTGGACCGACCCGGGCTTCGATCCGTCGCAGCGCGCCTACTACTACGCCCGCCTGTTCGAGAACCCGGTGTGCCGCTGGACCGAGCTCCAGTGCAGGGAACTCGGCGTCGACTGCAGCGATCCCGCGAAGGTTCCGCCGCGCCTCGTCGCCTGCTGCGACGAGACCGTGGCGCGCACGGTCGAGAAGCGCGCGTGGGCCTCGCCCATCTGGTTCAAGCCCGACGGGCTCGGCGCCGTGCGCGGGGAGATCCGCTTCGGCGAGGACTCGGAGCGCGTCTCGCTCGACGTCCCGATGGGAGCGGGCGCGGTGCACGACCTCGCGGCCTCCGCGCTCACCGTCGCGCTGCGCGACTCGACGACGATCTGGGAAGCGACGCTGCCGGCCGGGTCGTTCGTCGACGGGCGTTACGAGGATCCTTCCGGAGCGCGTGGCGGCGTGACGAGCGCGCGCTTCGAGCGGGCGGACGACGGTTCGTCGCGGCTCGTCGTCGAAGCGACGTCGCCGTCGCTGCCCGCGAACGAGCGGCTCGAGCACGTCGTCGAGGTCGCCGTGCGGATCGGCGACTGGTCGGCCTCGCAGGCGAGGCTCTGGACGGTTTCCGAAGGCAGGCTTGGGACGGCGGGCTGACCGCGCCTCGCGGACGCGGCCGGTGAACCGGCCGCGTCCGTCTTCGCGTGCGTGTCGGGGCCGAGCGCGTTCGCGGCGGCGAGAGCGCGCGCCCGGCTTCGCCGGAGGCTCCGCGGCGCGGCCGGGATGACGGGCGTCGTCGGTCGGTCCGCCGCGGCGCATCGGCCGTGGCGAACCGCCCTGCACTTCGCGCTGATCGGCGCACTCCTCTTCGCAGGGCGTCGCTGGCTGCTTCCGCCCCCGCGCACGGTGGTGGCGGTCGACGAGTCCCGGTTGCGGCGGCTCGCGGGCGACTTCGAGCGCGACGTCGGGCGCAGCCCGAGCGTCGCGGAGCTGCGGACGCTCGCCCTGGGCTGGGCCGACGAGGAGATGCTCTGGCGGGACGCGCGCGCGCGGAACCTCGACCGCGGCGACCCGGCGATCGCCTTCCGCCTGACCGAGAAGATGCGCTTCGTCGACGGAACGGAGTCGCCCGACGAGGTCCCGATCGACCCGGCCATGGTGCGAGCGGCGGTCGACGTCGGCTTCGCCGACGAGGACCCGGTCGTTCGTCGCATCGTGCTGCAGAAGGAGCGACTCCTGCTCGCCCGGCGCGCCGACGCCGACCCGATCGACGAGGCCGCGCTCCGCGACCACCACCGCCTTCACCCCGAGCGCTGGAGCCAGCCGCCGCGCATCGACGCGACGCAGGTCTTCTTCTCGCGCCGCGACGGGAGCGAACGCGAGGCCGCGGCCCTGCTCGCGCGACTGCGCGACGGCGCGGTGTCGCCGCAGGGCCCGGTCCCGCTCGGCGATCCCTCGCCGCTCGGGTCGCGCATCGCCGGACAGTCCGAGCACGACCTCGCGAAGACCTGGGGCACGGACTTCGCCGCCCGGGCGATCGCACTTCCGGTCGGAAGCTGGGAGGGGCCGATCGCGTCTTCGCAAGGGCTCCACCTCGTGCGCGTCGATCGCAGGCAGGAGGCGCGCGTCGCTCCCTTCGAGGCGGTCCGGGCGACCGTGCTCGCCGATGCGCGGGCGGAGCGCCGCCGCGCGCGGCTCGAAGAGGAGATGGCGCGGCTGCGCTCGCGGCACGAGGTCCGGATCGACGAGCGTGCGCTCGCGGCGGTGGCCGGCGAGGCGGGCGGGGGCGGGTCGACGGGCCGCTGAGGCGTCGCCACCTGTCCCTGGGATGGCTCGCGGCGACTCGGCGAGCGGTGCTGCGGGCGCACGGGTTGCCGGCTCCCTTCCGCGGGATCGCGGAGCGTGCGAATTCCTGGCCCGGTGCGCCCGCCCGTCAGCGGACGACGGTCACCGGGACCGAGTTCGACGACGGCTTGCCGCTCGAGACGTCGACCGCGGTGACGACCGCCGTGCCGACCCCGACGCCGGTCACCTCTCCCTGGTGGCTCGGCTCGTTGCTCACGGTGGCGACCGCGGGGTTGCTGCTCGTGAAGAAGACGCCGCGGCTGATCTTGCTCGTGGCGCCGTCTTCGTAGCGAGCCTGGGCCTCGACGATGCGCGTGCTGGAGAGGGGGATCGTCCGCTCCGCGGGCACGAGTTCGAAGCTGGAGACGAGCGCGTTCACCGTGACGCGCATCGACGTTTCCAGCAGCCCCTTGCCGAGCACGGCGCGGACCTGCGTCGTGCCCTTCGTGCCGCCGCCGAAGATCGTGCCTTCCTGGCCCGGCCGCTCGTCGAGACGGGCGATCCGGGCGTCGTCGGTGCTCCACGCGACGTCCTTCGTGAGCGGCTTCGTCGTGCCGTCGGCGCGACGGCCCTGGGCCCGCACCTTGGCCGGGCTGCTCGCGCGCAGGGTGCGCGTACCGGGGACGATCTCGAGCGCGACGATGCCAGGCGTCACGGTGACCGGGGCGCTCGCCGTCAGGCCGGAGGGGTGGTCGGCGCTCACGGTGGCGGAGCCCTTGCGCAGCAGGGCGAGCGTCCCGGGCGACTCCGGGTCGAGGGCCGCGACGAGCGGCGCGCTCGACTCCCACGCGACCGAGCCGCTCGCGTCGCGCTCGCTTCCGTCCTCGTAGGTCGCGATCGCCTTCAGCCGCTTGGTCGTGAGCGCCTCGCCCTCGACGGAGAGCGGGTTCATGCGCAGGGCGACCGCGTTGCCCGCGACGCGGACGACGGTCGACACGGTGCCCGACGGGCAGGTCGCGACGACGGTCGTGTCGCCGCGCGCGAGGCCCGCGACGACGCCGCGCGGAGACGCATTCGTGACGGTGGCGACGCCCGGGCGGCTGCTCGACCAGGTGCACTTCTCGCCGACGTTCGCGACCGAACCGTCCTCGTAGGTCGCGCGCGCCCGGAGCGCGATCGTCTCGTTGCGGCCGACGACCCCTCCGGCGGCATCGAGCGCCAGGTTCACGACGGCCCCGATCGAGCGGACGTTGTCGACCTGCGTCGAGACGATGCCCGTCACGGGCTCGACCGCCGCGAGCGTCGTGACGCCGGTGCCGACGCCGATCACCTCTCCCCGGTCGCCGGCGTCGTTGCTCACCTTCGCGACCGCGGGGTCCGACGTCGTCCAGGCGAGCGACTCGGCGATGTCGCCGGTCGTGCCGCCGTTTCCGAGAATGCCGAAGGCCTTCGCGGAGCGCGGCTCGCCCTTGCCGACGACCAGCGGGTCGGGCTGGAGGTCGAGCCCGACCAGCGTTCCCGAGATCGTCACCGTCGCCCCGGCGCCGGGTCGTCCGACGGTGGTGAGGCCCCGCACCGGGTCCGCGCAGTCGATCCTCGCCTGGCCGTCGCCGACACCGCTCACGACGCCGATCGCGGGTGCGACCCGGCCGACGGGGATGCCCGCCGAACTCGAGGTCCAGGTGGCGCCCTCCGTCACGTTGCTGCGCGAGCCGTCGGCGCGGTTCGCGTAGCAGCGCAACGGGAAGCGGATGCGCCGTGCGAGCACGATGGACGGCGGGTCGACGGAGAGGCTCACGGCCCTCGCGCGCACGCGCGTCGCCCCGTCGGTGTTGCGGATGCCCGTCGCCACGTCGCGCGCGACGATCTCGGTCGTGCCCGGTGCGACCGGGTGCACGAGGCCCGCCGACGGGCCGGTCGCGACCACGGTCGCGACGGCGGGATTCGAGGAACTCCAGGTCACCTTGGTCGTGACGTCGTCGGTCACGTCGTTGCCGCGGTCGGCGATCGCCTGGAATCGCACGTCGAGGCCGACCTCGATGCGCTTGGTCGTCGGCTTCGTCCGGATCGCCTGCAAGGGAGGCGTCGGGACGACGAGGTCGGCCGAGCCCTTCACCTTCGAGCCGTCGTCGTCGACGACCGACGCGCCGATCTTCACCGTGCCCGG
>JAFMJW010000181.1 GCA_017853315.1 Alphaproteobacteria bacterium
CCCGGGGCTCAGCCGATCCGCGGCAGGTCGACCGGCGCCGCCTTCCAGATCCGCTCGGCGTACTCGCGGATCGAGCGGTCGGAGCTGAAGCGGCCGCAGCGAGCGGTGTTCAGGATCGAGGAGCGCGTCCAGGCGTCGCGGTCGCGCGAGGCCGCGGTCGCCCGCTCCTGGCAGTCCACGTAGGCGCGGAAGTCCGCGAGCACGAAGAACGGGTCCGACGACACGAGCGACTCGACGATCGGCGCGAAGAGGCCCGGCTCGCCGGGCGAGAAGCGGCTCCCCGCGAGGTCGTCGAGGATCGCGGCGAGCTCGGGATCCTCGTCGAGCACCGAGCGCGGGCTCCAGCCCGACCGTCGCATCGTGTCGATCTCGTGGGTCGTCAGGCCGAACAGGAAGAAGTTCTCGGCGCCGACGGCCTCGCGGATCTCGACGTTCGCGCCGTCGAGCGTGCCGATCGTGAGGGCGCCGGAGAGCGCGAACTTCATGTTGCCGGTGCCGGAGGCCTCGAGCCCGGCCGTCGAGATCTGGAGGGAGAGGTCGGTCGAGGGATAGATGTGCTGCCCGGTCTTCACGTTGAAGTCGGGCACGAAGACCAGGCGCAGGCTCTCGCGGATGCGGACGTCGCGCCCGATCGCTGCGCCCACCTCGTGCGCGAGTTTGATGATGAGCTTCGCGCGGGCGTACCCCGGGGCGGCCTTGCCGGCCATGACGAGCGTGCGCGGCGTGCCGGAGGACTCGAGGACCTCCGGGTGGCGCTGCAGCCAGGCGAGATGGAGGAGGGCGAGGAGCTGGCGCTTGTACTCGTGGATCCGCTTCACCTGGGCGCCGACCAGCGACGTCGGGTCGAACTCGAGCCCGTGGGCGACCCGCAGCCACTCGGCGAAGGAGGCCTTGTTCGCGTCCTTCACCGCGCGCCAGCGCTCGCGGAAGCCGGCGTCGTCGGCGAAGCGCTCGAGGTCCGAGAGCCGGTCGAGGTCGCCGAGCCAGCCCTCCCCGATCGCCTCGGTGACGAGCGAGGTGAGGCGCGGGTTCGCGAGGCCGAGGAAGCGCCTGGGGGTGACGCCGTTGGTCACGTTGGTGAAGCGCTCGGGCCAGAGCTCGGCGAAGTCGCGCAGCACGGTCTCGCGGAGCAGCCGGGAGTGCAGCGCCGCGACGCCGTTCACCGCGTGGCTCGCGACGGTCGCGAGGTAGGCCATGCGGACGCTCTTCTCGCCCCTCTCGTCGATCAGCGACACGCGCCTCGGAAGGTCGGGATCCTCGGGCCGCATGGCGCGGACCTGGTCGAGGAAGCGTGCGTTGATCTCGTAGACGATCTCGAGGTGGCGCGGCAGGAGCTGCGCGAACAACGGCAGCGGCCAGCTCTCGAGCGCCTCGGGCATGAGGGTGTGGTTCGTGTAGGACACGCTGCGGGTCGTGATGTCCCAAGCCTCGTCCCAGCCGAGCTCGTGCTCGTCCATGAGCAGCCGCATGAGCTCGGGCACGGCGAGCGAGGGGTGCGTGTCGTTCAGCTGGACCCGGTAGATCTCGGCGAAGTCGCGGATCGGCCGGTGCACCAGGAGGAGCCGGATGCAGTCCTGCAGTGCGCAGGAGACGAAGAAGGCCTCCTGCTCGAGGCGCAGTTGCTTGCCCGCGGGCTTGCTGTCGTTCGGGTAGAGGATCTTGGTGATGTTCTCGCTGCGCGCCTTCTCCTCGACGGCGCGCCAGTACTCGCCGACCTGGAACGCGTCGAGGTCGAACTCGTCGGTCGGGGCGGCGCTCCACAGTCGCAGGAAGTTCGTGTTCGTGACGCCGTAGCCGAGCACCGGGACGTCGGAGGGGACGCCCATCACGATGCGCTCGGGGATCCAGCGCTTGCGCATCCCGCCGCGTCCGTCGGGCACCTCCTCGGTGTGCCCGCCGAAGCCGACCGGGACCTCGATCTCGGTGCGGCGGACCTCCCAGGGAAAACCGAGCCGGAGCCACTGGTCCGTGCGCTCGATCTGCCAGCCGTCGCGGATCACCTGGTCGAAGATGCCGAACTCGTAGCGGATCCCGTGGCCGATCGCGGGGATCCGCAGCGTCGCGAGCGAGTCCATGAAGCAGGCTGCGAGGCGCCCGAGTCCGCCGTTGCCGAGCCCGGGATCCTCCTCCTGCTCGACGAGCGCGTCGAGCGAGAGCCCGAGCGAGGACATCGCCTCGCGGGCGGTCGACTCCACGCCGAGGTTCAGCAGGGCGTTTCCGAGCTGCGGGCCGAGCAGGTACTCGGCGGAGAGGTAGATCACCGTGCGGTGCCCGCCCTCGAGATAGGTGCGGGCCGACCGCATCCAGCGCTCCAGCAGCCGGTCTCGCACGGCGTAGGAGAGGGCGAGGTAGTGGTCGTTCCGGGTCGCCAGGCCTTCGAATTTCATGAGCTCGAAGGCGAGCTTCTGCAGGAAGTCGCGGCGGAGCGACGCGACGTCGTTGCCGAGCGTGGCGACGTGGGCATCGCCCGGGAACCCGGGAAGCACGTTCTCCATGGCCCCGCCGCTAGCACGGTCGGCCATGCCGTGCCCGCGGATCGCGCCGGCGCGGGCCCCGGTCCACCCGGGCCGTGACGGCGGGCGCGCCGTCGCCGAAGACGCCGCGCCTGCCGCCGCCGTCGAAGCCGCTCAGTCGCAGCTCGTGAAGCTCGGCTCCATCGCCAGGTACCACGCCTCGAGGCTCGGCAGGGCCGTCGACTGCGGGAAGTCCGACTTCCAGAGGTTCAGGTAGGTGAGCTTCGCGTGCGGCATCGTCGGCGAGCCGCCGGCCTCTCCCGAGCCGTTCACGCAGAGCCGTCCGGATCCCGGGAAGTACGCGGGAAGGTCCATCGAGTAGTGAGCCGCATGGCAGCCGCGGCAGGAGACCGCGTAGACGTGGTCGTAGAGGTCGGCCTCGTTGCCCGCGGTCGTGCCGTCGTCGTTCCACGCGGACGGGCGCCAGGGCGCGAAGGTGCCGGCGACGAGGTCGTTGCCGTACCACCCGCGCACGAGGTCGCGGATCGCGTCCGTCGGCTTCGCCCACAGGACGAGCTGGTTCAGGCGGCGGATCGAGCTCGCCTGGCTCGCGGAGCTGGCCGCCGCGGGGAACTTGTAGGTGGCGGGATCGAACGGCAGGAAGCTCGAGAACCCGGGTTCCTCCTTCGTGAGCTTCTCGAGGATCGAGCGCCGCAGCTGGTAGCCGGCGTCGGTCGCCGCCGTGTCGTTCGCGTCGATGTCGGCGAGCGTTCCGGTCAGCGACAGCCCGCCCGCGATCGAGTCGATCGTCGCGTTCTGGGAGTACTCGCCGGGCCACTTGCCGCCGTGGCAACTCATGCAGACCTCGGGCACGCTCTTCGCGCCGCAGCCGTCGAGGTTGGCCGCGCCGAGCCGCTTCCCCGAGGCGATGCGACCGTCGTAGACGAAGAACTTCGTGATCGGGCCCAGGTCGCCGAAGCCCTCGACCGGCGCGAACTCCATCGCGACCGTCCCGTAGGCGTTCACCGGGTCGATCGTCGGGTCGGAGAGGATCGACTGCTGCCCCTGCCAGGCGAGGTCCGCGTTCTGCGGGTCGTTCGTCGGGTAGTTGAAGCAGAAGTCGGTCGTGTAGTTCACGACGTAGCAGGCGACCGTCGCCGGGAACTTCGGCAGCGCGAACTTCCAGTCCGAGATCGCCGAGGAGGCGACGAGATCGGGCCGCAGGGAGGCGAGGAACACCTCCGGAACGAGCGGAGCCCACGCCGGGCGGTCGGCGATCGCCGTGCGCCAGCCGGTCACGCGGCAGTGCATCTCGCGACCGAAGCCGAGGTCGTTGCTGTTCAGGTACCAGGCGCTCGTCACGTCGGGGCCGAGCCCGGTCGTCGGGTCGAACCCGTTCTTCTGCCACCAGCCGCCGAGCGTCGTCCGCTTGCACAGGCCCGAGGGATCGGTGCCGGGGTCGGGCAGGCCGTCGCAGTCGAGGTCGATGCACTGCGGATCGACCAGGTTGTAGTAGGCGCAGGCGTCGGCCGCCGAGTTGAAGGTCGGGTTGCGGTACTCGTAGGTGAGGAACTTCTTCCGCTCCCCGGCGGGCTCGGGCACCGACGCGTCGTAGCCCGCACCGCACAGCAGCTTGTCCAACTTGGGGAGAAGGAGGCAGGGCGCGGCCAGGCCGATCGGGCCGATCGGGAGGACGGCGGACTCGAGCCCGCCGCGGCGGTCGCTCGCGAACACCCGGACCGAGATCTCGTCCACCTTGCTCGCGAGATCGCCCGCGCCGAGGCGCAGCGCGACGTTCCTTCCGGAGGCCCGCCGGGGGTCGCCGCCGAGCGGCTTGCCGTCGGTGCTCTCGAACGAGCCGGGCCCCGAGGCGATCTCCCAGCGGTAGTCGAGAGGGTCGGACTCGGGATCCGTGAAACGCGCTTCGAGGCGCAGCAGTTCGCCCGACGAGAGCGTGTCGGGGTCGGTCACCGGGCGCCCTTGTGCATCCGCGATCCCGATCCCGCCGGACTTCGGGAACTCGTTCTTGCCGCGCAGGACGAGGCCCTGTGCGGCGGAGGCTCCGGGCAGCGCGAGGCCGATCGCCTCCTCGCCGCAGTCGGCGGCGAGAGCCGTCGCGGCGGCGGGGGCGATCGCGACGAATTCGCCCGCGGTGTTCACCGCGAAACGCTCGGGTGCGGGGGCCTTCGAGGAGATCGGCGTCACGCCGCCGCGCAGCGCGAAGTCCGGGTCGGTCGACCCGTCGAAGCAGGGCGAGCCGTCCGAGCGCTGGACCTTGCCGATCCACGCGGTCTCCGAGGCGCCGAGCGGAGGCGCGACCTCGCGCGAGACGAAGGAGACCGGGGCGAGGCCGACGGCGATTTCCTCCTTGGAGCAGGACACCGTCGTGCCGCGCTCCCAGCACAGCCGCAGGCGCTCGAGCGGGCGGCCGTGCAGCTCGACGCGGCCGTCGGCGCCGCTGCGCGCCTCGTCGACGATGCCGCCGTCGCGGTCCCGAAGGCGCACGAGGGCGTCGGGCACGTTCACCGTCCGCCCGTTCCACGGGTTCGGGGTCTCGATGCGCCCCTGGACGCGCGGGCCGCGACGTCCGTGCTCGACGGCGAGCGCAGCGCCGGCGGCGAGATTCGCGCGGGCGAACAGGCAGTCGGCGATGCCGGCGACGGTCGTCGACGAGCGATCACAGGCGCGCAGCTCGGCGATCGCCGCGTCGGTGCAGCGAAGCTTCGAGACCGCCCGCGAGGCGGCAGACGCGAGTTTCGGTGCTGCCGCCGCGAGGCAGGCTTCGGCGATGCGCGAGGTCTCGTCGACGACGGTCTTGCCGCGGTCCTCGAGGTCGTGACAGCGCGAGCCCGCCTCCGAGAGCGCGGTGCCCAGCTGCTTCGCGACGGCCGCGTCGAGCGCGCCCTGGCACGCGCGCGCGGCGGCGCTCGTCGTGGCGCCGTTCGTCGAGCCGGGCCGCCCGTAGAGGTCGTCGACGAGCGAGCGTGCGATGCGGTCCCAGGAGGAGCGGAGCCCGCTCCCGAGCACGTCGATCGGGGCGAGCGACAGTCCGGCGGGGCGGGGCGAGACCAGCGCGTCCTGCGGCAGCGCACCGCAGGGGCGCGCGAGCTTGGCGTCGTGCTTCGCGGCCGCGTCCGCCAGCGACTTCTCGAGGTCGATCGTGCTGCAGGCCGTCCCCGCGAGCCCCGCCGCGCGGCAGCGCGTGAGAAGCTTGAACACGGCCGCGAGGTAGGTGCGGCCGGCCTTCGAGACCGTCTGCTGGCAAGAGAGCTGGGACGGCAGCACGACCGCCCGAGCGGGCGAAGCGGCGAGTGCGACCCAGGCCGCGATCGCGATCGCGACGACTCCCGACGTCGACCGCCCGGCCGGCCTCCCCTGGATGCCTTCCATGACGAGTCCTCCCGTGTTCCGATCCGCCGACCTCCCGGTCGGGCCGATCGGACTCTGCCAGTGCCGCCTCCGGATGCGCAAGGCCAATCTCGCGCCTCGGGCGTGCCCGGGCGTCTGCTCGGCGCGGATCCGGAGCCGAGGGGAGGCGTCGCCCGCCCGCTCCCGGGTTCTCGGCCGTCGCCGCAGCTCAGGCGAGGCGTTCGGGCGGGTGGTCGGACATCCGCGCGAGGGCGCTGCGCGCCGCGTGGAAGCCGCACATGCCGTGCACGCCGCCGCCCGGCGGCGTCGAGGCCGAGCAGATCCAGACCCGGGGGTTCGGCGTCGAGTACGGGTCGAGGCGCGCGACGGGCCGGGTGAAGAGCTGCGAGAGGTCGGCCGCTCCCCCGGTCACCGCCCCACCGACGTAGTTCGGGTCGTGGTCCTCGAACCACGCCGGCCCGGCCGCGTGCCGGGCGAGGATGCGGTCGCGGAAGCCCGGGGCGAAGCGCTCGAGCTGCGCCTCGATGCGTTCCGTCGCGTCCTCGGTCGATCCCGCGGGCACGTGGCAATAGGCGTAGCCGGTGTGCTTGCCGGCGGGCGCGCGCGACGGGTCGAGCTGGCTCTGCTGGACGACGATCAGGAACGGCCGCTCGGCGTGCTCGCCGCGCCAGGCCGCGCGCTCGCTCGCGGCGATCTCCTCGAGCGAGCCGCCGACGTGCACCGTCGACGCTTCGAGGCAGCGCGGGTCGCGCCAGGGAATCGGGCCGTCGAGCGCGAGGTCGAGCTTGAAGACGCCCGGCCCGTAGCGGAACCGGGCGAGCCGCCGCCGGTAGCCCGCCGGCAGGGCGTCGCCCGCGATCGCCGCGAGCTGGCGCGGGTCGGTGTCGAAGAGGAACACCCGCGCCGCCGGCAGGTCGGCCGCGGATCGCACGCGTCGGCCGGTGCGCACGACGCCGCCCAGGCTCGCGAGCAGGCTCGCGAGCGCGCGCGTGATCGCGTGGCTGCCGCCCTTCGCGACCGGCCAGTCCTCGACGTGGGCGGTGAGCGCGAAGACCAGGCCGAGCGCGGACGTCGCCGGGTGCGACAGCGGCAGCACGGAGTGGGCCGCGCACCCGGCCCACAGCGCGCGCGC
>JAFMJW010000182.1 GCA_017853315.1 Alphaproteobacteria bacterium
CTCGTCGACCTGCGCCGCGTGGTCGAGGACGTGGCGGGCGCGTGCCGCGCGTCGCTTCCCGCGTGGGAGGGGCGCTCGGACCTGGTCTTCCTCCACCCGGGCCGGGCCGCCGAGCTGCGGATCGACGGGCGGAGGATCGGGTGGGCCGGCGAGCTCCATCCCTCGCTCGTGCAGATCCTCGACCTGCGGCCCGGGGCGGCCTGGCTGCTCGAGATCGACGCGGGGCGCCTTCTCGCCTCGCGAGGAGCGGTTCCGCGCTACCGGGAGGCCCCGCGCTTTCCCTCGATCGAGCGCGACGTGGCGCTGGTCGTGGAGGAGTCGGTGCGGTCCGGGGCGATCCTCGCGGCGATCCTCGACCAGCGCCATCCGCTGGTTGAATCGGCGCGACTTTTCGACGACTATCGGGGCGCCGGAATCCCCCCGGGTCGCAAGAGCCTGGCCTACTCGATCTCGTATCGGGCGGCCGATCGCACGCTGACCGATCCCGAGGTGAATGCGGCCCACGAAGACATTCTCGCCAAGGTCGCCTCCGTCGTTCCCTTCGAACGTCGGGGCGAAAGCGCATCCTGAGGTCGGACCATGACGAAGGCGGACATCGTCGAGCGGATCTACGAGAAGGCGCGCGCGTCCAAGAAGGACGCGAGCGAGGTGGTGGACGCCGTCTTCGAGATGATCAAGGTGCGTCTCGAGCGCGGCGAGAAGGTGAAGCTCTCGGGCTTCGGCAACTTCGTCGTCCACGAGAAGCGCCCGCGCAAGGGCCGCAATCCCCAGACCGGCGAGGAGATCGTCATCTCGGGCCGGCGCGTGCTCTCGTTCAAGGCGAGCCAGGTCCTGAAGGGCACGATCAACTCGGGCCGACCGATTTCGTCGGGCAACGAACTCGACGGCTCGGGTCGCTGAGCCGCCGCGCGAAGCGCTTCGAGCCCCGATCGCCGTCCTGCGGGACGGCCTCCCGTCTCGATGGGAGGCCGCTCATGGCGGAGCGGGTTCGAACGCCGGGGAGACTCCGTCCGGCCGGCCGTTCCCGGGCGATGGGGCGAGTCAGCGCGACTTGACGCTCGGCGAGAGGCGGCAGACGCGGTGGCTCGTGCGGCGCCGCCGATCCCCCCTGGGCTCCTCTCGGGTCCGGAGCAGGGTCGTTCGCAGGCGGCCGGCGTCGAGGTCGAGGAAGGAGCAGACGTTCTCGAACGAGAAGGGCCAGCTCGTGTCCTGCGACTCGATCCAGAGCTGGGCCTGCCGACCGAGCATGCGGGGGCGCAGCCGGGTGTCCTCGGAGAACTCCTGGAAGCAGCGGATCCCGTCCTCGAGCACGGCCAGCATGAGCGAGCGCTCCCCGGCCGAGAGCGACGCGGCGAGCCCCTCCCCGTGGAACTGGTCTGGCGTGACCACGTCGGGCGCGAACGGGTGGGCACGCGACTTCGGGGCGATCCCGGCCGGGGTGGCGAGCGAAGCGGACATCGACATCTCGATTCCTCCCGAGGTTTCGTGGCGTTTCGATCCGTGGCAGGCGGGGCGGGCGAACCGGTTGCGAGGAGGGAGCCGGGTGCGAGGAGTGGGCGTCCGACCGCCCCGCCTAGGTGCCAACCCCTAGGATAAACAAGTTCCGTGCCGAGGTGATTCGCCGAATTTCGAGGAAAACCGGGCCTTTGTCGCCCCTAGGTCGGGGCGTCGATCTGGGGCCGATGCACGATCGTGCATTTTCGCCTGATTCGATCGATGCGGGGCTGCGGGAAGCGAGGGACGGCGCGATCGGAAGTCCCGACCTTGCCCCGCATCCCCAAAGCCAGTAAGGACCTCCTCGTCGGGGCGTGGCGCAGCCTGGTAGCGCACCTGCTTGGGGTGCAGGGGGTCGCCAGTTCAAATCTGGCCGCTCCGATTGGGTTGTGAAGGTCGGCCCGATGCCCGGCCGGCGGCTTTTCTGGGCCGGGGCAGGCATCGCGGTTCGACCGGATTCGAGGCTGGCTGGCCCGGAGGGGGGCCGGGGCCCACGGGGGGTGGCGGTGGCGAGAGGCGTGGAGGCCTGGGATCGCGCACGTGCGCGACTCGTCCGGGATCTCTCCCGGGCAGGCATCGAGGACGAGCGCGTGCTGGGCGCGATCGGCCGGGCGCCGAGGCACCTGTTCGTCGACGAGGCCCTGCAGGAACGGGCCTACGAGGACCGGCCGCTGCCGATCGGGCACGGCCAGACGATCTCGCATCCCTCGACCGTCGCGCTCATGACCGAGGCGCTGGAGATCGACCGGACTTCCCGCGTGCTCGAGGTCGGCACGGGCTCGGGCTACCAGAGCGCGGTCCTCGCGGGCCTGTGTGCGAACGTCTACTCGATCGAGCGCATCGCGCCGCTCGCCGCGCGCGCCCGCCGGCTGCTCGACGAGCTCGGCCACTACAACGTCGCGATCCAGGTCGGCGACGGCACGATCGGCTGGAAGGCGGAGGCGCCGTTCGACGCCGTGGTCGTGACCGCCGCGGGCCCGCGCCCGCCCGCGCCGCTGTTCGCGCAGCTGCGTGCGGGTGGACGGCTGGTCGTGCCGCTCGGCGACGAGCAGTCGCAGGCGCTGGTGCGCTACCGGCTGACCGGGGACGGCGACGTCGAGGAGGAGATCCTCGGGGACTGCCGCTTCGTGAAACTCGTGGGACGCTATGGATTCTCCCACTGAACCGGTCGCGCGCCGCCGCGGGCGCGCCTGGGCGGCGGCGACGGCGAGCCTGCTCGCGCTCGCGCTCGTCTCGGGCTGCGGGCGCGCGACGCGGCCCGACGGCCCGCCGGTCGAGAGCAACTCGGCGGGGCTGTCGTGGCCGATCGAGGGGCCCGTCAGTTCGACCTTCGGTCCCCGCGGCAAGACCCACCACGACGGCATCGACATCGCGGTGCCACGCGGCACGGCGGTGCACGCGGCCGCGGCGGGCGTCGTGATCTTCACGGGGGATCTCCGGGGCTACGGCAACACGGTGATCCTCGAGCACCCCTCGGGGCTCACCACGGTCTACGCCCACCTGGCGTCGATCGCGCCCGCGACGGGTGCCCGCGTGCGACGGGGGGAGGCCATCGGTACGGTGGGCGAGAGCGGCCGGACGACCGGCCCCAACCTGCACTTCGAGGTCCGCCGAAACCGCATCGCACGCGATCCGCTCGCGTTCCTCCCCGAGCGCAAGGGATCGGTCATGGCCCAGCGGGAGAAGGCGACCCCGAAGCGAACCGGCTCCGGAGGCTGAGAGCACCATGGCGATCGATCTCGAGAAGCTCGTCCGCGCGATCCCCGACTTCCCGAAGCCGGGCATCCTGTTCCGCGACATCACGCCTCTGCTCGCCGACGGTGCCGGGCTCCGCGAGGCGATCCACCGGATGGCGGAGCCCTTCCGGGGCAAGGTCGACGTCGTGGTCGGGGTCGAGTCGCGGGGGTTCATCCTCGGCGCGCCGGTCGCGGTCGCGCTCGGCACCGGCCTCGCGCTGGTGCGCAAGCCCGGCAAGCTCCCGTCCGCGAAGATCGCCGCTTCCTACGAGCTCGAGTACGGCACCGACACGGTCGAGATGCACACCGACGCGGTGCAGGTCGGCTCGCGGGTGCTCGTGGTCGACGACCTGCTCGCGACCGGCGGGACCGCCTCGGCGGCGATCGACCTCGTTCGCCGCGCCGGGGCCGAGGTCGAGGCCTGCTCGTTCCTGATCGAGCTCGCCGGGCTCGGCGGTCGCGCCCGCCTCGGCTCGATCCCGGTGCACGCGGTCCTCTCCTACGCCTGACGCGACCCGCTCCGGCGGGGCGGTCGCGTTGACCCGCCCGGGCCCGGCACACTAGGGTCGCATCATGTCGTCGCCGATCCGCTCGACCTTCAAGCAGATGATGAACGAGGTCGTGGCCTACGGCAGCTGCTGCGAGTGCGGCAGCTGCGTGCTGGTCTGTCCCCACAACGTCATCGAGTACGTCGACGGCAAGCCCCGGCAGACGGCCAAGCCCGGCGGCGCCTTCGACTTCTGCGGCATCAGCGAGGGGATCGGCTGCGACGTCTGCGCGCAGGTCTGTCCGCGGCTGTACCCGCGCGAGTTCCAGCTCGCCGACGCGGTCTTCCGCGACGATCCCGCCCCGCACGAGGGCGTGTTCGGCCGCTACCGTCGCATCGTCGCCGCGCGCACCACGGACCCCGAGGTGCGTGCGCGCGCGCAGGACGGCGGCGTGGTGACCACGCTGCTCGCCTACGGCTTCGAGAAGGAGCTCTTCGACGGCGCCGCCGTCTCGGTGCGCGATCCCGAGCGCCCGGCCCACCCGCTGCCGAAGCTCGTCACCTCGCGCGACCAGGTCCTCGACACCGCCGGCTCCTGGTACACCTACTGCCCGAACGACCTGGCGCTCGAAGAGGCCGCTGCGCGCGACTGCCGCAAGGTCGCCTTCGTCGGCGTGCCCTGCCAGGTGACGCCGATCCGCAAGATGCAGCAGGCGGACCCGGCCGTCCTCCACGGCGAGAAGAAGCGCGAGCAGCACCTCGCCCGCCAGACGAAGTTCCTGAAGGGCTTCGGCGATCGCGTGACGCTCGCGATCGGGCTGCTGTGCACGGAGGTCTTCACCTACGAGGGCCTGATGGTCGAGAAGATCCAGGGGGAGATGGGAATCCCGCTCGACGAGGTGAGCAAGTTCAACGTGAAGGGGAAGGTCCTCATCTACAAGAAGAACGGCGAGGTGGTGGACATGCCGCTCAAGCGCGCGCAGGAGTACGCGCGCCCCGAGTGCCACCACTGCGGCGACTTCAGCGCGGAGCTCGCCGACATCTCCTGCGGCGGCGTCGGCTCGATGGACTGGACGATCGTCGTCCTGCGCACGTCCAAGGGCGAGGAGATCTTCGACCGGCTCGTGGCCGACGGACGCGTCGAGACCCGCTCGATGGACGAGTTCGAGAACTCGATGAAGATCATGCTGCGGCTCGCCCAGCGCCAGCACGAGCGCGTGCCGGTGCCTCCGGCGCGCGACCCGGCGTGGGTGCGCCCGCCGTTCGCGATGCCGGGGCGGGCCGGGCCGGGTTCGTCCGAGGACTGAGCCCCGCTTCGAGGGGCCCCGCAGGCGGGGGGCCGCCGCGGGTCTCCCGCGTCGCGCGGGTGCCCGGAACTCGCGAGTCCCGGTCGGCGCGCTCCGCTCAGCGGAACAGGTCGGTCTCGCGGCGGCGCACGAGCGCGCGGCCGCCGCGCGGGCGGTCGGGATCGGCGTTCGCCGGAGGCGGCGGTGCCTGCCAGCCGCGCACGAGCACGGCCGCGATGCCCTCGGCCTTGCCCATGACGAGACCGGCCGCGGCCGCGAGCTCGTCGGCCACGCCGATCACGGTGACGCGGAGCTCGTGCCCGTTCAGGTCGCGCGTGCCGCGCAGGTCGAGCAGCGGTTCCAGTCCGGCCACGCCGAGCGCGACTTCGACCTGTCCCTCGCGCCACGGGCGGCCGAAGGTGTCGGTCACGACGATGCCCAGCTCGGCGCCGAGGTGGTCGCGCAGCCCGTCGCGGATGCGCTCGGCCGACAAGTCGGCGTCGAGCGGCAGCAGCGTGACCTGTCCGTCGCGGACCGCGTTCGACTCGTCGATGCCGGCGTTGGCGCACACCCAGCCGGGCCCGGTCTCGACGATCAGGTGGCCCGCGTCCATGCGCACGATCCGCGAGCTCTCGCGCAGCACGAGCTCGACGACGCGCGCGTCCTTGTCGTGGCGTGCAGCCCACGCGGCGGCGAACGGGGAGGGCTCGACGTCGGCCAGGTCGACGACCCGGCCCTCGGCCTTCGAGACGACCTTCTGGCAGACGAGCAGCACGTCGCCCGGCTTCGTGCCGACGCGGCTCTCGGCGATCGCGGTGGCGAGCAGTCGGGGGAGGTCGTCGCCGGGCTGCACGCGCGGGAGCCCGGGGACCGGCAGGACGAGGACCGCCACGGCTCAGCCCGCGAGGCGCCCGCGGCGGCGCTCGAGCGAGCCCGCGAGGCGCAGCGCCGCGTCTCCGACGGCGGCGGCCCGCATCGGCGAGCGCATCAGGATGTCGAGGTGGAGCGAGGCGACTCCCCGGGCCTCGAGCCGCGGAGCGAAGGCGCGGTCGGAGGTGTCGACGACGAGCCCGTCGAGCAGGTCCCCGTACACGTCCGCGAGCGCGAGCGGGCTCGGCGCGAGCCCGTGGGCGCGCATCATCTTGTCGGCGGGCCCCTTCACCGGACGCCCGCCGATCAGCGGCGAGATCGCGACGACCGGGGCCTGCGCCCGGCGGATCGCCTGGCGGATGCCCGGCACGGCGAGGATCGGCCCGATGCTGACGAAGGGGTTGCTCGGGGCGAACACGATCGCGTCGGCCTCCGCGATCGCGGCGAGCACGCCCGCCGACGGCCGCGCCGAGCGGATGCCGGCGTAGGAGATCGAACGCACCGCCTCGCGCGCCCGGTCGCGCACGAGGTACTCCTGGAAGGAGCGTCGCCCGCCCGAGGTCTCGACCACCGTGCGGACGGGCTGGTCGCTCATCGGCAGCACGCGGGCGCGCACGCCGAGCGCGCGGGCCTGCATGGCCGTGACCTCGCCGAGCGTGCGCCCCTCGCGCAGGTGCCGGGTGCGGAACAGGTGGGTCGCGAGGTCGCGGTCGCCGAGCTGGAACCAGGTGTCCTCGCCGTAGCGACCGAGCGCACGCAGGGCCTCGAAGGTGTCGCCGTCGATCCCCCAGCCCCGCAGCGGGTCCGAGAGTCCGGAAAGCGTGTAGAGGATCGTGTCGACGTCGGGGGAGACGTGCAGCCCGTGGAAGACGTCGTCGTCGGCGGTGTTGACGACGACGGTGAGCCGGCCGGGGGCCATGCGCGGGGCGAGCCCCCGGAGCAGCCGGGCCGCGCCGACGCCGCCCGCGAGCACGACGACGCGCCCGCGATGGAGGGGACGGCTCACGCGCCGACGGCCGCGGCG
>JAFMJW010000183.1 GCA_017853315.1 Alphaproteobacteria bacterium
GCGGTCGACGCGATCGTCGACGTGGTCGCGACCGCGATCGGCCTCGAGTTCCTCGGCATCGAGCGCATCCACGTGTCGCCGCTCCCGCTGGGCCGCGGCTTCGCACGCTCGGAGCACGGCGTGATCCCGGTGCCACCGCCGGCGACCGCCGAACTGCTGCGCGGCTTCCCGGTGCTTCCCTGGGACGGCGACCGCGAGCTCGTGACGCCGACCGGGGCGGCGATCCTCGCGGCGCTGGCCCGCCCGGGCGACCCCGGCCCCTTCGTCCCGATCGCGGTCGGGTACGGGGCCGGCGACCGCGAGCTCGCCGACCGGCCGAACCTCCTGCGCGTGATCGTCGGCGAGCCCGCCGGGAACGTCGAGCACGAGGCGCACGGCCATGCGCACCACGGCCGTGCGCGCGCGCCCGGCGGCGCGATCGCGAACCTGGTCCTGGACGAGATGGTCGTCCTCGAGGCCGACGTCGACGACATGAACCCGCAGTTCTGGGACGCCGCCCGCGAGGCCCTCTTCGCAGCCGGCGCGCGCGACGTCGTGCTCTCCGCGACCGCGATGAAGAAGGGACGCCCGGGGACGCTCCTGCGCGTGGTCGGCGAGATCGCGCTGCGTGACCGGCTGGCGGCGACCATGCTGCGGGAGACCTCGACGATCGGAGTCCGCTCCCACGCGGTCTCGCGCCTCACCCTCCCCCGCCGCATCGAGCGCGTCGCGACGCCCTGGGGCGAGGTCGGCGTGAAGATCGTCACCCTGCCCGACGGCGCGGAGAGGGCGGCTCCCGAGTACGAGGACTGCCTGCGGATCGCACGGGAGAACGGCATCCCGGTCCCGCGGGTCCACGAGGCCGCGCTCGTCGCGTCCTCGCGCCGCGGAATCGACCGTTCCTGAGCCGTCCGGGCGCCTTGGTTCCCCGTCCGGGGCGTGTTAGCCCCGGAACATCGCGATGAACGTGCGCGCACTCCTTCCGGTCGTCGCGGCGGCGGCCCTGTCGGCGTGTACGCCCCTGCGCGCGAAGGCGCCCGCCGGGACGGGTCGGCTCGGCCCCACGCTGTCGCCCGAAGCGGCCGCCCGGCTCGGCATCTCGCCCGACGACCAGGCGATGGCCCACTTCCTGCGCGGCGAGGTCGCGTTCGCGAACGACGACGAGGACGTGGCGATTGCCGAGTACGAGGCCGCGGCGAGGCTCGACCCCGACGAGACGCGGATCCGCGGCAAGCTCGCGACCCTCTACGTGAAGAAGGGCAACCTCGACGCGGCGCTCGCCCAGGCGCAGCACAGCGCGAAGGCGTCTCCCGACGACGTCGAGGCCCAGATGCTGCTCGCCGGTACGCTCGCCAGCAGCGGTCGCGACGAGGACGCGATCCGCGTCTACCGCGGGGTGATCGACAAGGCGCCCGACACGCAGGAGGCCTACCTCTTCCTCTCCGCCCTGCTGAGCAAGACCGGGCACCAGGCCGACGCCACCGCCGAACTCGAGCGCCTCGTCCGCCGCAACCCGGGCTCCGCGCTGGGCCACTACTACCTCGGGCGCGTGAACGCGGCCGAGGGGCACCCGGTCGAGGCGGAGAAGCGCTTCCGCGAAGCGCTGCGCCACAACCCGCGCTCGACCGTCGTCCTGAACGACCTCGGGCTCGTGCTCGAGATCCAGCGTCGCCCGGACGAGGCCGCGGAGCTCTACCGGCGGGTGCTCGCGATCGACCCCGAGAACGAGCTCGCCCGCAAGCGCCTCGCCTCGGTCCTCGTCGGGCAGAAGCGCCTCGACGAGGCGCTCTCGGAGTTCCGCGAGCTCGAGCGGATCGGGGCGGACCCCGACGAGACGCGGATGCGGATCGGCCTCATCTACCTCGAGAAGGGCGAGTACGAGCGCGCGAAGAACGAGTTCCGCCTGGTCTACGCCTCCGACCCCGAGAACCCGAAGGTCCCCTACTTCCTGGGCGTGCTCTACGCGCAGTCCGGCGAGCAGGACGAGGCCGTGAAGTACCTCCTCCAGACGCCGAAGACCTCGGACTACTGGGTCGAGGCCCAGCTGCTGCTCGCGACGATCGCCCAGAAGCGCGGCGACGTGATGGCGGCCGCCGGGTACGTCGACGCGGCGCTGGCCGAGCGACCGGACTCGATCGAGGTGCTCGAGATGATGGTCACGCTCGAGAGGTCCCGCAAGCGCCTGCCCGAGGCGGTCGCGCTCGCCCAGCGGCTCGTCGCCGCGCAGCCGGAGAACGACCGCTACCTCTTCGTGCTCGGCGCGCTGCAGGGCGAGACGGGCGACCGCGCGGCCGCCCTCGAGACCGTGCGTCGCGCGATCCGGATCAATCCCGACAACGCGCCCGCGCTGAACTTCGTCGGCTACTCGCTCGCCGAGAAGGGCGAGAACCTCGACGAGGCCGAGAAGCTCATCCGCCGCGCGCTCGAGCTCCAGCCCAACGACGGCTTCTTCATCGACAGCCTCGGCTGGGTCTACTACCAGCGCGGCGACTACCCCCGCGCCGTCGAGCACCTCGAGCGCGCCGCGGAGCTCACCGGGGACGACCCGACGATCAACGAGCACCTCGCCGACGCCTACCGGCGCCTCGGTCGCGAGCCCGAGGCGCAGCGCGTCTACAAGGAGGCGCTCGACAAGACCGACGATCCCGCCCAGCGCACCCGGATCGAGGAGAAGCTCCGCAGCATCGAGCGCGCCGCGACGCCGGGCGAGCGCAGCCTCTGAGCGTGTCGCCCGCGGGCCTCACGCGAGGCCGTGGACCGGCGGCACTCGCACTCGCCACCGCGGCTGCGATCGCGATCGCGGCCGCGGGCTGCGCGGCGACGAGGCGGGCGACCGAGCCGCCTCCGGTCGCGTTCGGCGCACCTTCCCCCGCGGAACTCGAAGCCGTCGCGGCCGCGAGGCGGGCGGCGATGCGGGGACTGCGGGCGACCGGCAAGCTGCAGGTCACGGTCGACGCGGCGAACGGGAGCGAGATCCGTCGCCAGCGCCTCACCGCGTCGCAGGCGCTCCTCGCCCGCGCTCCCGACGCGTTTCGGCTCGAGGCGCTCACCCCGTTCGGCGTCGGGTACGTGGTCGCCACCGACGGCGCCTCGATCGCGGCCTTCGCGCCCGGCGAGCGCGTGCTCTGGCGCGGCGACGCCGACCTGGCGACGGTCGCCGCCGCGACCGGCGTCGCGGCCGAGCCCGCCGACGTCGTCGCCCTGCTCCTCGGCGTCGCACCGGTCCCGCCGCTCGAACTCTCCCGCGCGCGCGTGTCCGCGGGGGCGCCGGGGACCGGCGGCTCGATCGACGACGCGACGCCGGAGATCCTGCTGCACGCGACGGTGCGCGACCGGCCCGAGGAACTCGTCGTCGTCGGCTTCGCGCACCCGGCGGCCGGGGCCGGCGCCTGGGTGCCGGTGCTCTACGAGCGCTCGACGCTCGCGGGAGAACTCGTGCTGCGCGCGCGCTTCGGCGACTTCGCGCCGTCGCCCGCGGGCCCCCTCGCCCGCCGGGTCGAGATCGCGGCGCGCGGCACCGAGGCGGTCCTGCGCTGCTCGGACCTCGAGGTGAACCCGTCGATCGAGGCCGGCGCCTTCTCCATCGCGACCCCGCCGGGAGTCCAGGAGCGGCGCTTCGTCGAGCCGGGGGGCGAGAGCGGGGGTGCCGCGTGAACCGGCGCGCCCCCGGGAGGCTCGGGATCGCGCCGCTCGCGATCCTGCTCGCCGCCGCGGCCTGCGCGGGCGGCACGCCGATCGAGGCCGGGAGCCGCGTGCCGGCCGGGCGACTGGTGACGGCCACCGCGAGCGACCCGCGCACCTTCAACCCGGTGCTCGTCACCGACCAGACCTCGAACCTGGCGCTCGCCGACGTGTTCGAGGGACTCCTGCGCACCGACCCGGTCACGACCCGGCCCGAGCCGGTGCTCGCGGAGAGCTGGGAGTGGAGCGCCGACGGTCGCGACTGCACCTTCCGGCTGCGGGACGGCGTGCGCTGGCACGACGGCGTGCCCTTCACCTCCGACGACGTCGCGTTCACCTTCGAGGCGATCTTCGACGAGCGCTTCCCGAACAGCGCACGCTTCTCGCTCACCGTCGACGGCCAGCCGATCCGGGTCTCGACCCCCGACGCGCGCACCGTCCGCTTCTCGATGCCGCGCCCGTTCGCGCCCTTCCTCGCCGCGGTCGAGGTGCCGATCCTGCCTCGGCACGTCCTCGGTCCGTCGCTCGCCGACGGGAGCTTCGGCCGCCGCTGGGGCATCGACGCGAAACCCGCCGAGCTCGTCGGCACCGGGCCCTTCCGGATGAAGAGCTACGTGCCGGCGCAGTGGATCGAGTACGAGCGCAACCCCGACTACTGGCGGCGCGACGCCGAGGGGCAGCCTCTTCCCCGCGTGGCGGGCAAGACGATCCTGATCGTGCCCGAGCAGAACGCGCAGAGCCTGCGGTTCCTCTCCGGGCAGACGTCCTGGTACAACCCGCGCCCCGAGGAGATCGCCGACCTCCGCGACCGCGCCGACGCGCTCGGCATCCGCGTGGACGAGATCGGCGCCGACCCGGGCAACCTCTTCGTCGCGTTCAACCGCAATCCCCGACACTACGGAGGCGACGCGTCCGGACGCGGCGCCACCGACCCGCGACTGCGCTGGTTCACCGACAAGCGCTTCCTCGGGGCGCTGTCCCACGCGATCGACAAGCAGGGGATGATCGAGACGATCTTCTACGGCTTCGGCGCGCCCGCGACGGCCTACATCGCCGAGGCGAACCCCCTCTACCACGACCCCGACATCCCCGAGCCGACGTACGACCTCGCGCTGGCGGGTCGCCTCCTCGGGGAGGCCGGGTACGTCGACCGCGACGGCGACGGCTGGCGGGAGGACGAGTCGGGCAACCGGGTCGAGTTCTCGCTCGCGACCAACGCGGGGAACTTCCTGCGCGAGCGGATGTGCTCGATCCTGCGCGAGGACTGGACGGCGCTCGGCCTCAAGGTGAACTTCCGGCCGCAGTCCTTCCAGTCGCTCGTCGAGCGCCTCCAGTCGACCTTCGACTGGGACGCGATCCTGATCGGCTTCACCGGCTCGATCGAGCCGAACAACGGCGCGAACTTCCTGCGCTCGAGCGGCAACCTGCACCTCTGGAACCCGCGCCAGTCCTCACCCGCGACGCCCTGGGAGGCCGAGATCGACCGCCTCCTCGACGAGGGCAGCAGGGAGCTCGACCCCGCGAAGCGGGCCGTCGCCTACCGGCGCATCCAGGAGATCCTCCACGAGGAGATGCCCTTCCTCGAGACGGTTCGCCAGAAACTCGCCGTCGCCGCGAGCCGCAGGCTCGTCGACTTCCGGCCCACCGTCTGGGGCCTCGCCGCACCGGAGCGCATCGCCCTGCGCTGAGGCGCGCGGCGGAGTCGCGCGCGCGGCCGGCCCCGCGCGCCGTTGGGGACGCGCCCGGCCGGTGGTACGAGGGGGCGCGATGTCGCGCGTCCTGTGGCTGCTCACCTCCGACGTGCACCTGCGGCCCGATCGTCCCGAGCGGCGACACGCTCTCGCGCGCGTCTTCGCGACCGCCGCCGACCGCGGGGCGCACGCGATCGCGATCGCCGGCGACCTGTTCGACCGCACCCGCGACGCCGTGGAGGAGCGGGCCTTCGTGCGCGAACTCGTCGAGGCCGCGGCGCCCCGACCGGTCGTGCTCGTCCCCGGCAACCACGACGTCGACGCCTACGGCGAGGCGGCCGACTTCGGGGCGAACGCCGTCGTCCTCTCGCGCCACCCCTTCGACCGCGCGACCGTGTGCGGGATCGACGTGGTCGGGCTGCCCTACCAGCACGGGCGCACCGTCGCGCAGTGCCTCGCCGGGCTCGACGGCGACACCGGCTCCTCCATCCTCGTCGGCCACGCGACGATCGTCGACGGCGCCGCGGCCTTCGCCGGGGAGGGCGAGGAAGGCGCCTACATGCCGGCCTCCGCCGCCGACCTGCTGCGCCGCTTCGCCTGGAGCGCGCTCGGCCACGTCCACGGCGGGCAGGACCTCGTTCGCGGCGCGGGCACGCGACTCGTCTCGTACGCGGGCTCTCCGGTCGCCACCAGCCGCAAGGAGACCGGGCCGCGCCGCGTGCTCCTGGCCGAGATCGAGCCCGGACGCGGCGTGGTCTCGCACGAGACCCCGGAACTCGACGTGCCCTACTGGGAGCGGGTCGAGGAGGCCTGCGCTCCCGGCGGCGAGGACGAGGCGATCCTGCGCCTCGCACGCCGCGCCGCCGCGGTCGACGACCCGCGCGCGCGCGTGATCGCCCGCCTCTCGGGCGTGTCGATGGTCGGCGAGACCGAGCTTCGCGCGCGCGCCACCGCGGCGCTCTCGAGTGCAGCCCGGGAGGCGCACGCGTCCCGCGCTCGTCCGTCCGTGGACGACGTCCCGGTCCTCGAGCTCCACGCGGCGAGCTTCGACTCGCTCGCGCGCACGCCGATCGTCGCCGAGTTCGTCGAACGCGTCACCCGACGCGCACGCGAGGCCGGCGACGACCCGCGCCTGCTCGGCGACGCACTCCGCCTCGGACTCGGCGCCTTCCTCGAGTCGCTGCCCTGAGACCGCGGTGAGCATCCGCATCCGCAGGCTGTCGGTTCGCGACTTCGGGCCGTTCGCCTCGTTCGAGCTCGAGCCCGGAGACCTGACGGTCGTGCACGGCCGCAACGAGGCCGGCAAGACCTCCTGCATCGACGCGATCCTCGCGGGGCTGCGCGGCCTCGTCCGTCCCGGTCCGCGCCGGATGCTCGACGCCGGGGAGCGGGGACGACTCGAAGAGGCCTCGGTCGACCTGGAGCTCGACCCCGCCGACGGCGGACCGCTGGTCGACCTGCTGCACGAGCATCCCTCGCTCGCGCGCCTGTTCGTCGTGCGCGACGGCGACGCCGCGCTCGAGTCCGGGCGCGGCTGGCTCG
>JAFMJW010000028.1 GCA_017853315.1 Alphaproteobacteria bacterium
CGCGCGGCGAGGATCGCGTCGGCGAGCGTCGCGACGTCGGCGACCTTCGGGCAATCGAAGCCGGCCCAGTCACCGTGCGGGTCGAGCAGCACCCCGTGCACGCCGGCCGACCGCGCGCCGAGCACGTCGACCGCGTGCAGGTCGCCCACGTGGGCGGTCCGATCGGCGCGCCTGCCGGCGCGCTCGAGCGCGATCTCGAAAATCCGCGGGTCGGGCTTCTCGAAGCCGACGACGGTGGAGTCGACCACCGCGTCGAGCAGCCCGCCGATCCCGGCTTCGTCGAGCCCGCGCGCGATCGTCCCGTCGGAGTTGCTGACGACGACGAGCCGCAACCCCGCCGCGCGGAGCGCCGCGAGCGCCCCGGGCACGCCGGGCAGGACGCGAGACCAGAGGCGGCGCGTCGGCACCCGGGTCTTCAGCTCCGTCGCGAGGTCCGCCGCGATCGCGTCGAGGTCCTCGGCCGAGCGCCCGACGGTCGAAGGTCCGAGGTGGTCGAGGGCGCGGCGCAGGTAGAACGTGAAGGTGTCGCGCGCCTCGCTCGACACGCCGCCCTCGAGCCTCCGCGAAACTGCCGGACGCGCGGCGGCCTCGGCGCGAGCGACCCGCTCGGCCGTCGTCCGCACGCCCCGGGCGTCGAGGCGCTCGGCGACCAGCGCCACGTCGATGCCGACCAGCGTGTTGCCGGCGTCGAAGAACAGCGCGTCCAGGTCGCGGAGCGGAATCCCGGCGAGGTCCACGGCGCCTGCCATAGCGACCCGCAGCGGGTCGCTCCAACCGCGCGACGGCGCTCAAGTTTCGGCCGCAGACCTCCGTAGGTTGGCCGGGCCGCTTCGGTCGGCCCGGAAGCGGACTTCGTCCTTGGCGGGAATCGATCGCATCGGCTGGCTCTTCGACGTGCTCGGCGCGGCAGGCGTCCTTGGCATGGCCTCGGGCGGGGCCCGCGCAGGGCTGCGCGCGATCCCCGGGCTGCGCGCGCGACCCGACGCCTCGCGTCCCGGCCCGGCGCGCCCGCCCCGTCATGCCGGCCCGCTCGCCGAGATCCTCGCCGCGACCGACGCGCTCGACCGGATCGCACAGCCGGTGCTCGCGACCGACGCCGCGGGACGGATCGCGTTCGCGAACCTCTCCGCCCGCGCGGTGTTCGGTCGCGACGGCGCGACGCTCGCCGGCCGCGACGCGACCTCGCTCGGGCTGCCGTTCGACGCACGTGCCATCGCGGGAGTCGCCGCGAGCGACGGGAGCGACGGCGCGCGCCAGCGGCGCGTGCGGCTCGCGAACGGCAGCGACGGGGCGCGCACCGCGCTCGTCGACGCCTCCCCCCTGCTCTCCGCCGACGGCACGGTCGAAGGCGCGCTCCTCGTCGTGACCGACGCCGAACGCCTCGCGCGCGAGCAGGACCGGGTCGTCGCCCAGCTCGAGCGCGCGAACCGGATCCGCTCCGACTTCGTCGCGACCATGTCGCACGAGCTGCGCACGCCGCTCCACGTGATCCTGGGCTACGCGGACCTGCTGCTCGGGGGCGAGTTCGGCGCGCTCACCGCCGAGCAGTCCGAGACCGTCGCCCGGCTCCTGCGACGGGCGCACGAATTGCACGAGCTGGTCTCGAACACCCTCGACGTGAGCCGCATCGACGCGGGCGCCGCCACCCTGCACGCGGTCGAGCTCCGGGCGGCCGCGATCGCGGCCGAGGCCGCGGCCGAGTGCGCGCGGCGGCCGGGGTCCGACGCGGTCGAACTCGTGGTCGACGTGCCCGGCGACCTGCCGCCGATCCTCGGCGACGCGACCAAGATCAAGGTCGTGCTGAAGAACCTGGTCGGCAACGCGCTGAAGTTCACCGAGCGCGGCCGCGTGACGGTGTCGGCGCGCCGCGACGGCGACGGGATCGCCTTCGACGTGGTCGACACCGGGATCGGCGTCGACCCGGCCGTCCTGCCCGAGCTCTTCGAGGCCTTCCGGCAGGCCGATCCGTCGCCGAGCCGGCGCCACGGCGGCGTCGGCCTCGGCCTCTACATCGTGCGCCGGCTCCTCGACCTGGTGGGCGGTCGCATCTCGGTCGAGAGCGAGCCGGGGCGTGGCTCGCGCTTCACCGCGTGGATCCCGCTCGTGCCCCCGCCGCCCGCCGGTCGCGACGCCGTCGCGCCGGAACGCGCCTGACGCGGGCGGCGGCCTCCCCGGTCGATCGCCGCGCCCTTCGCGGAACGGACGTCGCGACCGGCCCCGGGCGCGACGGAGGCGCGCTCGTCAGCGCCGCGCGCGCCGCCAGGCGTCGGACTGCGAGGCGACGAGCCGCACCAGGTCCACGCTCGCGACGTTCACGTCGACGAGGTGCATGCCCCAGTCGGCCGAGAGGTCGCCGCGGATGTCGTCGACGCGCGGCCCCGGATCGGGGTTGTTCCGCAGCGACAGCCACGAGTAGCCGCGGTCGCGCCTGCACTCCGCGGTGACGAGCCCCGGCATCGCGACGAACGGGGTCGCGATCTGCGGGTGGGCGCCCGCGTCGCGGGCCCAGCCGAGATCCGGGTCCGCGTCCGCGAACTGCGTGCCCTCGGTGCGCGAGAAGCGCGGCGTCAGGTCGCCCGGCCCGCCCGCGAGCGCGGCCGGGTTGGTGCACAGCGCCTCCATCCCCGGCGACTGCGCGCGGGCGAAGAAGGTGCCGTCGGGCGGCGGCGACGACTCGCGGAACGACGCGTAGGACACGACGCAGCCTGCCTGCCCGGGCTCGCGGCACGCCGGCACCTCGGCGAAGCTCCCGCCGACGTCGCCGCCGACCGGGACCTCGACGGTCGCACCGAGCAGAAGCGCCGAGACCATGCGGCCGCGCAGGGCCGGGTCGGGGTCGATCTCGCGAGCGACCAGCTGTCGCAGGAGGCCCGCCCCCTGCGAGTGCCCGATCAGCACGAAGGGACGGCCGCCGTTCCAGTTCGAGAGGTAGGTGCGGAAGGCGTCGACCACGTCGGCATACGCGATCGCGCTGTAGTCGACCCCGGTCCCCGGCGGCGCCGAGAGCGTCCGCTGGCGGTAGAGCGGCGCGAACACGTCGCAGACCTCGGCGAACGGTGCGGCCTGGAGGCGCGTCGTCGCGATCTCCTGCTCGTAGCGGCCGTCGAAGGCCGCGTTGCCCTCGGTTCCGAGTCGCACGGTCGGGTAGACGTAGAAGCAGTCGACGTCGCGCGGGCCGGTCGGGTCGATCTTCGCGACCTGCAGCGTCCCGTCGGCCGCGAGAAACGTGGTGTCGAGGTCGCGGTCGCAGACGTCGCCTTCGAGGCCGCGTCGGCACATCCAGTGGGCGTCGTCCTCGTAGACCTCGCTGCGCCAGCCGGTCGGTCCGGACTCGACGTCGGAGCAGGCGGCAAGCGCGAAGGCGAGGAGCGCGAGCGGGGAGCGGGATCGGTGCCGGAGCTTCATGCCGTCCCGGCTATCAGGAACCGGGCCGCGCGAAAATCACCTTTTCGCGCGACGCCGCGCGCGGGAGCCGGAGGCCGAGCCGGACGGGGCCGACGCGGGCTCCACCGGGGATGCCTCGCCCGCCCGGCTGCGGCGGCGCCCGGAGGTCGCGTCCGGCCCGACCCGCTTCGGGCGCGCGGGGCCGCGACCGTGCAGGATCTCCTCGATCTCCTCGCGAAACGCCTCGCGCACGCTCGGGTGCCCGGGCAGCTCGCGCCGGGGTGCGACGCACCCGATCCCGCGCGCGGACGGCTGCACCGTCAAGCGCACGCCGCGGCCGTCGGGCTCGAGCAGGAGCGGCCAGTGCCGGCACGAGGCCGGCTTCACGCTGGGCACGGGGCGCCCGGTCTCGAGCGCGATCGTGTGGATCGAGCACAGCGAGCGCGTGCGCGTCCGGTAGAGGAACGGACACGAGCCGTCGGGCCGCGGGTCGACCAGCAGGTCCGGCGGGTCGTCGACGAAGGCGTTCTCGTACTCGTCGCCGTCGCGAAGCGAGGGCACGAGCCGCGCGACCTCGTCCATGATGCCGTCGATCGCGCGCACCTCGCGCCGGGTGACCTCGACCGCGAGCCCGTTGCAGCAGGTGCGCCCGCGGGGGCAGCCCTCGGAGCAACGGTAGGCGAGCTCGTCGAGGCAGGGGTCGATCGTCACCCCCGCCGCGCCTGCTCGTCCCCCGCGGGGCCCGACGGCACGACTCGGGGCCGCGCCCGCCCCGCCCTTGCGCTCGCGGTCGGCCATTCCCCACCATCGACCGGAACGCCCTGCCCCGCAAGGGTCGGGCGGTCGGCGGGAGCCTGCCGTCGGCGTTGAAACGACCCGGTTCGTGCGTTTCGATCCCCCCGACGCGGATCCCGCGAACGACCCGCGCCCGGCCCGGGCGCCCGAGGAGAGATCGAGCCATGATCGAGTGGAACGAGCAGCACCTCATGCTGCAGGACGCCGTCCGCAAGTTCGTCGACACCGAGATCAAGCCGAACCTCGAGGAACTCGAGCACGGCGACACCCCGCCCTACGACGTGCTGCGCAAGATGGTGCGCACCTTCGGCATCGACGCGATGCAGCGCATGCGCTTCGAGAAGCAGATCGCGCGGGAGAAGGCGCTCGCCGCCTCGGGCGACGGCGCGGTCGCGGCCTCCGAGCCGCCCCGCAAGGCGGTCGAGGGCGACGGCGACACGATGGGCCCCGCCCTGCAGCTCATCCCGATCATCGAGCTCTGCCGCTACTGCCCGGGCATGGTCACCGCGATGGGCGTGAGCGCCGGCCTCACCTCGGCCGCGATCCTCTCGAAGGGCACGATCCGCCAGAAGGAGAAGTGGGCACTCCCGCTGCTCACGCTCGAGAAGATCGGCTCCTGGGCGATCACCGAGCCGGGCTCGGGCTCGGACGCGTTCGGCAGCATGCAGTCGAGCGCCAAGCGCCGCGGCGACGGCTACGTGCTGAACGGCAGCAAGACCTTCATCACGAACGGCCCCTACGCCGACACGATCGTCTTCATCTGCAAGCTCGACGAGGGCAACGAGCCCCGCGAGCGCAAGATCCTCCACTTCGTGCTCGACCGCGGCATGCCGGGCCTCGTGCAGTCGAAGCCGCTGCGCAAGATGGGCATGCACTCCTCGCCGACCGGGCAACTGTTCCTCGAGGACGTGTTCGTCGAGCGCGAGCGCCTGCTCGGCGAGAGCGAGGACGCGGCGGGCCGCGGCGGACGCGCCGGCGCGAAGGCCACCTTCTCGATGGAGCGCTCCGGCGTCGCCGCGATGGCGCTCGGCATCGTGTCGCAGTGCCTCGAGCTCTGCACCGAGTACGCGCGCACCCGCGTCCAGTTCGGCCGTCCGATCGGCGAGTTCCAGCTGATCCAGGCGAAGCTCGCGAAGATGGAGGTCGCCCGCATGAACCTCCAGAACCTGGTCTTCCGCCAGATCGAGCTCTCGGCCCACGGCAAGGGCATGTCGATGGCCGAGGCCTCGGCCTGCAAGCTCTACTCCGCGGGCGCGGCCGTCGAGGTCGCGCTCGAGGCGGTCCAGCTCTTCGGCGGGAACGGCTACATGGCCGAGTACCAGGTCGAGCAGCTCGCCCGCGACGCGAAGGTGCTGCAGATCTACGGCGGCACCGACGAGATCCAGATCTCGCAGATCGCGCGGAGCCTGCTCTCGCACTGAGGACTCCGGGGGCACGGTGCCGCGTGCGCCGCGCCCCCGGGCCCGTACCGAAGTCCCGATGAGCGCGCCTTCCCCGACCGCGCCCGCCTGGAGCAACTGGTCGGGCGGCGTCCGCTGCGAGCCGCGCGAGGTCCTGCGGCCGCGCGACGAGGACGGCATCGTCCGCGCGGTGCGACGCGCCGCCGAGACCGGGGCGGTCCTGCGGACGACCGGCAGCGGCCACTCGTTCTCGCCGGTGGTCGCGACCGACGGCGTGCTGGTCTCGCTCGAGGAGTGGACCGGAGTCGAGTCGGTCGACGCGGCGGCCCGGCGCGCGACGATCCGGGCGGGCACGCGCCTCTCCGCGCTCGGAGAGCCCCTGCGCGCGCACGGACTCGCACTCGCGAACCAGGGCGACGTCGACGTGCAGTCGCTCGGCGGCGCGATCGGCACCGGCACGCACGGCACCGGACCGACGCTCGGATCGCTCTCGACGCAAGCGGTCGCGGTCCGCCTCGCGACCGCCGACGGTCGCGTCAGGACCTGGGGCGACGACGACGGCGACCGGCTCGACGCGGCCCGCGTGTCGCTCGGCCTCTTCGGGGTCGCGATCGCGTACACGCTGCAGCTCGTCCCGGCCTACCGCCTGCACGAGCGCACGTGGCGGGGCGGGGTCGAGGATGCGATGGCGCGACTCGACGAGAACGTGGCCGCGCACCGCCACTACGAGTTCTTCTGGTGGCCGTCCCGCGACCTCGTCGAGCACAAGTCGCTCGACCCGACCGAGCTCCCGGTCGGCGCCGACGTCGGACGCCACCAGCGGGTCGACTGGAGCGACCGGGTCTTCCCGAGCGTGCGCGACCTGCGCTTCGAGGAGATGGAATACGCGGTGCCGGTCGAAGCCGGACCGGCCTGCTTCCTCGAGGTGCGCGAGCGCATGCGGTCCCGCCACGGACACGTCGAGTGGCCCGTCGAGTTCCGGACGCTCGCGGCCGACCGAAGCTGGATCGGCCCGGCGGGCGGCCGGGCCACGGTCACGATCTCGCTCCACCAGGGGGCGGACCTTCCGTGCGAGGACTTCTTCCGCGACTGCGAGCCGATCTTCCTCGCTCACGGCGGGCGACCCCACTGGGGCAAGCGGCATTTCCGCGACGGGGCCTGGGCGCAGGCGGCCTACCCGTCCTGGGAGCGCTTCGCGGCCCTGCGCCGCGAGCTCGACCCGCACGGGGCGTTCCTGTCGAAGCCGCTCCGCCCGCTGTTCGAGCCGGTCGCCTGACGGGCGGCGGGAGGCACTCTCGCGTGGGCGCTGCTCGGTTGCGCGTGGTCGGCCGTGCGCCATAGATCAGGCTCGAACGCCGGCCCGACGCCGGCCCGGAGGATCCCATGTCCGAACGCGTGACCGTGAAGGTCGAGGGCGGCGTCGCCGACGTCCGACTCTCGCGCGCCGAGAAGATGAACGCCCTCGACCAGCCGATGTTCGAGGCGCTGATCGCGACCGGGCGCGCGCTCGCGCGAGAGTCCTCGGTGCGCGCCGTCGTGCTCTCCGGCGAGGGGCGATGCTTCAGCGCGGGGCTCGACTTCATGAGCTTCCTCGCGATGGGATCCGCCGAACGCCCCACCGGGAGCCTGCTCCAGCGCGAGGAGGGCCGGATCGCGAACTTCGCACAGAGCGCCGCCTGGGTCTGGAACGAGATCCCGCAGCCGGTGATCGCCGCGGTCCACGGCGTGGCCTACGGCGGCGGCCTGCAGATCATCCTCGGAGCCGACATCCGCATCGTCGCTCCCGACGCGAAGATGTCGGTCATGGAGATCAAGTGGGGCCTCGTGCCCGACATGAGCGGCACCCAGACGCTGCGCCACCTGGTGCGGCTCGACGTCGCGAAGGAACTCACCTTCACCGGGCGCGTCGTGTCGGGCGAGGAGGCGGTGTCGATCGGCCTCGCGACGCGCACCGCCGCCGACCCCCACGCGGCCGCGATGGAAATGGCACGCGAAATCGCGGGCAAGTCGCCCGAGGCGATCCGCAGCGGGAAGCGCCTGCTGAACCAGGCCTGGGTCGGGAGCCCGGCCGAGGGGCTCGCGCTCGAGGCCGAGCTCCAGACCGCGATCCTCGGCCGGCCGAACCAGCTCGAAGCGGTGGCCGCCAACATGGAGAACCGTCCGCCGCGCTTCCGGGACCCGGCTTGACCGGGAGAGCCCGCGGGCCGGTCGAGCGACTGCGCCGGAGCCTCGCGCGCCTGCTCGGCCTGGTCCCGGTGCTCGACCTGCACGGGCTCGGCGTCGCCGACGCCGTGCGCGCGACCGAACGCTTCCTCGCCGACGCCGCCGCGGACGGTCACGACGAGGTGCGGATCGTCTACGGCAAGGGGCGCGGCAGCCCCGGCGGGATCGGCGCGCTCCGGATCGCGATCCCCGACCTGGTCGCGGCGCGCGAGGGCGGCCTCGTCCGGCGCTTCGAGCGGCAGGTCGAATCCGACGGCCACGACGGGTCGATGCGGGTGTGGCTGCGGACCGACCCCGCGCCCGAGCGGGCCCGCGGGAGAGCCGCTTGAGCGACCCCGGCGACGGCGCCGCCTCGCCGCCGAAGCTGCTGACGCCGCGCTTCCTCCGCATCACGGCGGCGAACTTCTGCTTCTTCATGACCTTCGCCACGTTCTTCCTGCTGCCGGTGCGCATCCGCGAGCTCGGCGGCAGCGACTCCCAGGTCGGGCTCGTCATGGGCCTGAACGGCGTGTCGGGGCTCGCAGGCGTGTTCATCGTCGGCGCGCTCATCGACCGCTTCGGGTGCCGGGTGTTCCTGCGGGTCGGTCTCCTCGGGATGGCGGCGAGCGCGTTCGCGTTCTCGTTCGTCGACCGCGTCGGCCCGGAGATGATGCTGCTGCGCGCGCTGCAGGGGCTCGCCTTCGCGGCCGGCTTCAACGCCACCTCGACGCTCGCCGCGGCGTTCGCGCCGGTCGAGCGACGGGCGGCGGCGCTCGGGCTCTTCGGCGTGTCCACGCTCACGACCCATGCTCTCGCACCGACGATCGGCGAGCAGGTCTCGCACTCGCGCGGCTTCCCCTTCCTCTTCGCGATGGCGGCCGGCTTCGCGCTGGTCGGCGCGGCGATCGCCTGGACGCTGCCCGACGCCGGACGGCGGGGCGCGCATGCCGACGATGCCCACCGTCGCCGGCCGCTCTCCGGGGTGGTGCGCGCCGTGCTGCTCGCGACCGGGCTCTGCGGCGTCGCCTTCGGCTCGGTCATGACCTTCACGCCGACCTTCGCTCTCGACGAGCACCTGGGGCCGGTCGCGACCTTCTTCCTCTCGTACACCTCGGCCGCGATCGCGATCCGGCTGTGGGCGGGGCGCGTGGCCGACGACGTGGGGCTCCGCCGCATGATCCTGCCCGCGATGGTCGGGCTCTCGATCGCGATCCTCGGCCTGTCCACGGTCCACGGACGACTCGGGTTCGCCGCCGCGGGGATCGCCTTCGGGCTCGCGCAGGGGGTCGTCTACCCGACGCTGAACGCCTTCATCGTCGGGCTCGCGGCCGACGGCGACCTGGGACGCGTGCAGTCGGCGTTCAACGGCTGCTTCAACATCGGCGTCACGTCGGGCTCGCTCGCGCTCGGCCCGGTCGTGCACTCGCTCGGGCACCGGGTGATGTTCGCGATCGCGGCCGCGATGGCGCTGGCGGCGACCGGGGTATTCGCCCGGGCCTCGCGGCCCGCAGGGGAGTGAGGCACCTCCCGGCTCCCCGGCGGGTCCGGGGGCGAGCACCGGCGTGGGCGATTGTCCGGGCCGGGTGGCGGGGATAGGGGGAGGCGATGGCAGGCGAAGGGGGAACTGCGGCCACGCCGGCACGCATCGGGATCCTGCCGCGGCTCCAGCTGCGGTGCCGGGTGCCCGCGTCGCTGCGCGAGGTCACGCACGTGCGCGAGGGCGTGGAGGTCGATCCCCGCTCGGTCGGCGTCGAGCCGGAGGCGATCCCCTGGATCTGGCGCGCGGTGCGCGGGCTCTACCGCAGCGGCGCGCACCCCGCGATCGCGCTCTGCCTGCGACGGCAGGGCCGCGTGCTCCTCGATCGGTCGATCGGGCACCAGTCGGGCAACGCGCCGGGTGCGCCCCGCGAAGCCGCGAAGGTGGTCGCGACGCCGGACACGCTCTTCTGCGCGCTCTCGGCGTCGAAGCCGGTCACGGCCATGGTCCTGCACCTGCTCGACGAGCGCAGGTCGATCCACCTCGACGACCGCGTCTGCGACTACATCCCCGACTTCGCGCGCCACGGGAAGCACTCGATCACGATCCGCCACCTGCTGAGCCACCGCGCGGGCGTGCCCAACCCGCCGCCCGACGCGATGGACCCGGAGCTGCTCGCGCAGCCTGCGCGGATCGTCGAGCTGCTCTGCGACGAGAAGCCGGTCTCGCGGCCGGGCGCACGACTCGCCTACCACGCGATCACCTCGGGCTTCCTGCTCGCCGAGGTCGCGCGCGTCGCGACCGGGCGCGACCTGCAGACGCTGCTGCGCGAGGAGATCCGCGAGCCGCTCGGGCTGCGCGGGCTCGGCTACGGCGTGGCACCCGAGGACCTCGGACGGGTCGCGGAGAACGCGTTCACCGGCACGCCGGTCCTGCCGCCGATCGCGGGGATGTTCCGCCGCGTGCTCGGGCTCGACTTCGAGCGCGTGGTCGAAGTGTCGAACGACCCGCGCTTCCTGTCGGGCGTGCTGCCGTCGGCCAACGTGGTCGCGACCGCGGACGAGATGTGCCGCTTCATGGAGATGCTGCGCCGCGGCGGCGAGCTCGACGGCGTACGCGTGTTCGATCCCCGGACGATCGTGCGGGCGACCTCCGAGGTGTCGTGGCTCGAGCCCGACGCGAACCTCGTCCTGCCGATCCGCTACGGGCTCGGCTTCATGCTCGGTGCCGAGTGGTTCAGCCTCTACGGCCCGTTCACGCCGCACGCCTTCGGCCACATCGGCTTCACGAACGTGGTCGTGTGGGCCGACCCCGAACGCGAGCTCTCGGCCGCACTCATGACGAGCGGCAAGCCGCTCGTCTACCCCGAGTTCGTCTGGCTGTTCGAGATCCTGCGGCGGATCGGGGCGGCCTGCCCGGTCACCCGGCCCGGCGGATTCGCGGCGCCGGCGCGCTGAGCGCGCACCGCGCGACGCTCGCCCGCCCGCGCCGGTCAGCCGAGGAGCCAGCGCAGCGAGGCGAGCAGCGCCCCGATCACACCGCCCACGAGCGCGCCGTTCAGGCGAATGTACTGCAGGTCGTTGCCGACCCGGCTCTCGACCAGCCGGACGAGCGCACCGGTGTCGAGCGCCTCGAGGTTCTCGCGCACGGTGAGGCCGATCTGGTGATGGTGGCGTCGCAGCAGGTCGACCGCGCCCTCGCGGACGCGCTCGTCGAAGACCCGCCGGCGCTCGGGGTCTTCGAGCGCGCGCCGGATGCCGCCGCGCAGCTGGCGGTCGACGAAGCGCGACATCTCGCTCTCCGGGTCCGCGAGCTGGGCGTCGAGCCGGTCGCGCGCGCGGCCGAGAAGCCCCGCGACGATCGGCTCGAGGTCGAGGCTCTCGCTGACCGCGACCCGCAGGCGCTCGGCCTGGAGCCGGGTCGCCTCGTCGCCCGCCGCGAGGCGCTCGGCGAAGCGACGGACCGCGTCCTTCGCGCCGCGGCGCAGCGGGTGCGCCGGATCGAGCGCCGCCGTGCGCAGCTCGCTCGACGCGTACGAGCAGGCCGCCTCGATCAGCTTGCGCTGGACGATCGTGCGCCGCAGGAAGAACGGCACGATCCGCTTGCCGCCCTCGTGCAGCTTCTCGGCCGAGCGCTCGATCCACCACTGGAGCTCGTCGGCGGTCTGCGGCCGCTCGGCCAGGTTGGCGAGCGAGACCGCGGCCGACTGGAGCATCCGGCTCGCCTCGCGGCTCTCGACCGCCTGCGCGACGCGCAGCGCGAGCGCCCGGTCGTCGGGCAGGTCGCGGATCCGCTCGCGCACCAGCCGCTCGACGAAGCGCACCGGCTCGGGCTCGGCCAGCATGGCCGCGAGCGACCGCAGCACGTCGCGCACCGGACCGCCGAGACGCTCGGCATGCTCGGGGTCGCCGATCCAGTCGAGCAGGAGCTCGCTCGGGCGAAGCCGCCCGAGGCGTGTGCCGATCGCATCGGGGGAAAGCCAGTCGCTCTCGACGGTCTGCACGATCGCGTCGACGATCTTCTCGCGGCGGTTCGCGATGATCGCCGTGTGCGGGATCGGGAGCCCGAGCGGGTGGCGGAAGAGCGCCGTCACCGCGAACCAGTCGGCGAGGCCGCCGACCACGCCGGCCTCGAAGCCGGCCGCGAGGACCTCGAGCCAGAACGGGTGCGGCTCGCCCCCCGCGCGCAGGGCGACCCGGCTCGCGACCGCCCCGGCCACCGCGACCCCGAGCGAGATCGCCCCGATGCGGCTTCGGCCCTCGTCCGCCATCCCCTCGACTCTATGCGAGGTGCGCGATCCCCGCGACGCGGGATCGACTCGGATCCGGCCATCGGATAATCGAGGCCCATGGGTTTCCTCCTCGGCACGGGATCGGCGAAGGCCGCGGCGGGACGGGCGATCGTCCTCGGCGCGGCCCTGGTCACGGCCTCGCGGGCCGCGCCCGCTCGGGCGGCCGACGGCGAGGAGACCGCGCCGCGACCGCGCGTCGTCGTGGTCGACGGCGAGGCGGTGGTGCGCCAGTCGCCCGACCGCGCCTTCCTCGTGCTCTCGGTCGAGTCGCGCAACAAGGACCCGCGCGAAGCCCAGCGGCAGGCCGCGACGACGATGACGGCCGTGCAGGCGAAGCTCGTCGAGGGAGGCCTCGCGAAGGACTCGCTGCGCACGCTCTCCTTCGAGCTCGCGCAGGAGGCCGACTACGTGAACGGCCGCCGGGTGCCGCGCGACTTCCTCGCCCGCAACACGATCGAGGTGCGGCTCGACGACCCGGCGAAGGCCGGCGAGACGATCGACCGCGCGATCGGCGCGGGCGCGACCGACGTCGCCTCGGTCCGCTTCGACCTGAAGGACCGCGCCGGCACCGAGCGCGAGGCGCTGCGGCTCGCCGTGGCCGACGCGAAGGCGCGCGCCGAGGCCGCGGCCTCGGGCGCCGGCCTCTCGATCGAGAGCGTCCAGCGGATCGAGGAAGGCGGCACCGCCGACGAGCCGCGCCCGATCATGATGCGCGACATGGTCGCCGGGGCGGCCGCCGCGCCACCTCCCCCCGAGACCCCGATCCAGGCCGGCGAGATCGAGGTGCGCTCGCGGGTGCGCCTCACCGCCAACCTGCGCTGACGATCCCGTGCAGGACCTCCCCCGCAAGGTCGAGCTGATCGGCGAGCACCCGCGGATGCAGCGGGTGAAGGCGCTCATCGACCGGGTCGGCCCGACCGACGCGACCGTGCTCGTGCTCGGCGAGAGCGGCACCGGCAAGGAGGTCGTCGCGCGCGCGATCCACGCCGCGAGCCCGCGGGCCGAGAAGCCCTTCGTCGCGGTGAACTGCGGCGCGATCCCGGCCGAGCTGCTCGAGTCCGAGATGTTCGGGCACGAGCGCGGCTCGTTCACCGGCGCGGTCGAGGCTCGCGAGGGCATGTTCCAGGTCGCGAACACCGGCACGATCTTCCTGGACGAGGTCGCCGAGATGAGCCCCGCGCTGCAGGTGAAGCTGCTGCGAGTGCTCCAGGACAAGGAGATCCGCCCGGTCGGGGGGCGCCGCTCGCAGCACGTCGACGTCCGCGTCATCGCGGCGACGAACAAGGACCTGGGCGAACTCGTCACGCGCGGCCTCTTCCGCGAGGACCTCTACTACCGGCTCGAGGTCGTCCCGATCGAGGTGCCGCCGCTGCGCGACCGACGCACCGACATCCCGCTGCTCGTCACCCACTTCCTGCGCCGCAAGAACCTGAAGCGCCCCGGTGCCGAGGTCGCGATCGACGGGGACGCGATGGACGAGCTCTGCTCGATGGACTGGGCCGGCAACGTCCGTGAACTCGAGAACACGATCGAGCGCCTCGGCATCCTCTGCGAGGGCGCGCGGGTGACCCTCGACGACGTGCGCTCGGGACGCCGGACCGCCCGCCGGCACGAGGAGTCCCTGCCCTTCCTCGCCGTCGAGGGCTTCGACCTGGCCCAGGCGGTCGAGGACTTCGAGAACCGGCTCATCACGGAGGCGCTTCGGCGCACCAAGGGCAACAAGCAGGCCGCCGCGCGCATGCTCGGGGTGAAGCGCACGACGCTCGCCTCGAAGCTGCGGCGTCGCGGCGAGCTGGACCCCGACGTCGACGAGAACGAGGACGACGACGGCGAAGGCGGCGGCGAGACCGGATCCGGCCGCCCCACGCTGCAGTAGGCTGATCGCCCGCGACGCGCGGCGCTCGACCGGGGGGACTGCCATGACGACGGTTCGCGTGGAGACCGACGGCCCGGTCGCGGTCGTGACGATCGACCGGCCCGAGGTCCGCAACGCGGTCGACGCGCCGACCGCCGCCGCACTCGCCGAGGCGTTCCGCGCCTTCGACGCCGACCCGGCGCTCTCGGTCGCGGTGCTGACCGGCGCCGGCGGCACCTTCTGCGCGGGCGCCGACCTGAAGGCGATCTCGTCGGGGCGCGGCAACGTCGTGACGCTCGACGGCGACGGCCCGATGGGCCCGACCCGCATGCTGCTGTCGAAGCCGGTCGTCGCCGCCGTCGAGGGGCACGCGGTCGCGGGCGGGCTCGAGCTCGCGGCCTGGTGCGACCTGCGCGTCGCCGCCCGGGACGCGGTGTTCGGCGTCTACTGCCGCCGGTGGGGCGTCCCGCTGTGCGACGGCGGCACGGTGCGGCTCGTCCGCATGATCGGCCACTCCCACGCGCTCGACCTCGTCCTGACCGGGCGCGGGGTCTCGGGCGAGGAGGCGCTCCGCATGGGGCTTGCGAATCGGCTGGTGCCCCCCGGGAACTCGCTCCCGGCCGCGGTCGAGCTCGCGCGCGCGCTCGCGGAGTTCCCGCAGCTCTGCATGCGCACCGACCGGCTGTCGTCCTACCGGCAGTGGGAGCTGTCGATCGAGGAAGCGCTCCGGCGGGAGACGCGCGACGCGCTCGAGGTGATCCGCTCGGGCGAAACCGTCGCCGGTGCCTCGCGCTTCGCCCGCGGCGCCGGGCGCCACGGGTCGTTCGAGGACTGAACGCGCGCCGGGCGCCCGGTCGCCCGTCCTCGCGGGAGCCGGGCGACCGCGCCGCGCAAATCAGTGCGCCGGCGACGGTGGTGCAGCGGCCGGAGGCGCTGCGGGCGGCGTCGAGGTCGCACGCAGCCACGCCACGATCTCGCGCGCCTGCGCGTCGGTGAGGCGCGCCGAGAAGTGGGGCATCGCCGACCCGTTCTTCGCGAGCATGTGCCAGACCTTGCCGCGCAGGTCCTCGGCGTCGTGCCTTCGGAAGTACGCGCGGTCGAACACGACGGGCGGGCGGTCGCCCTCGGCCGCGATCACGGTCGATCCGCGCCCGTCCTCGCCGTGGCAGTTCGCGCAATACGTGCCGTAGAGTTCGTGGCCCGGCGAGAGGGTACGCAGGAACGGCACCAGCACGCGCAGGTCGTCGTCGTCGAGGCCCGGGATCGCCGGCATGGCGTTCTTCCCGTGGCGCGCGAGCAGCGCGAGCTGGCGGTCGCTCACCGAGCGCTGGAAGGCGGGCGAGGAAAGGTCCCGTGGGGTCCTGCGCACGCCCGGCGGCAGGGTCGCCGTCGGTGCGACGCGGCCGAACGGCCCGTGACAGACCTCGCAGCGGTCGAGATAGACCTCGTTGCCGCGCTCGACGACTTCCCAGTCGATCCCGGGAAGGCGGCGCATCCACTGCGCGATCTGCTCGGTCTCCTTCGCGCGGAGCCGCATCGCCTCGGGGTCGACGTCGACCCGCAGAGAGTGCCCGTCGCGGATCTTTCCGACCAGCTCGTCGTCCGCGTGGGCCACGACGAAGCCCGTTCGCAGGTCGCGCGGCGGACGGGCGAAGAATTGCGCCTCGGGGCCGTCGCCGCGGCCGCCGGGCCCGTGGCAGGCGGCGCACTTGCGCTGGAAGAGGGCCGCGCCGGCGTCGATCGAGGCCTTCGACGGGGCGACGGATGCGACCGGCGCCGCCGTGTCCGTCGGGGCGGACGGGGCCTCGCCCACCTGCGCCGACGCGTTCGCGACCGTCGCGGTTCCGGCCGGCGCTCCCGCCACCGCCTCGCATCCCTGCGCGAGCAGGGCTCCCGCGACCACCGCGCCCGCGAACGCGCGTGCGAACCATGCCCTCCCGGTGCGCTCCATCCGTCGTCCTCCCCCGGGGCCGCGTGCGCCGCCGGCGACCCGCCTGCCCTGCCCTACCCGATCCGACGCCGGATCTCACCGGTGACGGGTCGCTTTCCGGTCAGTCGTGCCGACGGCGCTCCCGGGCGTGGAGCGCGGCGTGGGCGTCCTCGCTGCGCGGACGCGTGTCCGCTCCCGGCCCTGCCGTGAGTCGCAGCACCGCGAGTCGCTTCACGTTGGTGCAATGGGACACGTCGTCGAGCGAGCAGCCTTCCGCCTCGGGCACGAGGAAGCGGAACGGCCCGCCCTGCGCGTCCGCGAGGGCCCCGCCGTCGGGCGACGCGTAGAGCACGACCCCGTGCCGCAGCGCCGCGAGCGGCGCGCTCGCCGCGAAGCCGTCGGACGAAACCAGCGAGAGGTGGGTCGCCGCCTCCCGCGCGCCCGCGGTCGCGAGCAGCGCGTCGAGCCGGACGGCGCGGCCCCGGCGGCCGGGAACGACCGCCGACACGTCCTCGACCTGCCCGGCCGATCCCGAAAGGTCGCCCGTGCCGAGCGCGAGCGGGCGCTCGACCTCTCCCTCGATCCGAAGCGTCGACATGCGCGAGCCTCTATCATATCGGGCGAGGGATGGAGCACGCGGGGCGGATCGCGTTCGTGACGGGAGGGGGCTCGGGCATCGGGCGTGCGATCGCGCTGCGGCTCGCCTCGGCGGGAGCCGCGGTCGCCGTGGTCGACCTCCACGCCGGAGCGGCCGAGGCCGTCGCGGCCGAGATCCGCGCCGGCGGCGGCCGGGCGATCGCGGTCGCGGCCGACGTGTCCGCCGCGCGCGCGGTGGCGGACGCAGCCGCACGGGCCCGGGCCGAGCTCGGGACGCCCTCGATCCTCGTCAACTCGGCCGGCATCGCCGCCTTCGACCCGATCGCGACGCTCGCGGAGGAGACCTTCGACCGCATGATCGCGGTCCACCTGAAGGGCACCTTCCTCGCCTGTCGCGAGCTCGCACCCGCGATGGCCGAGGCGGGCTGGGGGCGCATCGTGAACGTGTCGTCGACCGCCGCGCTGAACGGGGGAGGACCGGGGCTCTCGCACTACGCGGCGGCGAAGGCCGGCGTGATCGGGCTCACGAAGTCGCTCGCCCAGGAGCTCGGACCGCGCGGGGTCACGGTCAACGCGATCGCGCCAGGGCTGATCGACACGCCGCTCATCCGCGGCGCCGGCGCACCCGAGGGCCTCTACGACGAGGTCGTCCGGCGGCTGCCGGTGCGGCGCATCGGCCAGCCCGACGACGTCGCGGCGGCCTGCGCCTACCTCGTCTCCGACGAAGCGGGCTTCTGCACCGGGCAGGTGATCTCGCCGAACGGGGGCGCGGCATGAAGGTGGACGCGCCGCTGCTCGCGACCGATCTCGGCGTCGTCCCGGGCGAGGCCCGCGCGCTCGAGGAGATCGGCCACGACGGGATCTTCACCTTCGAAGGTCCGCACGACCCGTTCTTCCCGCTCGCGATCGCGGCCGAGCACACCTCGCGCGTCGAGCTCGCGACCGCGATCGCGATCGCGCTGCCGCGGAGCCCCGCACACCTGGCCCAGCTCGCGCACGACCTGCAGCTCTTCTCGAAAGGCCGCTTCGTGCTCGGGCTCGGCTCGCAGGTGCGCGCCCACGTCGAGCGGCGGTTCAGCGCGACCTGGGAGCGGCCGATCGCCCGCATGCGCGAGATCGTGCTCGCGACCCGCGCGATCTGGCGCTGCTGGAACGAGGACGCGAGGCTCGACTTCCAGGGCGAGTTCTACCGGCACACGCTCATGCCGCCGCTGTTCAAGCCGGAGCCGAGCCCGTGGGGGCCGCCGCGGATCGTGCTCGCGGGCGTCGGGCGCCCGATGACCCGCATGGCGGCCGAGGTCGCCGACGGGCTCTTCGTCCACCCGATGAACTCGCCCGCGTTCCTGCACGGCACGACGCTCCCCGCGATCGACGATGGCCTCGCGCGCGCCGGGAGGAAGCCTCGCGATTTCGAGGTCGCCTGCCAGGCGCTGGTCGTGACCGGGTACACGGCCGAGGAGATGCGTCGCGCCGAGGAGACCACCCGCATGCAGCTCGCCTTCTACGGCTCGACGCCGTCCTACCGCTGCGTGCTGGAAGCCCACGGCTGGGGCGGAATGCAGGAGGAACTGAACCGGCTCGTGCGCGAGGGCCGCTGGCTCGACATGGGCGCGGTGGTCGACGACCGGGTGCTCGACGCGTTCGCGGTGCGCTGCGAGCCGGACGAGGTCCCGGAGGCGCTCGCGGCACGCTACGCGGGGCTCGTCGATCGCATCGCGCCGATCTGCCACGCGCGACCGGAGGCGAACCATCCGGCGGAGTGGGCGGAGGTCGTCGCCCGGGTGCGCGCGATCCCGACGCGCGGCGACGCCTGAGCGCGTGCGGCCGTCACATGCGCGAACGGCGCGACGAGTCGTCGCGCCGTCCGCGGGGAGGCAGGCCGTCCGGGGCCGCGGATGCTCGTCGCGTCCGCGGCCCCTCCCGGGAAGCCTAGGGCTCGACCGGCGCGAGCGTCAGGGTCGCACTGCAGGCCAGTGTGTCGTTCGAGCGCAGGTAGCGGAAGGTGACCGTGTCGCCGGGGTCCAAGCCGTCGGCGATCAGCGAGTCCCAGTCGAAGGTGTCGGTCGTCGCCTCGCAGGGGGTCAGGTCGCCGGCGGCGAGCAGCGTGCCGTTCCGCAGGACTTCGGTCTTGCAAGAGGCGGCCTCGGGCGAGGGCACGAACTCGAAATCCGTCGAGTTGTCGACGTCGCTGTCGATCAGGTCCGGCGTGAAGGTCGCGGTGCAGGACCGCATGCTGACCTCGCAGCCCGGGTCGCGGACCACGTCGTAGCCGCGCTGCGCCTGGTCGGCCGCCTTGCCGAGCTTGCCGAGCGCGAAGTACTCGTTGGCCTTCGCGATCCGCGAGCGGCTCGTCACCATCTGGGCGGTCACCGATCCGAGGAGCGCCTCGAGCTCGTCGACGTTCGCCGTCACGGTCGTGATGATGTCGGTCGTCATCGCGGCGTTCAGCGCCGCGACGCTCGCAGGCGCGAGCCCGCGGCTCGTCAGCTTCTCGATGCCCTTCACCGCCCGGGCGAACTTCTTGAGCCCTCGGTCGTCCTCCTTCGCGGCACCGGCACAGTAGGTGATTGCCTCTTTCGCCGGCGCCTCCTCCTGGAAGCGGCGGATGCCCTCGTTCAGGTCCTGGATCGGCGCGCGGCGGTCGCGCTCCTCGGCGACGTTCGCTTCGAGCGCGGCGACCATGCCCTGCCCGTCGGCGATCAGCGTGCTGCGGCAGTCGGTGCCGGTGCCGCAGATCGGGACCGCGAACGCGGAGCCGACGACTCCAGGACCGAGCAGGATCGCCGAAGCCACCGCGACTCGTCCGACCCGACCCGACAACATCCCGCCGAACCTCATGAGAGCACCCTCCGAGCCGAGGCCGAAGGCTTGCCTCCGTCCACCGCTCCTCCGTCCTGACCTTCCGGTTACTCCCGCCACCCAGTTCGTACAACCCGGGGAATTCCCGACTCGGGATGCCTTCGACCTGACCTCACCGCTCGGCCGCGCGCGCCAGCCGGTCCGCGGTGTCCTGCAGGAACCAGCCGAGGAAGGCGTGGATGGCCGCACCCACGATTGGCGGACGCCCGCGGTAGCGCGCGCGCCACTCGATCGAGGTCCCGCCGCCGGGCCGCGGCGCGAGGGTCACGTCCGCCCGGTAGCCGGTGATCGGCAGCCCCGAGACGAGTTCGTAGGCGAGGTGGCGCGGTGGATCCCAGGCGACCACGCGTTCGAGGCTCGCGCCGGGCCCGACCGAGAAGCGGCGCAGTGCCCCGATCCCGTTCGGGTCGGGGCCGGGCGCCTCCTCGGCGAGCGCGCTCGCCGTGAGGCGCGACCACGACGACCAGCTCCGCGCGTCGGCGAGCAACTCCCACACTCGCTCGACCGGCGCCTGCGAGGCCGCCCGCCGCTCGATCGACCAGCCGACCACGAGCGCCTCAGCGGAAGAGAACGGTCGAGAGCTCGCGCTGGTACCGGGAGGTGACCGGGTTGTCGCGGCCGAGCAGCGCGAAGACGTCGAGCATGGCCTTGCGGGCCGCCCCCTCGTCGAAGTCGCGGTTGCGCTTCACGGCATCGAGCAGCTCGGCGAGCGCGTCGTCCCAGCGCTGCCCTGCGGCGAGGAGCTTGCCGAGCGCGATCCGGGAGGCGAGGTCGCCGGGGTCGGCCGAGATCTTGTCGCGCAGCGCCTGCTCCTCGGCCGGCGACACGGCCGCCGCCGCGGCGAGCGCGCGGAGCGCGGTCGCGATCATCTCCGCCTCGGGCGAGTCGGGGTCGGCCTGCGCGGTCTGGAGCACCGCCTTCGCCTGGTCGGTGCGACCGGCCGCGGCGAGCAGGCGGGCGAGCCCGAGGCTCGCCTTCGGGTGCCCCGGCTTCTTCACGAGCACGGCGCGGTAGGCCCGCTCGGCCGAGGCCGGGTCGGTCGCCGCCAGCTTCTCCGCGTCGTCGAGCCACTGCGCGGTCTCGTCCACGCCGATCACCGACTGGATGAACTTCTGCACGGTCGCGGCCGGCTGCGCGCCGACGAACTCGGAGACGATCTGCCCGTCGCGCAGGGCGACGACGAGCGGGATGCTCTGCACGCCGGCCGCGCGTGCGACCATCGGGTTCTCGTCCACGTTCACCTTCGCGAGCACGAAGGCTCCGCGGCTCTCGGCGGCGAGCTTCTCGAGCAGCGGCCCGAGCGTCTTGCACGGCCCGCACCACGGCGCCCAGAAGTCCACCACGACGGGGACCTTGCGGGAGCGCTCGACGACCTCGCGCTCGAAGGTCTGGTCGGTGACGTCGATGACCCAGGATTCCTGCATGCCCGAAGCCATAACCATCGAGACGTCGGAGACAAGCCGCGGGGCGCGGGCGGCGCGGCTTTCCCGGGGCCCGGCGCCCGGTGTAGCGTCCGTCGCCGGCCTCGAGGGGCCCGGCGGAACGGAGGGGGCATGTCGGGAAGGCTCGGGGGCAAGGTCGCGGTGGTCACCGGCGGCGGCAACGGCATCGGTCGTGCGACCGTGCTTCGTTTCCTCGCCGAGGGCGCGAAGGTGGTCGTCGCCGACCTGAACGAGGCGACCGGCCACGAGACGGTCTCGCTCGCGGCCCACGCGGGCCACGCGGCCTCGGTGCGCTTCGTGCGGACCGACGTCTCGGTCGAGGACGACGTCGAGGAGGCGGTCGCGACCGCGACCCGCGAGTTCGGCGGGCTCGACTGCATGTTCAACAACGCGGGCATCGCCGGCGCCTTCGGACCGATCACCCACCTCGACGCCGCCGACTGGGACCACACCCAGGCCGTGCTGCTGCGCGGCGTGTTCCTCGGCATGAAGCACGCGGCGCGGGTGATGCGCGCGCAGGGCCGCGGCGGCAGCATCCTGTCGACCGCGTCGATCGCGGGACTCACCGGCGGAGACGGCCCGCAAGCCTACTCGGCGGCGAAGGCCGCGGTGATCAACCTGACGCGCGCGGTCTCGATCGAGCTCGCTCCGGACCGCGTGCGGGTGAACGCGATCTGCCCGGGCGCGATCCTGACCCCGCTGCTCCACCGCGGCAACCCCGACGTGCTGCGCCCGATGCTCGAGAAGTACCAGCCGTGGCCCGACGCGGGCCGCCCCGAGGACGTGGCAGCGGCGGCGCTCTTCCTCGCGAGCGACGACGGGGTCTTCGTGACCGGCGCCTCGCTGGTCGTCGACGGCGGCGCCACCGCGCGCGGCGGCAACGCGATCGAGATCATCGGCGGCGGGCCGCTCTCGCAGACGATCGTCGGCATGGACCACGGCACGACCGGGCGCGACCCGACGCTGCGGCCGGTGTCCTGAGCGGAGCGCTCGCCGTGGACGGCGCCATGCTCTCGTTCGCCGAGCAGGCGGGCCGCTACTTCGACCGGCCGCACGAGGCGATCCCGGCGGGACCGGTCGGCGGCCCCGCCGCGTGGCGCGCGGACGAGCTCCGGGCGCGGGGCGACTGGCTGGAGCGGCTCTCCGCGGACGAGGTCGCCGAGATCGAGCGCGCAGCCGCCGCGGCAGCCTCTCGGGGACTCGCCCCGGGCGTCCTGCGGCGCGAGGACTTCGCCCTGCCCACGCTCGCGCGGCGGGTGCGCGCGTGGGCACGCGAGCTGCGTGAAGGCCGCGGGCTGGTCGTGCTGCGCGGGCTGCCGGTCGAGCGCTGGGGCGACGAGCTCTCCGCGCTCGCCTCCTGGGGCCTCGGGCTGCACCTGGGCGTCCCGGGCGCGCAGAACCCGGCCGGCGACGTGCTCGGCCACGTGGTCGACACCGGCGAGGACGCGGACAACCCGTTCGTGCGGCGCTACCGTACCGCGGGCGACATCGCGTGGCACTGCGACCTGGCCGACGTGGTCGGGCTCGTCTGTCTCCGGACGGCGCTCCGCGGCGGGGCGAGCCGGGTCGCGAGCTCGGTCGCCGTGTACGACGAGCTGCTGCGCCGGAGACCCGACCTCGCGCGACGGCTCTGGGAGCCCGTCGCGCTCGACCTGCGCGACGAGACGCGCGCGGGGCCGGGCTGGATCCCGGTCGTGCCGTGCCGGCACGCGGGCGGACGGCTTCGCACCTTCTGGCACTCGGACTACTTCCGGTCGGCGGAGCGCCACGCGGGCGCGCCGGTCGGGCCGGTCGAGCGGGAGCTGTTCGACACCTTCGACGGGATCGCGTCCGAGCCCGGCTTCGCGTTCGACATGGAGTTCGAGCAGGGCGACGTGCAACTCGTCTCGAACCACGTCGTCGTGCATGCGCGGACGGCCTACGAGGACGCACCGGGGAGGGAGCGGCACCTGCTCCGGCTGTGGCTCACGCTGGACGACCCCGCGGCGGCCTGAGTCGACATCGCAGCGGGCGGGGGGGGACGGCCCCGCGACGCCCCTGCTCGAGCCGAGGAGCGCCGCGCGTCACCACACGGCAGCTCAGCGGGAAAACCGTCTCCCTGCGCGGTCGAACCGCCTCAGAACGTCACGACGCTCCGGATCGACTCGCCCTGGTGCATGAGCTCGAACGCGCGGTCGATCTCCCCGACCGGCAGCACGTGCGTGATCATCGGGTCGATCTCGATCTTGCCGTCCATGTACCAGTCGACGATCCGCGGCACGTCGGTGCGGCCGCGCGCCCCGCCGAAGGCGGTGCCCTTCCAGACCCGGCCGGTGACGAGTTGGAAGGGGCGCGTCGAGATCTCCTCGCCCGCACCCGCGACGCCGATGATGACGCTCGTGCCCCAGCCCTTGTGGCAGCACTCGAGCGCCTGGCGCATGACCTTCACGTTGCCGATGCACTCGAAGCTGAAGTCCGCCCCGCCGCGGGTCAGGTTCACGAGGTGAGGGACGAGGTCGTCGCCGGCCTCGGCGGGATCGACGAAGTGGGTCATCCCGAAGCGCTCGGCGATCGCGCGCCGGCCCGGGTTCAGGTCGACGCCGACGATCATGCCCGCGCCCGCGAGGCGCGCGCCCTGCACGACGTTCAGCCCGATCCCGCCCAGCCCGAACACGACCACGTTGTCGCCCGGGCGGACCTTCGCCGTGTTGAGGACCGCGCCGATCCCGGTCGTCACGCCGCAGCCGATGTAGCAGACCTTGTCGAAGGGGGCGTCCTCGCGGATCTTCGCGACCGCGATCTCGGGCAGCACCGTGAAGTTCGAGAAGGTCGAGGTGCCCATGTAGTGGTGGATCGGGCGCCCGCCGAGCGAGAAGCGGCTCGTACCGTCGGGCATGAGTCCGCGCCCCTGCGTCTCGCGGATCGCCTGGCAGAGGTTCGTCTTGCCCGACAGGCAGTACTCGCAGGCGCGGCACTCGGGCGTGTAGAGCGGAATCACGTGGTCGCCGGGCCGGACGCTCTTCACGCCCGCTCCGACCTCGCGCACGACGCCCGCGCCCTCGTGGCCGAGGATCGAGGGGAAGATGCCCTCGGAGTCGCGACCCGAGAGCGTGTAGGCGTCGGTGTGGCAGACGCCGCTCGCACGGATCTCGACCAGCACCTCGCCCTCGCGGGGGCCGTCGAGGTCCACCTCCTCGATCGACAGCTTCCGGTTCGGCTCGAAGGCCACCGCGGCGCGCGTCTTCACGACTCTCCTCCTCCCGGCCCCCGGGCCGGACCCCGTCCGCGTTCGGGACGAGCGTGTGTCACTGGCGGCTCATCTCCGCCGCGTGCCCGGCCGCCGCGGCGTCGGCGAAGCGCTCCGGGCTCGCCTGGATCACGACCTCGTGCAGCGTCCCGGAGAACGCGAACGGCGCCTGGTAGCGCCTGCTCACCGCCGAGCCGTGGTCCTGGCCGACGCTCGGTCCGACCGACGACATCATGAGCATGAACAGCGGTAGCTCGACGTGGCCGCAGGGCCGGTCGTCGATCTCGAGTTCGGCGGCGCCGGTGCGGCTGGAGAGCCGGCGCACCTTCACCGCGAGGGTGGAAGTGCCCTCGGGCACGCGCACGTCGGACTCGACCACCCGGTGGTCGTCGAAGGCGTTGTAGTCGAACACCAGCCGGTCGCCCTGCACGAAGAACGAGAAGCCGGAGTTCGCGGTCCCGGTCGCGTAGAGCACGCCCTCGTCGCCGGGTGCGCGCGTGACCTTCGCGACCAGGTCGAAGCTCCGGCCGCCGATCGCGGCCGACGCCTGTCCGGGCAGCGGCGACATCGGCGGGCGGTAGACGTAGCGGCGGCTCTTCGGGTGCGGCGAGCGATCGCGGAAGCGCGCGCCGAAGAGCTCGATGCCGCGGTCGTCGAGCGGCAGCACGCCGTGCACCTCGGCCTCCTTCCACCACGACGCGACCAGCTCGGCGAGCTTGTCGGGCATCGCGGCGGCGAGGTCGTCGCACTCGGATGCGTCCTCCGAGATGCGGTAGAGCTCCCACGGCTCGGAGTCGAAGTCGGCACCCTTCTCGTGGCGGCAGACGGCCTTCCAGCCCTCGTGCACGATCGCGCGGCTGCCGCCGTTCTCGAAGTACTGGAGCCGGTTCGTCGCAGGCGCCGCCGGCTCCGCGATCGCACGCGCGAACGAGTGGCCGGTCACCGGGTGCTGCGCCACGCCGCGGTAGGTCGCCGGAGGCTCGATGCCGAGGACCTCGTAGAGCGTCGCCGCGACGTCGCTCACGAAGACGAACTGGTCGCGCTTCGTGCCGCGCTGGGCGGGCGCGATCCCCGCCGGCCAGTGCAGGATCATCGGCACGTGGACGCCGCCCTCGTGGGTGTTCTGCTTGTACCACTTGAAGGGCGCGTTCCCGCACTGCGCCCAGCCCCACGGGTAGTTCGTGTGGCTGTTCGGCCCGCCGATGTCGTCGATGCGCGCGATCGCCTCGTCGGGCGTCTCCAGGATGCCGTTGAAGAACTTCATCTCGTGCATCACGCCGAACGGCCCGCCCTCCTGGCTGGCGCCGTTGTCCGCGAGCACGACGAGGATCGTGTTCTCGAGCTGGCCCATCGCGCGGAGCCCTTCGACCAGGCGGCCGATCTGCACGTCGGTGTGGTCGAGGAAGGCGGCGAACGCCTCCTGCAGCCGAGCCGCGAGGCGGCGCTGGTTCTCGGGCAGCGAGTCCCACGGCTCGACGCCGGGGTTGCGCGGCGCGAGCTTCGTGCCGGGCGGGATGACGCCGCGCTCGAGCTGGCGTCGGTACCAGCGCTCGCGCACGACGTCCCAGCCCTCGTCGAAGCGGCCGCGGTACTTGGCGAGCCAGGCGGGCGGTGCCTGGTGCGGGGCATGGGTCGCGCCGAAGGCGAGGTAGGCGAAGAAGGGGCGGTCGGGTCGCACGCCCTTGCCGTCGGAGATCATGCGCAACGCGCGGTCCACCAGGTCCTCCGAGAGGTGGTAGCCGTCCTCCGGGCGCCCGGGCGGGTCGACCGGGTGGTTGTCGGACACGAGCGTCGGGTGGAACTGGTCGGTCTCGCCGTCGAGGAAGCCGTAGAAGCGGTCGAAGCCGCGGGCGAGCGGCCACTGGTCGAAGGGACCCGCGGCCGAGCACTCCTCCATCGGGGCGAGGTGCCACTTGCCGATCGCGTAGGTCGCCCAGCCGCGATCGCGCAGCACCTCGGCGAGCGTCGCCGTCTTGTGGCTCACGTGCCCGAGCATGTTCGGGAAGCCGGTCCGGAAGTTCGACACCGAGCGCATGCCGGCGCGGTGCTGCGATCGACCGGTGAGCAGCGCCGCCCGCGTCGGCGAGCACAGCGGGGTCACGTGGAAGTTCGTGAACTGGAGCCCGGCCGCGGCGAGTGCGTCGACGTTCGGCGTTTCGATCTCGCTGCCGAAGCAGCCGAGCTGCGCAAACCCGGTGTCGTCGAGCAGCACGATCACGACGTTCGGCGCGCCCTCGCCCGGGTGCTCCGGCTCCTCGAACCACGGCTCCGAATCGGCGATCGTGCGGCCGATCCGGCCGCGGAAGTCCTCGTTGCGCATGGCGCGACGCTACACCGCCGCCGCGGCGGGCCACAACGCGACGGCGGGGCGAGCCTCGGCCGCAGGCGCTCCGCCGCGGTCGCGCGGGGCCCGGGCGGCACGCCGGGCGCGGACCGGAAGGTCCGGGTTCAGCCCGCCATCGCGCCGAGCCGCGCGCAGGTGGCGCGGAAGCCCGCGACGGTGTCGGCGATGATCTCGGCGACCGGCCGCACTTCGTCGATGCGGCCCGCGACCTGCCCGGAGAGCGCGATCGCGGCCTCCATGTCGC
>JAFMJW010000184.1 GCA_017853315.1 Alphaproteobacteria bacterium
CGGCCTGCTCGTCGCCGGCGTCGCGGCGCCCGTCGCGCTGCTGCTGCTCGTCGTCGCCGCGATCGGCGACCGCAACCCGACCCGCTTCCACCTCGCCGACGACGGAGGGCGTCGCGTCCGTCCCTACGTCCACGACCCGGACCTCGGCTCGATCTATCGCCCGGGCAGCCGCTTCCGCGCCGTGAAGCACGAGGGCGGCGACACGCTCTACGACGCCATCTACACGATCGACCGGTTCGGCGACCGCGTCACGCCCCCGCCGACCGCGCCCGACCGCCCGGCCGTCGTCTTCTTCGGCTGCTCCTACACCTTCGGCGACGGCATCGCCGACGAGCAGAGCCTCCCGTGGCAGTTCGCGGAGGCGACCGGCCGGCAGTTCGACGTCGTGAACGCGGGCCACTCCGGCCACGGTGCCCACCAGATGCTGCGCATGCTCGAGACCGACCATCTCGACGAGCGGATCCGCCATGGCGTCGCGCACGCGTTCTACTCGGCGATGGACCACCACCCGGCGCGCGCGGCCGGGCTCGCGCCCTGGGACTTCGAGGGACCGCGCTACGAGGTCGAGGGCGACGGCGTCGCCTGGCGCGGACCGTTCCACGGCCAGGTCGCGGCGCGCCTGATCCGGCTCGGCCAGTCGCTCTTCGGGGGGCGCTGGCTGCCGCCGTGGCTCGATCGCCCGGTCGATCCCAGGGTCGACGACGAACTCTGGGTGCGGATCGTCGAGCGCTCGTCGAAGCTCGTGCGCGAGCGCTGGAACGCGACGCTCACGACGATCGTCTGGGACGCGAATTCGAAGCGCGGCTCGCACCTGCTCGACCTGCTCGCCGCGCGCGGGCTCGACGTCGTTCCGATTTCCACGATCCTCCCCACCGGCAAGGGACCGCCGGACCTGATCCCGAAGGACTGGCACCCGACGGCGGCGACCGACGCGACGATCGCTCGCGCGCTCGCCGAGCGCTGGTTTCCCGGGGCGGCCCGCGAGGCCCGCGCGTCGGCGACCGCTCCCGCCGACGCGACGCCCTGAACCGGGGCGCCGGCGGAAGGCGCGCCGCGGGAGGGCTTCAGAGCGGGACGACCGGCACGCCCCCCGGGTCGAGCTGGACCAGGTGCTCGACGGTGCCGTGGCCGTGGCGTCCGTCCATCTCGAAGCGGGCGAGCGACTCGCACACCAGCGTCTCGCGCCGGTTGCGCGCGCTGCGCATCGGCGCGGACGCGACGACCTCGCAGGTCGCGAGGTGAAGGCCGCCGCTCGAGTCCTCGAGCTCGATGCGGACGGATCGCGGCAGGCGGCCGTCGGCCGTGGTCTCGGTGGAGACGCGCACGGCGCGCAGCGAGGCGATGCGCCCCTCGCGCTCGATCCATCCATGGCAGGCCTCGTAGCCGCCCTCGCCCTCGACCACCGCGGCCGACACCGCGACGTCGCTGCCGACGAGGAACGAGAGCCGCCGCGAGCGGACCGGGGCCTGCCAGTCGCGCACACCCCAGCTGCGCTCGCGGAAGCCGCGGCCCGCCACCCGGAAGGCCTCCCCCGAGACCTGCACCAGCCCGGTCCACCCGCCGACCTGCTCGAAGCCCTCGCGCGGCGACGGCGCCCCGGGACCGGCCTCCGAGAAGGCGATGGCCGGGGTCTCGGCCGCGAAGTCGAGCTCGACGATCAGTCGCTCGATGCGCGAGTGGTGCCACGCCTCGCGGTCGCCCGCGTCGGCCGCGCTGGCGAGCGAGTGCGCGGGCCCGTCGTGGGCGATCCGCCAGGCGCGCAGCGGCTCGAGCAGGTCGAGCCGGGCGTCGCCGACCTCCATCCGTCCCGGCTCGGTCGACGGGACGGAGACGTGCCGCGTGGCGACGAACCCGCCGTCGGGCAGCCAGAAGTGGAGTCCCGCGTCCGACATGCCCTCGTTCGGCCGGACCGCGACGCGCAGCGACCCGGCGAGCCCCGAGGCCGGGTCGTGCAGCCAGAACGAGCAGGTCTCGCTCCACTGGAGATCCGCGCCGGGCGGGTGCGGCCGGTCGTCGTCCGGCGCGATCGCTGCGGGCGTCACTTCGCTTCCGGGAACACGCGCGTGAACGGTCGGACCTCGTAGCGGTCGAACACGCCCTCGACGACGTAGGGGTCCCGCGCCGCGAGCTCGCGAGCGGCGTCGAGATCCGGCGCGTCGAGCACGATCAGGCTGCCGCGCGGCGTCCTGCCGTCGTCGGCGAACAACGGCCCGGCGACCAGCACGCGGCCTTCGCGGTCGAGCGGGCGCAGGTGGTCGAGGTGGCGAGGCCGGACCTCCGGTCGGCGCTCGGCGCCGCGCGGGCCGTCGTGTCCGAGGATGACGAACAGGGGCATGGCATCACTCCGTTCGGACGGCGACGCGCCGTCCCGATTCCGCCGATCGATAGCACGCATCCGCGACCGCCACCGCGGCCGCCCCGTCCCGCACGTCGACCGGCGGGACGAGCCGCCCCGCCGCGACCTCGACGAACGCCCGCAGCAGGGCGAGCACGGTCGGGGCGTCGGGCACGCGCTCCTCGAACTCGCAGGCGCGGCCGCGCAGGAGCGCGACCTGCCCGTGCACGTGGTCGGCGACCAGTTGCGCCTCGCGGCCGACCACGCGGATCGACCCCGCCCGCCCCTCGGTCGCGCGCGAGCCGGCGACGGATGCGAGCACCGCGGGCCCGCCGGCGCCGTCCATGCGGATCGCGGCGACGAAGGAGTCCTCCGTCCGCCGCGTCGCCACCCGCTCGACGAAGCACGCGACCAGGACCGCGTCGCGGCCGGTGAGCAGCCGCAGCAGGTCGAAGGAGTGCACGCCGGTATGGAGCACGTTCCCACCGCCCGACCGCTCGGGGTCGTCGAGCCAGTCGAGCCGGCTCGGCTCGAAGCCCTGCGTGAGCTCGACCTGGCCGATTCCGCCGAGCCGCGGCAGGAGCTCGCGGACCCGCGCGACCGTCGCGTTGAAGCGCAGCGAGTGACCGACGAGACACGGCAGCCCGCTCGCGAGCACGGCGTCGCGCACCCGGAAGGCGGCGTCCGCGGACGCCGCGAGCGGCTTCTCGACCAGCAGCGGCTTGCGCTCGCGGATGCACGCCCGGACGAGGTCCTCGTGGATCGAGGGCGGGGCCGCGGCGACCACGGCCCGCACCTCCGGATCGGCCACGAGCTCGTCGATCCCGCGGTGGAAGCGCACGCCGAGGTCGCGGGCGAGCACGCGCCCGGCCTGCTCGTCGCGACGGCAGATCGCCGCGAGCCGGATCCCCGGCACGTCGCGGAGGGCGTGGGAGAGGTAGCGCGCGCCGTGCTTGCCCGTGCCGACCAGCCCGATCGGCAGCGGCGGCTCGGACGACGCGCGCGCGCCCGCCGCACCGTCACCGCCGCCGGACACGCGGCTCAGTCCTTCTTGCCCCGGGGCCCGAGCCCGCCGCCCGGCGCGCCGAGGCCGCTCTCGGCAGGCCGCCCCTCGCCGCGCGCCGCGAGCAGCCGGGCGAACACCGCCGGGTCGGACAGCGCCTCGCGAAAGCGGCCGGTGCCCGCCTCGACCGGCTGGCGGATCCAGGCCTCCGCCTCGGCCTGCAGCTTGTACTTCTGGAAGCCGTAGGCGGCGGACGGATGGCGTCCGACCTCCGCCGCCAACGCGAGCGTGCGCGCCTCGAGGGCGTCGGGCTCGACCACCTCGTCGACCAGCCCGACCGAGAGCGCGTCGTCGGGCGAGAAGGACTCGGCGCGCAGCAGCACGCGGCGCGCGTCACCGTGCGCGAGCGCGTGTCGCGCGATCTGGAAGGCGCCGTTGGGAAGCGGCAGGCCGAGCGCCGTCTCGGTGACGCCGATCCGGAACGGGGCGCGCGCGGCGATGCGGAAGTCGCAGGCGAGCATCAGGATCGCGCCGCCCGCGAGCGCGTGACCACCGACCATCGCGATCGTGGGCTTGCCGACGCGCCACAGCCGGTGGATGCCGTCGTTCGCGCCGCCCAGCGTGGCGAGCATCTCGCGGCCGCCGCCGGACATCTCCTTCAGGTCGAGGCCGGCGGAGAAGAACCGGCCCGACCCGGCCACCACCAGCGCGCGCACCGACGGGTCGTCGTCGGCGGCGGCGGCCTCGGCGTGCAGCGCCTGCAGGAACTCGCCGTTGATCGCGTTCGCCGGCGGCCTCTCGATGCGCAGCAGCCGGACGCCTCCCTCGTGCTCGGAGCGGTGTACGTGCATGGGCACGGCCTAGCAGAGGCCGCCGCCCCGCGCGCACGGTCGCGGGATCCCCGCTTGCCCGCGGCGCGCCGGCCGGCGATGGTCGTGGCGATGCACCGCGAGCCCGTGCTGAGCCTGCTCCGGGAGTACCGTGGCCGCCACCCGGACGAAGGAGCGGTGGTCGCGCGGACGCTCGACCTCGTCCATGCCCACGAGGACTGCCTGCGGCGCACCTGCCTGCCGGGCCACCTGACGGGCTCGGCCTGGGTGGTCTCGGACGACCGACGCCACGTGCTCCTCACCCACCACCGCAAGCTCGGGCGCTGGCTCCAGCTCGGCGGCCACGCCGACGGGGACCCGGATCTCCTGCGGGTGGCGCTGCGGGAGGCCCGCGAGGAGTCGGGCCTGGAGCGGCTCGCCCCCTGGAGTCCGACCGGCGCCGGGGCCTTCGTCCTCGACCTCGACATCCACCCGATCCCGGCCCATGGCGACGAGCCCGCGCACGACCACCACGACCTCCGCTTCCTGCTCGTCGCGGGCCCGGGACAGGAAATCCGGATCAGCGAGGAGTCGCTCGACCTGCGCTGGGTGCCACTGCGCGACCTGCCCCGGCTCGCCGACGAGGAGAGCATGCTGCGGATGGCCGCGAAGGCGCGGTCCCTCCTCGAGCACGCTTGAGGGCGGGGCGGGCGCGAGGGACCCGGTCGAGCCCCGGGGCCCCTGGCCAGCCGTCCGTCCGCCGTCGTTCCCGCCCCGGGGCCGGGTGCCCCGCGCGGGGCCTGCCTTGACCCGGTCCGGCCGGGTGTTAATCCGGAACTGACTGGTCAGTTTCGATTTGGCCGGCCCACTCCCCTGCTCCCATGCCCCCCGGACGCCAGAAGAGCGACGACAAGCGCGACGCCATCATGGCCGCCGCCTCGGTCGAGTTCGCCGAGCGGGACTTCCACCAGGTCCTGATGGACGACGTGTCGGCCCGGGCGGGCGTCGGCAAGGGCACCCTCTACCGCTACTTCCCGACCAAGGAGGAGCTCTTCATCGCCACGGTGTTCCGCGGCATCGACGAGTTCCACCAGCAGTTCCTGCGGGTCTTCGCCGAGAAGGCCCCGATCGAGAGGATCCTGACCGACGCGGTGACGCGCGTACTCGAGTACTTTGCCGGCCGAGGCGAGGTGCTCTCGCTGGTGCAGCGCTACGAGCACCGGCTGCCGCCGGCCGACGCCGAGAGCTGGCACCAGCGTCGCAACGAGACGCGGCAGGCGATCGCCGCCGCCCTCGAGCGCGAGGCGGGCGGCGGGCGGCTGCGCGGGGTCGACCCGCGACTCGGTGCCGAGCTCCTGCTCGGGATGGTTCGCGCCGCGATCGGCGGCGCCCTTCCCGCCCGCGAGCCGGCCGAGGTCGCGCGCGACGTGGTCGGTGTCTTTCTCGACGGGATGCGCGGCAACCGCACCCCCCAGCGCCGCCCGGCGCTGCGCGCCGTGGACGGCGCGCGCGGAGGACGATCTTGAGGCTCCACGCACCACGCCCGACCACGCCCGTCCTCCTCTTCGCGCTCGCGCTCGCGGGCTGCAGCGCGGGACACGGCGGCAAGTCCGAGGAGGCCGCGGCCGCGAAGGGGACGCCGACGCCCGCGCCGGTCGCCGTCACCGCGACCGTCGTCGACAAGCGCCGCGTCGAACGGACCATCGACTTCGTCGGCACGCTCAATGCCAACGCCGAAGCCTCGGTCGCCTCCGAGGTCGACGGCCGACTCACCTCGATCCAGGCCGACCTGGGCGACCTGGTCGCGCGCGGCCAGGTGCTCGCCACGCTCGACGACGCGGAGCTCTCGGCCCGCCTTCGCGAGGCCGAGGCGAGCCTCGTGCGGCGGACGAACGACGCGAAGCGCGCCGAGCAGCTGCGCGGCCGGGGCGTCATGTCGCAACAGGAGTACGACGCGATCTCGAGCGACCTCGGCGTCTCCCGCGCGCGCCGCGACCTGCTCGCGATCCAGGTCTCGAACACCCGCATCAAGGCGCCGTTCGACGGCCGCATCGCGAAGCGCAAGGCCGAGGTGGGCGACTACGTCCGCACGGGCACGCCGATCTTCGTGCTGGTCGCCGACGACCCGCTGCGGCTGCGCGGCGAGGTCCCCGAGCGCTTCGCGTCCGAGATCGCGATCGGGCAGGAGGTCCGCGCGACCGTCGAGGCGCTTCCCGGCGAGACCCTGCGCGGCAAGCTCACCCGGATCAGCCCGGCGTCGAACACCACGAGCCGCGCGCTCACCGTCGAGGCGCTGGTGCCGAACCCCGGCGGGCGGCTCAAGACCGGCTTCTTCGCGAAGGCGGACATCCTGACGCGCTCGGACGCCGAGGCGATCGTCGTGCCGGTCGAGGCGCTGGTCAGCTTCGCGGGCGTGACCCGCGTCTTCGTCGTCGACGCCGACGGCACGGTGCGCGGCCGCGAGGTGACGCCGGGGCTGCGCCGCGACACCGGCGTCGAGATCGTCCGCGGCCTCGATCCCGGCGAGCGGGTCGCGACGAGCGGCCTCGGAAGGCTCGCCGAGGGGACGCGGGTCGTGGTGCGTGCCGACGCGGCTCCCGAAGCGCCCGCGGCCCCCGACGGCCGGGTCGCGCCGGGCACGGCCCCGGCCGCCGCCCGAAGCCCTCGGGGCGGAGAGGAGCGTCCCTCGTGAAGCTCGCCGAGGTCTGCATCCGCCGCCCGGTCTTCGCGACCATGCTC
>JAFMJW010000029.1 GCA_017853315.1 Alphaproteobacteria bacterium
TGCCTGCAGGCCGGCTGGAAGGCCGCGGTCGCGCGCGTGCTCCTTCGCCCCGGGGCGACTCCCGCCCCGGCCGGGGGCCGGGGCGGTGCGAAAGCCGGGACGAAGGGGGCGAAGGGTCGGCCCCGCGCCGCCTCCCGGCCCGCCCGCGGCACGTCCCGCACGAAGTCGGTTTGAAGCCCCCGGGGCAGGGTGCTACCCGCCCACGGACCATGAAAGAAGGCATTCATCCCCGCTACGAGCCGACCAGGATCGCCTGCAGCTGCGGCAACGTGATCGAGACCCGCTCGACGGCCGAGAAGGTGCACGTCGAGATCTGCTCGCAGTGCCACCCGTTCTACACCGGCAAGCAGAAGCTCATGGACGTCGCCGGGCGAGTCGACCGCTTCAACCGACGCTACGGCAAGAAGAAGGACGCCGCCGCGCCGACGGGCGCCTGAGCGCTTCGACGCGCACGGTCGTCCGCGCCGGGCGCGCGGCCTGACCGGAGCGCTCCATGCTCGACAAGCTCGCCGAGGTCGAGACGCGCTACCGCGAGCTCGAGGCGATGCTCGTGGACCCCGCGGTCATCGCGAACGGGCGCGAGTTCGTCCGCCTCTCCCGCGAGCGCTCCGCGCTCGAGGAGATCGTCGCCTGCTACCGCGAGTGGAAGGCGGTCGCAGGCGAGGAGCGCGACACCGCGGGGCTCGCCGAGGACCCGGACGCGGACGTGCGCGAGATGGCCCGGGCGGAGCTGCCGGGGCTGCGCGCCCGGCGCGAGCAGACCGAGGCGCGCCTGCGGATCCTGCTGATCCCGAAGGACCCGAACGACGAACGCGACGTGCTGGTCGAGATCCGGGCCGGGACCGGCGGGGAGGAGGCGAGCCTGTTCGCCGCCGACCTCTTCCGGATGTACTCGCGCTTCGCGGAGCGGCGCGGCTGGAAGGTGGAGATCCTGAGCGCGAGCCCGACCGGGCTCGGCGGCTACAAGGAGATCGTCGCCGCGGTCGAGGGACGGGGCGCCTACAGCCTGCTCAAGTTCGAGGGAGGCGTCCACCGCGTGCAGCGCGTGCCCGCGACGGAGGCGTCGGGCCGCATCCACACCTCCGCGGTCACCGTCGCGGTGCTGCCCGAGGCCGACGAGGTCGACGTGGCGATCGACGACAAGGAACTGCGCATCGACGTGTTCCGCTCCTCGGGGCCCGGCGGCCAGAGCGTCAACACGACCGACTCCGCCGTGCGCGTGACGCACCTGCCCACGGGCCTCGTCGTGAGCTGCCAGGACGAGAAGTCGCAGCACAAGAACAAGGCCAAGGCGCTGAAGATCCTGCGCTCCCGGCTGCTCGAGCGGGCGCAGGAGGAGCAGCGCTCGGCGATCGCCGAGAGCCGCCGCAGCATGGTCGGCAGCGGCGACCGCTCGGAGCGGATCCGCACCTACAACTTCCCGCAGAACCGGGTGACCGACCACCGCATCAACCTGACCGTCCACGCTCTCGACCGCGTGCTCGACGGCGACCTCGACCCGATCGTGGGGCCGCTCGTCGCCTCGCAGCAGGCGGCGGCGCTCGAGGCCCAGGCCTGAGCGCCGCGGACGCGCCGAGCGTCGGCCGCGCGCTCGACGAGGCGACGGCGGTGCTCGCGGACGCCGGCAGCGAGAGCCCCGGGCTCGACGCCGAGCTCCTCATGGGCGCGGCGCTCGGCGCCTCGCGGGCCCGCGTCGTGGCGGAGCGCCGCTCGCCGCTCGGCGGGGCGGAGGCCGCCGCGTTCGCGGCGCTGCTCGAGCGACGGCGCCTTCGCGAGCCCGTCGCCTACCTGCTCGGCCAGCGCGAGTTCTGGTCGCTCGACTTCGCCGTGGACGGCCGCGTGCTCGTTCCGCGGCCGGAGACCGAGCGCCTGGTGGAGGTCGCGCTCGAGACGATCCGGCGCTCGCCGGCGCTGCCGGGCGCGCGGCCCTGGCGGGTCGCCGACGTCGGGACCGGCAGCGGGGCGGTGGCGATCGCGATCGCCACGTCCGCGCCGCCCGGCACCCGCGGCATCGTCTTCGCGACCGACCGCTCCGCGGCCGCGCTCCGGGTCGCCCGGGCGAACCTCGAGCGCCACCGCGCCGCCCTCGCGTGGCCGGTCGTCGCGCTGCGCGCCGACCTGCTCTCCGCCATGGCGCCTGCGTCGCTCGACCTCGTCGTGTCGAACCCGCCCTACCTCTCGCCCGCGGAGATGGCCTCGCTCGCGCCCGAGCTCCGCTTCGAGCCCGCGGACGCGCTCGCGGGTGGCGAGGACGACGGGCTGGGTGTAGTGCGATCGCTCGTCGGGCAGGCGGCGTCGGTGCTCGTTCCGGGGGGCTTTCTCGCGCTCGAGATCGGCGCCGACCAGGGGGCCGCGGCTCTCGGGGGCTTCGCACCCGAGACCTGGCGCGACCCGGCGATCGTGAGGGACATCGAGGGACGGGATCGGGTCGTGGTCGCGCGGCGCGATCCTCTCGCCTGAGGGGGCGGGCCCGGCTCCGGCCGGGACGAGGCGACGAGGGAGACGCATGGACGAGATCGTGATCCGGGGCGGGCTCAGGCTCGCGGGAGAGGTCGAGGTCGGCGGCGCCAAGAACGCGGCGCTCCCGATCCTGTTCGCCTCGCTGCTGACCGCCGACACCTGCCGGATCCGCAACGTCCCCAGGGTCGTCGACTGCGTCACGACCGAGCGGCTCCTCGAGCAGCTCGGCGTCGACGTCGTCCCGAACCAGGACGGCAGCGTCGTGCTCACGGCGCGAGAGATCACCAGCCTCGAGGCGCCCTACGACCTCGTGAAGACGATGCGCGCGTCCTTCCTGGCGCTCGGCCCGCTGCTCGCGCGCTTCGGCGAGGCGCGGGTCGCGACGCCCGGCGGGTGCGCGATCGGCAGCCGGCCGGTGAACATCCACCTCGCCGCCTTCGAGCAGATGGGCGCCTCGATCCACCACTCGCACGGCTACGTCGAGGCGCGCGCGCCGCGCGGCGCCGACGGCAGGCCGCGGCTGCGCGGGGCCCACATCACCTTCGAGATGCCGTCGGTCGGGGCGACCGAGAACGTCATGATGGCGGCCTCGCTCGCGGCCGGCACCACCGTGATCGACAACGCGGCGCGCGAACCCGAGATCGTCGACCTCGCGATCCTGCTGCGCGCGATGGGCGCCCGCATCCGCGGCGAGGGCACCTCCTCGATCGAGATCGAGGGCGTGGACGAGTTGGGCGGCTGCACCCACTCCGTCGTGCCCGACCGCATCGAGGCCGGGACCTTCCTCATGGCGGCCGCCGCCGCGGGCGGGGACGTCACGGTGCAGGGCGCCCGCGCCGAACACCTCTCGGCGGCGATCGAGCTGATGCGACGCGCCGGCGTCGTGATCGACGAGCTGCCCGACGCGGTGCGCGTCCGCAGCGACCGGCGCCTGCGCGCGGTCGACGTCCGCACCGCGCCGCACCCCGGCTTCCCGACCGACCTGCAGGCGCAGATGATGGCGCTCATGTGCTTCGCGGAGGGAGCGTCCTGCATCACCGAGACGATCTTCGAGAACCGCTTCATGCACGTGCAGGAGCTGGTCCGCATGGGGGCCGACATCCGCATCGACGGCCACACGGCGGTCGTGCACGGCGGCAAGCCCCTCGAGGGTGCGCCGGTCATGGCGACCGACCTGCGGGCGAGCGTCTGCCTGGTCGTCGCCGCGCTCGGCGCCGACAACACGACCCGCCTGCAGCGCGTCTACCACCTCGACCGCGGCTACGAACGCCTCGAGCGCAAGCTCGCCGGCATCGGCGCGGACATCGAGCGCGTGAGCCCGCGACCGGCCGAGGCGGCCGCGCCTCGCGTCGAGGCGGCCACCGACCCGGCTGCGCGGCCGGTGTCGCTCGTGCCGCCGGCGGGAACGCCGCGGCGGACGTCGAACGCGTCGTGATCCGGGTCCTGCGCACGAGCGACCGGGGCTTCGCCGCGCTCCGCGCGAAACTCGCGCGCCGCGGCGAGGCGATCGACGCGGGCGTCGAGCCCGCCGTGCGCGCGATCCTCGCCGACGTGCGCCGCCGCGGCGACCGCGCGCTCGCCGCGGCGACGCTGCGCTTCGACCGCGTGCGCGTGCCGGCGAAGGAACTCGTGGTCGGTCGCGACCGCATGCGGGCAGCCTGTCGCGAGCTGCCGGCGGCCGACCTGCGCGCGCTGCGCCTCGCCGCGTCGCGCATCCGGGCCTTCCACCGCCGCCAGCGCGAGCGCTCGTTCCGCTTCCGCGACGCCTCGGGCGTCCTGCTGGGGCAGGAAGTGCGCCCGGTCGACCGCGCCGGCCTCTACGTCCCCGGCGGGCGCGCCTTCTACCCGTCGTCGGTGCTCATGAACGCGATTCCGGCGCGCGTCGCGGGCGTGCGCGAGGTCGTCGCGGTCTCGCCGCCGCACGAGGGCGGCGAGCCGGCCTCGCTGCTCGCGGCCTGCTGGGTCGCCGGCGTCGACCGGCTGTTCCGCGTCGGCGGCGCGCAGGCGGTGGCGGCGCTCGCCTGGGGCACCGAGACGGTGCCGCGGGTCGACAAGATCGTCGGTCCCGGCAACGCCTGGGTGGCGACCGCGAAGCGCCTCGTGTCGGGCTCGGTCTCGATCGACATGATCGCGGGCCCGAGCGAGGTGCTGGTGATCGCCGACGACTCCGCGCCCGCCGATCTCGTCGCGGCCGACCTGCTCGCGCAGGCCGAGCACGACCCGCAGGCGAGCGCGATCTGCGTGACGCCGAGCGCGCGTCTCGCGGCCGCCGTCGCGCGCGCGGTCGCGGAGCAGCTCCGTACCCTGCCGCGAGCGGCGATCGCGCGTCGCGCGATCCGCGACCACGGTGCCGTCGTCGTCACCCGCGGGCTCGACGAGGCGATCGAGCTGGCGAACGAGCTCGCGCCCGAGCACCTCGAGCTCGCGGTGCGCGGCGCCCGCCGCCTCGTCCCGCGCATCCGGCACGCCGGCGCGATCTTCGTCGGGACCGCGACGCCCGAGGCCTTCGGCGACTACCTCGCCGGGCCGAACCACGTCCTGCCCACGGGAGGCACCGCGCGCTTCTCTTCGCCGCTCGGCGTTCACGACTTCGTGAAGCGCACGAGCGTCATCGAGGCGACGCCGCGCGCGCTCGCGCGTCTCGCGCCGCCGCTCCTGCGCCTCGCGGCGATGGAAGGGCTCTCGGCCCACGCGGCCGCGGTCTCGCGGCGGGTCGATGCCTCGCAGGCCGCGCGGCCCGCGGCTGCGGCCGGGACGGCCCGGCGGCGGCCGGCGCGCTGCGGCGGGAGCCCGCGTCAGCGCCCGCGCGCGCCCAGGTAGTAGGCCGCCGCGGCGGTCTGCGCCCACGCGGCGGCCGGGATCGCGCCCACCGCGAGCAGCGCGAAGCCGACCGCGACGACGGCGCCTGCGATCGCCCACAGCCCGAGCAGCGAGAGCGCATGCCCGCGCGTGCGGCGGAAGCTCTCGCGGAGCGCGTCGGGCGCGGCGAGCCCCTCGTCGAGGAAGAGGTAGGGCGCCCACGACAGGCGGAGCCCGAGCCAGATCCCGGGCAGGACGAACAGTGCCGTGCCGAGCGCGACCGCGCAGCCCATCAGCAGGCAGAGGAGCGCCGCCTGCGCCCAGTCGCGGCGGAACGCGACGAACAGGTCGTCGGCGCCGGGCGTCTCGCCGCGCGCGACGCGCAGCGCTGCACCCATCGCTCCGATCCCGACCGGGCCTGCGAACGCGGCCTGCACGAAGAGGCCAGGCCACCCGCCGCGCACCCGTCCCGCGATGCCGAGTGCGATCGCCGAGCCCGTCGTGACGACCAGCATCGGGACGAACGCGTGCTTCAGCCGGTGCCAGGCGTGGCCGAAGCACTCGACCGGGCCGGGCGGTGTTCCGGTGGTCATCGCAAGCCCTCTACCAGCCGGGCGGGAAGCGGAGAAGGCGTCTTCCCACGACCGTCGGCGCGGGGTCGCACGGGGCCCTGCCGTATGCGAAACAGGGCCGATGGCGACGGCGAGACGGGGCAAGGGGGGCGCCGCAGCGCCGCGGCCCGCGGCGCGGGCGAAGGCGAAGGCCGGGCCCGCGAGCGGATCCGCCCGGCGTGGCGCGATCGCCCGCAAGACGCACGAGACCACGGTTTCGGTCGAGCTCTCGGTGGACGGGCGCGGCACCTCGCGCATCCGCACGGGCGTCGCCTTCCTCGACCACATGCTCGAGCTGTTCTCGAAGCACGGCTTCTTCGACCTGGTCGTCGAGGCGACCGGCGATCTCGAGGTCGACCAGCACCACACCGTCGAGGACGTCGGGCTCTCGCTCGGGCAGGCCTTCCGCGACGCGCTGGGCTCGAAGACGGGCATCCGGCGCTTCGGCCAGGCGAGCGTGCCGCTCGACGAGGCCCTGGTCTCGGTGGTCGTCGACCTGAGCGGTCGCCCCTACCTCGTCTACGAGCTCGACCCCGGTCGCGAGCGCGTCGGCAACTTCGACACCTCGCTCGTGCACGACTTCCTGCTCGCCTTCGTGAACGAGCTCAAGCTGAACCTGCACGTCGACTGCATCCGCGGCCGCAATCCCCACCACATGATCGAGGCGACCTTCAAGGCGCTCGGCCGCGCCATGGACCAGGCGACCGCGCTCGACCCGCGCGTCCGCGGAGTGCTCTCGACCAAAGGCGTCCTGTGATCGCGATCGTCGACTACGGGGTCGGCAACCTGCGCAGCGCGGCCAAGGGGCTCGAGCGCGCGGCCGCCGGCGCCGGTCGCGAGGTCGAGGTGCGGGTGACCGGCGAGCGGAGCGACCTCGACCGCGCGTCGGCCGTGGTCCTGCCGGGCGTGGGCGCCTTCGGCGCCTGCATGGCGAGCCTCGAGGCCTCGGGGCTCGTCGAGACGGTGCGGGCCGCGGCGGTCTCGGGCCGGCCCTTCCTCGGCATCTGCGTCGGCATGCAGATCCTGTTCGAGGAGTCCGAGGAGTTCGGGCCGGTCGCGGGACTCGGCGTGCTCGCCGGGCGCGTCGTGCGCTTCCGCACGCCGGGGCTGAAGATCCCGCACATGGGCTGGAACGGGCTCCGGATCCGCCGTCCCGGCGGGGCGCTCGACGGCATCGAGGAAGGCGCCTGGGTCTACTTCGTCCACTCCTACCACGCGGTGCCGTCGGACCCGGCGGTGGTCGCGGCGACCTGCGAGTACGGCGGCGAGGAGTTCGTCGCGGCGGTCTCGCGCGACGCGTTGTTCGCGACCCAGTTCCACCCGGAGAAGAGCCAGGCGACCGGTCTCCGGCTGCTCCGCAACTTCGTCCGCGCGGCGAGCGGTCCCGTGCGGGTGGCCGTCCCGGCGTGAGCACGCGGCGCTTCGAAGCGATCCCCGCGATCGACCTGCGCGGCGGCCGCTGCGTGCGGCTCGTGCAGGGGGACTTCGCGGCGGAGAAGGTCTACGGCGACGACCCGGTCGCGATGGCCCGGCGCTGGGAGTCCGAGGGAGCGACCCGGCTCCACGTCGTCGACCTCGACGGCGCGGCGCGCGGCGCGCGCTCCCACGGCTCGGTGATCGCCGCGATCTGCTCGGCGCTTCGCATCCCGGTGCAGGTCGGTGGCGGGCTCCGGGACGCGGACTCGATCGCGCACGTTCTGGAAGCCGGCGCCGAGCGCGCGATCCTCGGCACGGCCGCCGCGCGCGACCCGGCCGTCGTCGAGGCGGCCTGCGCGCGCTGGCCCGGCCGCGTCGCGGTCGGCATCGACGAGCGCGACGGCAAGGTCGCGGTCGAGGGCTGGCTCGAGGACGCCGAGATCCCGTCGTCGCGGGTCGCCGAGACGGCCGCTCGCGCCGGGGCGGCGGCGATCGTCTACACCGACATCCGGCGCGACGGCACCGGCCACGGCGCGAACCTCGACGCGACCGTCGCGTTCGCCGGGCGCACGACGGTGCCGGTCATCGTCTCGGGCGGCGTCGCGACGCTCGACGACGTGCGGCGCGCGCGCGCCGCCTTCGACGGCGGCGCGAACCTCTGCGGCGTCATCATCGGCCGGGCGCTCTACGAAGGCGCGATCCGCCTGCCCGAGGCGGTCGCGGCCGCCGCCGGCGGGCGGGTCGCCTGAGGTGCTCGCCCGCCGCATCATCCCCTGCCTCGACGTGAAGAACGGGCGGGTCGTGAAGGGCGTCGGCTTCGTCGGGCTGCGCGACGCGGGCGACCCGGTCGAGATCGCCGAGCGCTACGACCGCGAGGGCGCCGACGAGCTCTGCTTCCTCGACATCACGGCCTCCCACGAGGAGCGCGGCATCATCCTCGACGTCGTGCGTGCGACCGCCGAGCGCTGCTTCATGCCGCTCACCGTCGGCGGCGGCGTGCGCACGCTCGACGACATCCGCACGCTCCTGCGCGCCGGCGCCGACAAGGTCTCGATCAACACCGCCGCGGTCTCCGACCCCGACCTGCCGCGGCGCGCGGCGGCGAAGTTCGGCACGCAGTGCATCGTGGTCGCGATCGACGCGAAGCGGGTCGAGCCCGGGCCGGCCGGCGAGCCGCGCTGGGAGGTCTTCACCCACGGCGGCCGGCGCCCGACCGGGATCGACGCGGTCGAGTGGGCGTGCCGGCTGACCGACGACGCGGCGGGAGAGGTGCTGCTCACCAGCATGGACCGCGACGGGACGAAGGAGGGCTACGACCTCCCCCTCGTGCGCGCGGTCTCCGACGCGGTCTCCGTCCCGGTGATCGCCTCGGGCGGCGCGGGCACCGTCGAACACCTCTGGGCCGGGCTCGCCGAGGGGCACGCGAGCGCCGTGCTCGCGGCCTCGATCTTCCACTACCGGGAGATCGGCATCCGCGAGTGCAAGGAGTACCTGCGGGACCGCGGCATTCCCGTCCGGCTCTGAGCCCCCGGCCTCGCCCGTGGACAGGCGGCGGGACCGGTGCCATGGTCGGGCGCCCGGGCACGCCATGGAGACGAAGACCACCTTCTGCCGGATCTGCGAGGCGCTCTGCGGCCTCGAGGTCGACGTGGACGACGGCCGCGTCGTCGCGATCCGGCCCGACGCGGACCACGTCGCGACCGGCGGCTTCGGCTGCCCGAAGGGATTGAAGCAGCACCGCATCCTGGGTTCGCCCGACCGCCTTCGCCAGCCGATGAAGCGCCACGGCGACGGCTTCCGGGAGGCGACCTGGGAGGAGGCGCTCGACGACATCGGCGCGCGCGTGAAGCGTCTCGTGGGCGAGCGCGACCCGGACGCGATCGCGATGTACGTCGGCACGGCCGCGGGCTTCAGCGTGCTGCACCCGATCTTCGCCCAGGGGTTCATGGACGGGATCGGCTCGCGCAGCATGTACGCGTCGGCGACGCAGGACTGCGCGAACAAGTTCGCGGTCGCGCGGGAGGTCTACGGCTTCGCGCTCACCCAGCCGTTCCCCGACGTCGACCGCACGAACTGCCTGTTCGTGGTCGGGGCGAACCCGGTCGTCTCGAAGTGGAGCTTCCTGCAGGTGCCGAACCCGTCGCGGCGCATCCGCGCGATCGCCGCGCGCGGCGGGCGGGTCTGGGTCGTCGACCCGCGCCGCACCGAGACCGCGAAGGTCGCGACCGACCACGTCTTCATCCGGCCCGACACCGACGTCTTCTTCTTCCTCTCGTTCCTGCAGGAACTGATCGCGAGCGGCGGCGTCGACCGGGAGAAGGTCGAGCGCCACGCGAACGGCTTCGCGGAAGTCGCCGAGCTCGCGCGGCCGTGGACGCCCGAGCGCACCGAGCCCGTGACCCGGATCCCGGCCGCGACGCTGCGGGAGATCGTGCGCTGCTACCGCGAGGCCGACGGCGCGGCCCTCTACTGCTCGACCGGCGTGAACATGGGCCGCCACGGCTCGCTCGCCTTCTGGCTGCAGGAGGTCATCAACGCGGTGTCGGGGAACCTCGACCGCCGCGGCGGCACGCTGGTCGGCGACGGCATCTTCGACTTCGCGCGCTTCGGCAAGAAGTACGGCGTGATGACGAAGCGCCATCCCTCGCGGCTCGGCGGTTTCACCTCGGTGAACGACGCGTTCCCCGGCGGCATGCTCGCCGACGAGATCCTGACCCCGGGCCCGCGCCAGGTGCGCGCGCTGTTCGTGACCGGCGGCAACCCGCTCATCACGATGCCGAACGCGGGCCGGCTGCGCGACGCGCTCGCCGACCTCGAGCTGCTGGTCTGCGTCGACGTCTGGCTGAACGAGACCGCCTCGCTCGCGCACTGGGTCCTGCCCGCGACGACGCCGTTGCAGCGCCCGGACCTGCCGTTCGTCTTCCCGCTCTTCCTCGGCATGCAGGCGCGGCCCTACCTGCAGGCGACCGAGGCGATCACGCCGCCCGAGGGCGGCCAGCTCGACGAGGCGACGATCTACCTGCGGCTCGCACGCGCCTGCGGCGTCGGGCTCTTCGGCTCGAAGGCGGCCCAGCGGGCCGTCGAGTTGATGTGCAGCCTGCACGCGCGGCTCCACCCGGAGCGGGGCGACGGCGTGCCCCAGGAGTGGATCCTCTCGATGCTCCTGCGGCTCGGCGGCGAGGGGCGATTCGCGGATCTCCTGCGCGAGCGCCACGGCCGCCTGCGCCCCGACCATGCCGGCGGCGACTTCCTCGGCAAGCGCTGCGTGACCGACGACGGGCGGGTCCAGCTGGCTCCGCCGGCCTTCGTCGAGCAGGCCCGCGCGCTCGACGCCGAACTCGAGCGGGACCTCGCCCGCGGCGACGACCGCCTGCGGCTCATCACCCGCCGCTCGGTCACGACCCACAACTCCTGGACCCACAACTTCGAGGAGTTCGTCGACGGCGGCCGCGACGGGAACGTTCTCTACGTCCATCCCGTCGACGCGGCCCGGCTCGGGCTCGCCTCGGGCGACCATGCCGACGTGATCTCGGAGACCGCGACGGTGCGGCTCCCGGTGGAGCTGCTCGACGACCTGCTGCCGGGCACGGTCGCGCTGCCCCACGGCTGGGGGCACCAGCACGCGAAGGGGCTCGGGGTCGCGAGCCGCACGCGCGGCGTGAACGTGAACCTGCTCGCGGCGGACGGCCCCGAGCGGCTCGAGCGGATCTCCGGCATGGCGCACCTGACCGGCATCCCGGTCGAGGTGCGGCGCGCGCGCGGCCCGCAGGACACCCGCACCTGGTCGGGCCTGCCCGAGGACGAGGAGCGGGCGGCGCGCGCCGGGGCTGCCCCGGTGGCGTCGCCGTGAAGACGCCCCGCCGGGGGTTCCCCGACGCGATGGCGGTGCTCTTCGCGCTGCTCGCGGTCTCGAACGCGAGCAAGGCGCTGCAATGGCTGCGCAACCCGGCGATGGGCGGGATCGTCCTGCTCGGGCGGCGGGTCGAGGGACTCGTGCCGAACGTGTTCCTGGGCGGACTCATGGCGGTGGCGCTCGGCACGTACGCCTGGTCGCTGTGGCGGCGATCGCCGCTCGCCGTGCCGCTGTCGATCGCCTACGCCTTCTGGGTTCCGCTCAACCTGGCACTCTTCTGGTACTTCGCGACCGGACCCGACCTGCCACCGCTCGCGGTCATGGCCACCTACTTCGTGGTCGCGATCGGCGGCTCGGTCGGCACCGGGCTCTGGGTGGCCTGGCACCGCGCGGCGTTCGGCCGCGGGGACGGGTAGAGGCCGGACCCGCTCCTGCGGGTGCGCCGTCGGTCGCCCCCGCGTCGCCGAAGGGGCGAGAGCCAGCCCCGCCGCGCGCCCCGGGGGCGTTGCGTCCCTGCCGCGCGTCCTGCATCGAGAAGGCGTGGCGAAACCGCTTTCCGAAGACGCGCAGTCGGCTTTCGAGGCCGAGAAGCGGCTGCGCCTGCGCGCCGGGCTCACCTCGCTCGTGGTCGGCACGCTCCTGCTGGTCACCAAGTTCTTCGCCTACTGGGTGACGGGCTCGGCCGCGATCTACTCGGATGCGCTCGAGTCGATCGCGAACGTGGTCGCGGCGGCGTTCGCGCTCGCGGGGCTCCGCTTCGCGGCCCGGCCGGCCGATCGCGAGCATCCGTACGGCCACGGCAAGATCGAGTACTTCAGCGCGGTGTTCGAGGGCGGGCTCATCTCCTTCGCCGCGGTGCTGATCGTCTGGTACGCCGTCCAGGACCTCGTCGAAGGGCCGAAGATCGCGGCGCTCGACCTGGGTCTCGCGCTCACGGTCGGCGCGGGCGTCGTGAACCTGCTGCTCGGCTGGTACCTGGTCGCGGCCGGGCGCAAGTCGAACTCGCTCACGCTGGTCGCCGACGGCGAGCACGTCATCTCCGATTTCAAGACGAGCGTCGGCGTGGTCGCGGGTCTCGTGCTGGTCCGCCTGACCGGGCTTGCCTGGCTCGACCCGGTGGCGGCCCTGCTGGTGTCGCTGAACCTCGCGTGGACCGGCGTGAAGCTCGTCCGGCACGCGGCGGGGGGGCTGCTCGACGAGGAGGACCGCGACCTGCTCGCGCGCGTGGTCGACGCCTGCGAGGCGACGCGCGTGCCGGGCGTGATCCGCATCCACCGGCTGCGCGCGATCCGCTTCGGCCGCGACACCCACGCCGACGCCCACCTGATCGTGCCCGAGTTCTGGACCGTCGAGCACGCCCACGAGGTCGTCGAGGACTACGAGAGCCGGGTGATGGAGCAGCCCGGGATCGAGGGCGACATCGTCTTCCATACCGATCCCTGCCGCCGCCGCCTCTGCTCGGTGTGCGACGTCGATCCCTGCGGCCTGCGCCGGGAGCCGTTCCGCTCCCGGCCGCCGCTCTCGATCGAGGAGGCCACCCTCACCGACGAGCACTTCTGGCGGGCGCAGATGGAGCGCATGGCGGGGCAGAAGGAAGCCGACGCGGCCGCCGCCCGCGGCTGACGCGCGCGGAGGGCCCCTGCCCCGGCACGAGCCGGAGCGTCCGGCCGGCCCGGTCCGGCCGCCGGTCGCGGCCGCTCAGTGCCCGAGGCTCTCGAGGAAGCGCTCGGCGTCGATCGCGGCCATGCAGCCGGTGCCGGCCGCCGTGACGGCCTGCCGGTAGCTCGGGTCGGCGACGTCGCCCGCCGCGAACACGCCCTCGACGTTCGTCGCCGTCGTGCGCGGCTTCGTCACCAGGTAGCCGCGCTCGTCCATGTCGAGCTTGCCGCGGAAGATCCGGGTGTTCGGCTCGTGGCCGATCGCGACGAACACGCCGTCGATCCGGCGCTCGGTGCGCTCGCCGGTCTTCAGGTTCTGCAGCACGACGCCGGTCACGCCGGTCTCCGGCGCGCCGTGGATGTCGGCGACCGCGCTGTCCCAGACGAAGTCGATCTTCGGGTTCGCCTGCGCCCGCTCCTGCATGATCTTGGACGCGCGGAGCTGGTCGCGGCGGTGGACCACGGTGACGCGGGTCGCGAAGCGGGTGAGGAAGATCGCCTCCTCCATCGCCGTGTCGCCGCCGCCCACGATGACGAGTTCCTTGCCCTTGAAGAAGAACCCGTCGCAGGTCGCGCAGGCCGAGACGCCGTGGCCCATGAGGCGCGTCTCGGCCGGGATCCCGAGGAGCTTCGCCGAGGCCCCGGTCGCGACGACCAGCGCGTCGGCGAGCAGCGTGCCGCCGCCCGCGAGGAAGAGCTGGAAGGGGCGCCGCGAGAGGTCGACACCGGTGATCTCGGCCGAGAAGAAGCGCGTACCGAAGCGCTCGGCCTGGCGCCGGAAGAGCTCGACCATCTCCGGGCCCATGATGCCCTCGGGGAAGCCCGGGAAGTTCTCGACGTCGGTCGTGATCGTGAGCTGGCCGCCCGGCTGCATGCCGTGGACGACGACCGGGGCGAGGTTCGCGCGCGCGGCGTAGAGCGCCGCGGTGAGTCCCGCGGGGCCCGAGCCCAGGACGACGACCTTTTCGTGCACGAACTCCTGGATGCGGAGGCTCTCGGTCTGCGACATGGCGGTTCCTCTAGCGACGGGCCGCCCGGCGGACAATCGGCCGCGGGCCCCGCCCGGGGTTCAACGCGGGGTGCCGCGCTCCTCCCAGCGGTCGAAGAACAGGCACTCGTCGATCGACCGCCGCACCGGGCGCCGGTAGGCGACCCGCGGCCAGCCGATCGGCAGGAGTGCGATCGAGGGCCGGTCGGGCGGCAGCCCGAGGAACGCGTCGACCTCCTCGCGGAAGGTCAGGTGGATCGTCGTGAGCGAGGCGCCGAGCCCGACGGCGCGGCAGGCGAGCAGCACGTTCTGAATCGCCGGGAAGAGCGCCTGCGGCTGCGGCAGGCCGCGCCGGGTGTGGCCCGCGACGAAGAGGTGGACGGGCACCTCGTGCAGGGTCTCCGAGAGGTGGACCGCGCCGGAGAGCACCTTGCGCTTCTCCGCCGGGTAGTCGGGCGACTCCGCCGCGCGGACGGCGGGCGCGATGTACTCCGAGAACACGCGCCGGTAGCGCTCGGCGATCCACGCACGGCGCTCGCGGTCCGTCACCGCGACGAAGCTCCAGGGCTGGCGGTTGCCGCCGCTCGGCGCGAAGGTCCCGGCCTCGCACACCTTGCGCACGAGCTCCCGCGGCACCGGGTCCGGCCGCAGGCGGCGGATCGCGCACGAGGTCCGCAGCCCCTCGAGCAGGCGGACGTCCTCGCCGATCGACGCGACGTCCACCGTGCCGGGGGGCGGCGGTGCCTTCACGCCTCAGGCCTTGGCGACGTAGCCGTGCTTCTCGAGGTAGGCGATCACCTTCGCGACGCTCTCCGCCTCGCTGAGCTTCGCGGTCTCGAGCACGAGTTCGGGCTTCTCGGGCGCCTCGTAGGGAGCCGAGATCCCGGTGAACTCGGGGATCTTCCCGGCCCGCGCCTTCGCGTAGAGACCCTTCACGTCGCGCTTCTCGCACTCCTCGACCGGGCAGTCGACGTGGACCTCGACGAAGTCGCCCTCGCCCATGATCGAGCGCACGCGGTCGCGGTCGCTGCGGTAGGGCGAGATGAAGGCGGTCAGGTTGATCACGCCGGCGTCGGTGAAGAGCTTCGCGACCTCGCCGATGCGCCGGATGTTCTCGGTGCGGTCCTCGGGGGAGAAGCCGAGGTCGGAGTTGAGCCCGTGGCGGATGTTGTCGCCGTCGAGGATGTAGGAGCGCACGCCGCGGTCCCAGAGCGCCTTCTCGACCGCGACCGCGATGGTCGACTTGCCCGAGCCCGAGAGCCCGGTGAACCAGACCGTGCAGCCGCGGTGGCCGGTGATGCGCTGGCGGTCGTCGCGGGTCACCTGACCCGGGTGCCAGACGATGTTCGTCGACTTCGGCGCGCTCATTTCATCGTGTCCTTCCCGTGGAGGGGCTCCCGCGGGCTCCGCGGGACGGCGACCGGGGTCGGGCGCCGCGCGGTTCGCTAGCGAGCGTCCCCGCGGGTGTCAATCGACGGGGCGCCGCGGTGGACGCACCGTGCGCACGACGCGTCGGCTCGCCGGGCGCGCGCGGGTCGACGGCGGTTCAGCGGCGACCGAGCCGGCCGGAGACCGCCCGCGAGTACCAGGTGTCGGGCGGACGCGGCGGCGGGGCGGGCCACGCGCGCCGGTCGAACGCGGCCGTCGGGACGGGCGGCGTCCGCGCGTCGAGGTCGGTCGCGCGCTCGGCGGGGCGCAGTCGCGCGACCTGCAGGCGGCGCTCGGCCGGGTGCCTCGTCTCCCCGTCGACGTCGCCCACGCGCGCGGCGATGCCGAGCACCTTGCTCACGTAGGCCTGCGAGTGGTTGTAGCTCCAGATCACCTTGCGCCGTCCGTCCGAGTCGAGGCCGGGCCGCCAGCCGTTGCTCGCGAGGTAGTTGCCGCAGGAGGCGATCGCGTCCTCCGGGTCGTGCAGGTCGACCCGCCCGTCGCCATTGCCGTCGCGCCCGAAGCGCAGGTAGCTCGACGGCAGGAACTGCGGGATGCCGAACGCGCCGGCGAACGAGCCGCGGATGTCGAGCGGGTCGACGCCCATGCGGCGCGCGGCCTCGAAGGTCGCCTTCACCTCCGGGTAGAAGGTCTTCTCGAGGTAGTGGGCGCGCGACTTCACGCGGTGGGCCACGTCGCCGGCCTCCTCGCCGTCGTCGGCTCGACGCGTGCGGAGCTCGACGTTCATCGAGAGGTTCTCGGGTTCGTTCGCCATCGCGAGCCGCGCGAGCGCGGGCAGCACGCGGTGGGTGCCGGTGTTGCGGCCGCAACCGGTCTCGACCTGGATGAGTGCCGCGATCACGTTGCCCGGCACGCCGGTGCGGGCCTCGGTCTCCTCGAAGGCGCGGGAGTACTGCGCGCGGCATCGGCGCGCGCCCGCGACCTCGGCCGAGCTGACGCCCCCGCCGTGGCCCCCGCCGCCGCGCCCGGGCGTGGGGATGCGGAACTCCATGCCGTCGAAAGCCGGCATCCGCGGGTCGGTGAAGGTCCGCGCGACCTGGCGCCGGTCGACGCCGTCGGCCACCAGGCGATCGACGAGGTGGGCCCATCCGCGCGCGCGCGCCGCCTGCAGCGAGGGATCGTAGGCGCTCGTGCGGCCGGCCGCCGGCCGCGCGGTCGGGGCGCAGGCCGCGAGCAGCAGGAGCGCGACCGCGATCCACGGGCGCTGGTCGTGCCGCTCTCTCGCTCTCACCTCCGCCTCCGCACCGTGAACGTCCCGTCGGGATCCGCGATCCCGCCCCGCCGGCCGGCCGTCCCGCTCGCGGACGGCCCGTGTCCTGCTTCCGGGGTGGAGGTATGCCCGGGGCTCGCCGCGCGGTCAAATCGCCTTCGTGCCCTTGACCCGTCTCGTTCGATCGTGGAGCCCTTGCCCATGCAGAACCAAGCGACTTCGACCGACCGTGACCTCGCCTTCGCCGTCGCGGCTGCCCGCGAGGCGGGCGTGCGCGTGCTCGCCCTGCGCGAGAGCGGACGCTGGCAGGGCGACGTGCTGGCCGACATCGGCGACCAGGCGGCCGACGGCCTCCTCCAGGGGCTGATCCGCGGCCGCTACCCCGACGACGGGCTGCTGAGCGAGGAGACGGTGGACTCGCCCGAGCGCCTCGAGCGTCGGCGCTGCTGGATCGTCGACCCGCTCGACGGCACCCGCGAGTTCAGCCAGGGGCGCGACGACTGGGCGGTTCACGTCGCGCTCGCCGTGGACGGACGCTGTTCGCTCGGCGCGGTGGCGCTGCCGTCGCTCGGCCGCGTGCTGTGGGGCGTGGCCGAGGCGGAGGCGCGCGCCGGGGTCGAAGGTCCGGGCGCCGCGAGCCTGCTCGCCGGCGCCGACGCGGGCCCGGCGGCGCCCCGGGTCGTCGTGTCGCGCAGCCACACGCCGCCGTGGGTCGCCTCGTTCTGCGAGCAACTCGGCGCCGCCGCGCCGACCCCGCTCGGCAGCGCCGGCTACAAGACGGCGCTCATCCTGCAGGGCGAGGCCGACGTCTACGTCCACAAGGTCGGGCTGAAGGAGTGGGACACGTGCGCGCCCGAGACCGTCGCGCGCGCGCTCGGCTGGACGGTCTGCCGGCTGCGCGGCGAGGAGCACCGCTACAACTCGCGCGACCCGAAGAACCACGAGTTCGTCGTCTGCCGCCCCGCGTGGCGCGACCGCGTGCTCGCGGCGATCGCGCGGTCGGGCGCGCTCGAGGCCTGATCGGCAGCGAGCGCCCGGCGCGGGTCAGGCAATCGGGACGGTCGCGCCGTCCTCGGCGACGGCCGCGTCCCAGCCGAGCCGATGGCGGATCGTCGAGGCGAGCGTGTCGGCCGCCTGGGGCTCGCCGTGCACGCACCAGGTGCGCCGCGGCGCGCCCGGGAAGGTGCCGAGCCAGCGCAGGATCTCCGACTGGTCGGCGTGCGCCGAGTAGCCGTCGAGCTTCTCGACGTGCGCCCGGACGGTGACCTGCTGTCCGAAGATGCGCAGCGTGCGCGCGCCGTCGACGAGCAGGCGCCCGCGCGTGCCCGCGGCCTGGTAGCCCGCGAACAGCACGGTCGTCGAGGGGTCGGGCAGACGTCGCGCGAGGTGGTGCAGGACGCGTCCGCCGGTCGCCATGCCGCTCGCCGAGACGACGATCATCGGGCCCGCCACCTCGTTCAGCGACTTCGACTCGGCCGACGTGCGCAGCATCTTCACGTTGCTCGGCACGAGCTGCGACTGCGCGGTGCCGGGCGCCATGTCCTGGTCGTGGTCCTCGGAGTGGCGCGCGTAGATCGTGGTCACCTCGATCGCCATCGGGCTGTCGACGTAGGTCGGGATCTTCGGGATCTCGCCGCGCTCCTGGAGGTCGCGCAGGACGAAGAGCAGCTCCTGCGTGCGGTCGACCGCGAAGGCCGGGATGACGATCACGCCGCGCCGCTCGACCGCCTCGCGGACGATCCGGGCGAGCTCGTGCGACGGGTGCTCGGGATGGATCCGGTCGCCGTAGGTCGACTCGACGAGCAGGACGTCGGGCCGCTCCTCGACCGGGTCGGGATCGCGCAGGATCGGGCGCCCGTAGCGACCGAGGTCGCCGGAGAAGAGCAGGCGCCGCTCGTCGCCGCCGCGGCCCCAGGAGAGGGAGACGGTGGCGGAGCCGAGGATGTGGCTCGCCCGGCGGTAGATCGTGCGTACGCCGGGGGCGGGCGAGAACTCGTCGGCGTACCGGTGCGGCGCGAGCCGCGAGAGGGCTCGTTCGGCGTCCTTCTGGACGTAGAGCGGCAGGGCCGGCGCGTGCTTGGAGGTGCGGTGCTTGTTCGCGAAGCGCGCCTCCTCCTCCTGGAGGTGGGCCGCGTCGAGCAGCATCGGCTCGAGCAGCTCCGCCGTGCCCGCCGTGCAGTGGATCTTGCCCCGGAACCCCTCGCGCACGAGCAGCGGCAGCGCGCCCGAGTGGTCGATGTGCGCGTGCGAGAGCACGACCGCGTCGAGCGAGGCGGGGTCGAAGGGGAACTTGCGCCAGTTGCGCTCGCGCAGCGCCTTCAGCCCCTGGAAGAGACCGCAGTCGAGCAGGATGCGCCGGCCGCCCACCTCGACCAGGTGCTTCGAGCCGGTCACGGTCCCGGCCGCGCCGAGAAAGCGCACGGTGTCGCCCGTCGCGACGGGCTCGTGGTTCGCCATGGCCGCGAGGCTATCCCCGGGGGTGGTCGCGGGCAATCGCGCGGCGCCCCGGCTCGCTCGCGGGACGGCGGGAGCCAGCGGTTTCCGCATGCTAGCCCGATCCCCATGGCATTCTCGGGAAGGACTTCGCGCGGGTCGGCCGCGACCCGGCCGGGCACGCGGTCCGCGGGCCGGCCGCGCTCCGGCGCGCTCACCCACGTCGACGCGCGCGGTCGCGCCCGGATGGTCGACGTCGGCGACAAGCCGGTGACGAGGCGCGTGGCGGTCGCGAGCGCCGCGGTCCGCATGCGTCCCGCGACCGCCCGTGCGATCGCCGAGGGCTCGGTCGCCAAGGGAGACGTGCTCGCGACCGCGCGCATCGCCGGCATCCAGGCCGCGAAGCGCACGGGCGAGCTGATCCCGCTCTGCCACCCGCTCGGGCTCGACTTCGTCGACGTGCGCATCGAGGTCGACGCCCGTCGCGGGCGCGTCTCGATCGAGGCGGAGGCCCGCGTCGAGGCCCGCACCGGGGTCGAGATGGAGGCGCTCGTCGCCGCGAGCACCGCGGCGCTCGTCGTCTACGACATGTGCAAGGCGGCCGACCGGGGCATGGTGGTCGAGGAGGTCCGTCTCGAGTCGAAGAGCGGCGGTCGCAGCGGCGACTGGAAGAGGCCGCGATGAGCGACCGTCGGCCGACGCTGCCGCGCGCCGCGCGCGAGCTCCCGCCCGGACTCGAGCTCGACGTGCGCCTGAAGGAAGGCAAGGACGGCCCGGCGCGCGCCGGTCATCCGTGGGTCTTCTCGGGCGCGATCGCGCAGGTCTCCGGCGACGAGTCGCCCGGCGCGTTCGTGCGCGTGGTCGCCTTCGACGGCACGCTGCTCGGCGTCGGCACCTGGAACCCGCGCGGCTCGATCGCCGTGCGGATGTTCTCCCGCCGCGAGGAGCCGATCGGAGAGGCGCTCGTCCGCCGCCGGCTCGCGGACGCACTCGACGCTCGCCGCGCGCTGCGCCTCGACGAGGGACGCGGCTTCCGGCTCGTGAACGGCGAGGGCGACGGGCTCCCGGGAATCGTGATCGACGTCTACGGCGAGCACGTCGTGATGCAGCTGCTCACGGCCGGCGCCGAGCGCCTGCGCGGCGAGGTCGTCGACGGACTCGCCGCGACGCTCGCTCCCGCCGGCGTCTTCGAGCGCTCGACCGGCGGTGCCCGCCGTGAAGAAGGACTGCCCGATCGCGTCGGGGTGGCCGAAGGCTCGGCGCCGCCCGAGCGCATCGAGATCGCGGAGGGGCGTGCCCGCTTCCTGGTCGACGTCCGCGGCGGCCAGAAGACCGGCTTCTTTCTCGACCAGCGCGCCAACCGGCGCATGGTCGGGCGGATCGCGCGGGGTCGCCGGGTGCTGAACGCCTTCGCCTACACCGGCGGCTTCGCGATCCACGCGGGGCTGGGCGGCGCCGAGCGCGTCACGTCGGTCGAGACCTCGGGCCCGGCGCTGGCGATCGCGCGCGAGGCGTGGGCGCTCTCCGGGCTCGACGAGTCGCGCGCCGAGTGGGTCGCCCGCGACGTCTTCGACGTCCTCGAGGAGTGGCGCGACCGCGACGCCTTCGACCTGGTCGTGCTCGATCCGCCGCCGTTCGCCCGCCACCGCGCCGATCGCGACCGCGCGGTGCGCGCCTACCGCGACCTGAACCGGCGCGCGCTGCGCGCGCTCGCACCGGGCGGGATCCTCGCGACCTTCAGCTGCTCGCCGCACATGGACCCGGGCGCCTTCTTCCACGCGGTCTCGACGTCGGTCGCGGCACCGTCGCGGCTCGCGGTGCTGGGCCACCTCGGCGCGGACGCCGACCACCCGGTGCTCGCGGCGCACCCCGAGGGGTCGTACCTGAAGGGGCTGCTCGCGCGTCGATCGGCGGACTGAGGCAGCGGCCCGGCCGCGATGCCCGCCCGCGGGCACGTTTCCCCGGGCAACGCCGCGTTGCGCTGGACGAAACGGCGCGCGCCGTCTCGGCCCGGCGGACCCGCGCTCCGGGGGCGCCGGGCGATCGGTTCGACGATGGCACGCCGTTCGCAATCCGTGCCCGGCGTGAAGACCGAACACGACGGCTCCGGGCTCTGCGCCGACGGCGGCATCGAGGCGCTGCCGCTCGCCGAGCTGCTCGCGCGGGTGATGGGTGCGACGACGCAGCGATCGGTCGCCCGCGCCCGTCGCGTCGCGGAGATCTACCCGACGGCCGCCGAGCTCGCCGCGGCGAGCCGCGCGGAGCTCGCGGCGCTGCCCGGTCTCGGGCCGTCGCGGGCGCTCGCGATCGAGGCCGCGATCGCGCTCGGGCGTCGCGCCGACCACCGCGCGATCGAGCCCGGCGAGCCGATCACGCGCAGCGAGGCGGTCTGGCGCCACTTCCACCCGCGCCTCGCGGGGCTCGCGCAGGAGCGCTTCTACGTGCTGCTGCTCGACGGCAAGGGGCGACTCCTGCGCGAGGTGCGCGTCTCCGAGGGCTCGCTCACCGCGAGCCTGGTCCACCCGCGCGAGGTGTTCCGCCGGGCCGTCCGCGAGGCGGCGGCCGCGGTGATCCTGGTGCACAACCACCCGAGCGGCGATCCCGAGCCCTCGCCCGAGGACTCGACCCTCACCGGGCGGCTGCGCGCGGCGGGCGAACTGCTCGGGATCCGCGTGCTCGACCACGTCGTCGTGGGCCGCGGGAGGTGGACGAGCTTCGCGGACCGCGGGCTCCTCTGAGAGCCGGGGCCCGGTCGACGCGGCCCCCGGCCCGTCGGATCGCCGGCTTTCGCGCGCTCGGTCCGCTGCGCGCGTCCCGCGACCCCGTTCGCTCTGCCCGCGTCCGGGCGCGACGAAGAAGGGCCGCGGGTGAGTCCCGCGGCCCTTCGAGCGTGAAGTGCTGCGCGCGTCCGCGCGCGGACGGCCTCAGAACGGGACGTCGTCGTCGGCCATCGGGGCGTCGAAACCGCCGCCCATGTCGGAGTCGCCGCCCATGTCGCGGCTCGCGCCGCGCTCGCCGCCGCCGCCGAGGAAGCGCACGGTCTGCGCGACGATCTCGGTCGAGTAGTGCTTCTGGCCTTCCTTCTCGTAGCTGCGCGTCTGCAATTCGCCCTCGACGTAGACCTCGCGGCCCTTCGCGAGGTACTTGCCGCAGGTCTCGCCCTGCGGGCCGAAGACCACGATCTTGTGCCACTCGGTGCGCTTCTGGCGGTTGCCGTCGCGATCCTTCCAGACGCTGTCGGTCGCGATGCGGAAGTTGCACACGGCTCGTCCGGCCCCGGTGAAGCGCACCTCCGGGTCCGCACCGAGACGTCCGACGAGGATCGCCTTGTTCACCGACATGTTTCGCCTCCTGGGAGCCAGCCCGGGGGAATTCCCGGTGGGCGGCGCTCCCGGGTATCACCCGGTGCGCCGACGGGGCAAACCTCATCCAAGAGTCGTACCAACGGCTGTCCACCGGGAGGCGACCTCGGTCGCGGTGCGGTCGGACCTCTCGCGGTCGGCGCCGAGCCTCCCCGCGCGGACCGTCCGCGACCGTCCCGCATCCGCTCGCCCGCTCCCGGCGACACGCGTTGACTTCCGGGGGGCCTGCTCGTAGCCTCCGCCCGGGTGGTGAGGCTGGGTGGAGGTCGGAGGGGGTTCGCCCCGGCCGGCGTCGAGTAGATGCCGTCTCCGGTGCGGATCGTCCCGCTCGGCGGGCTCGGCGAGGTCGGGTTGAACATGCTCCTCGTCGAGAGCGAGGGGGCCGCGATCGCGATCGACTGCGGCGTGCTGTTCCCCGAGCGTCCCGGCCTCGGCATCGACCTGCTGCTGCCCGACGTGACCTACCTGCGCGAGCGCCCCGGGCTCCTGCGCGGCGTGGTCCTGACCCACGGTCACGAGGACCACATCGGCGCGCTGCCCCGGCTGCTCGGCGAGTTCCCGGTGCCGGTGTTCGGCCCGCGGTTCGCGACCGTGCTCGCCCGCGAGAAGCTCCGCCGCGCGAACGTGACCGCGCCGATCGAGACCGTCGAGCCCGGGGTCCGCATCGACGTCGGTCCCTTCGGGATCGAGCCGATCCACATGACCCACTCGATCGTCGACTCGGTGGCGGTCGCGATCACGACGCCCCAGGGCACGATCATCCACACCGGCGACTTCAAGATCGACCCGCGCCCGATCGACGGCCGCACCTCGGACCTCGACCGGCTCGCCGAGTGGGGGCGCCGCGGCGTCCTGCTCCTGCTCTCGGACTCGACCAACGCCGAGCACGACGGCGCGTGCGGCTCCGAGAGCGACGTCGGGCCGCGGATGGAGGAGATCATCCGGGGCGTGCCCGGGCGCGTGTACGTGACGACCTTCGCCTCGCACCTCCACCGCGTGCAGCAGGTGGTCGACGCGAGCGTCGCCTGCGGACGGCGGGTCGCGGTCGCGGGGCGCGGCTTCGAGGAGAGCACGCGGCTCGCCGGCGAGCTCGGCTACCTGCGCGGCCCCCACGGCGGCTTCGTCTCCTCCGACGAGGCCATGCGCATCGAGCCGGGCAAGGTGACGGTGCTCATCTCGGGCTCGCAGGGCGAGCCGACCTCGGCGCTGGCGCGTCTCTCCGACGGGCAGTTCAAGCAGCTCGCGATCGGCGACGGCGACGCGGTCATCCTCTCGTCGCGGGTCATCCCGGGCAACGAGCGCAGCGTCCACTCGCTGCTGAACCGGCTCGCCAAGCGCGGTGCGCACGTCCACTCGGGCGACCGCGAGGGCGTGCACGTCTCCGGGCACGCCTACCGCGACGAACTCCGCACGATGATCCAGCTGGTGCGCCCGAAGTACTTCGTGCCGGTCCACGGCGAGTACCGCCACCTGGTCGAGCACCGCCGACTCGCGGCCGACACCGGGCTCCTGCCGCTCGACCGCTGCCTGCTGCTCGAGGACGGCGACGTGCTGGAGATCGACGACGCGGGCGTCCGCACGGGCGAGAAGGTGGTCGCCGGCCGCGTGCTGGTCGACGGCACCGGCGAGGGCGACGTCGACTTCGAGGTGCTGCACGAGCGACGCCACCTCTCCGAAGACGGATTCGTCGTCGCGGTGATCGCGATCCACCAGCAGACCGGCGAGATCACCTCGGGCCCCGAGCTCATCACCCGCGGCGTGCTGAGCGACGAGATCGACCCCGCCTACCTCGACGAGGCGAAGGCCGCGGTGCTCGGCAAGCTGCGCGAAATCACGCCGGAGTCCCGCGCCGACCTGCTCGAGGTCGAGGACCAGGTGCGGCGCACGCTGAAGAAGTTCTTCTCCAAGACCCGCGGGCGGCGGCCGCTCATCGTGCCGCACGTCTTCGAGATGTGAGGGCGCCCGTGGCGACGGCCCGCAAGCGCGCCGCGGCGCAGCCCGCGCCTCCGCCTCCGCCGGAGCCGGTCGCGCCCGCCGCCGCGCCGGCGCTGGCCCGCGAGGCCGGGGCGATCGGGCTCGGGCTCGCGGGCGTGCTGCTCGGGATGGCCGTGCTCTCGTTCGACCCGGTCCGTCGCACCAACCTGATCGGGCAGGCGGGGGCGGCGCTGGCCGACCTGCTCGTGCAGCTCCTCGGGCTGTGGGCGATCGTCCTGCCGCTCGCGCTCGTGGTGGTCGCTTGCCTCGCGTTCTCGGGCCGCTGGCGCGGGCTCGGCTGGCTGCGCGGCGGCTGCCTCGCCGGGGCGCTGCTCGCGGGCTCCGTGCTCCTGCAGATCGTGCTCGGGACGTGGCGCCGCATGCCCGCGGGAGGGCTCGTCGGCGGGTTCCTGCACGAACTGCTGCGCGACGGCTTCGGCGCGACCGGGGCCGTCATGATCGCCGGCACGACCTTCGCCGTGTGCCTCGGGATCGCCACCGGGCGATCCCTGCTCGACCTCGCGTCGGGCGCCGGCCGCGGCGCGGGTGGCGCGGCCGGATCGGTGTGGCGCCGGCTGTTCCGTCGTCGCGGCGAGATCCTGCTCGCGGGCGAGGGCGAGCCGATCCTCCTCACCCGCTCCGAGGAACTGGCGCCGCCCAACGTGCTGCGCGAGCGCGAGCCCGGCCGCGCGCCCGAGCGACGGGGGCCGGTGGTCGTCGCCAAGCCGCCGCCGCCGCGCGCCGCCGCCGCGGCGAAGCCGCCGGCGCGACGCCAGCTCTCGATGGGATTCGCCCCCGGGCAGGCCTACTGCCTGCCCGACGCGGGGCTCCTCGACCCGGTCGTCGAGCACCGCGAGCCGGTCGACGACGAGGCGCTCCGCGCGAGCGCGCGCGTGCTCGAGCGCAAGCTCGAGACCTTCGGCGTGAGCGGCTCGGTGACCGAGATCCTGCCGGGCCCGGTCATCACGACCTACGAGTTCGAGCCCGACGCCGGCATCAAGGTCGGCCGCATCGTGGCGCTCGAGGACGACCTCGCGATGGCGATGCGCGCGATGAGCGTGCGCATCGTGGCACCGATCCCCGGCAAGTCGGTCGTCGGCATCGAGGTGTCGAACCCGCGGCGCGAGAAGGTGCTGCTGCGCGAGATCGTCGCCTCCGAGGCCTTCTCGCAGCCCGCGTCGCCGCTCACGATCGCGCTCGGCAAGGACACGACCGGGGCCGCCGTCGTCGGCGACCTGGCACGCATGCCGCACCTGCTGGTCGCGGGTGCGACCGGCGCGGGCAAGTCGGTCTTCCTGAACACGCTGATCGCGAGCATCCTCATGCGGGCGACCCCGCGCGACGTGAACTTCGTGATGATCGACCCGAAGATGCTCGAACTCACGACCTACGAGCCGATCCCGCACCAGGTCGTGCCGGTCGTGACCGACGCGAAGCCCGCCCTGGCGGTCCTGAACAACCTCGTGCGCGAGATGAACGAACGCTACTCGCTCATGCGCGAGAAGGGCGTCCGCAACCTCGACGGCTACAACAAGGTGATCGCGGAGGAAGCCGAGTCGGCGGGCGTCATCGAGCTCGAGGAGGAGCCCTCGGCCGGGGACGAGGAGGGGTCGGCGGGCGGGGAGCCCACGCCGACGGGTCGCGTCCACCGGCACCTGCCGCGCATCGTCGTCATCATCGACGAGCTCGCCGACCTGATCCTCACCCGCCGCGACGTCGAGCTGCCGATCACGCAGCTCGCGCAGAAGGCGCGCGCGGCCGGCATCCACCTCGTGGTCGCGACCCAGCGCCCGTCGGTCGACATCCTGACCGGCGTCATCAAGGCGAACTTCCCGGCGCGCATCTCCTTCCGCGTGCGCCAGAAGGTCGACTCGCGCACGATCCTCGACGTGATGGGGGCCGAGAACCTGCTCGGCGAGGGCGACATGCTCTTCCTGCCGCCGGGTCGATCGGACCTGCAGCGCCTCCACGGCGCCTACGTCTCCGACGGCGAGATCGAGCGCCTGGTCGAGTACGTCGCCGGACAGGAGGCGCAGAACTTCCGCATGGACCTGCTCGCCGATCCCGAGGACGAATCCTCCGAGGCGGGCGAGCGGGGCGACGGCGAGGAGGCCTACGACGAGATGTACGACGAGGCCGTGCGGATCGTCACCGAGAGCGGCAAGGC
>JAFMJW010000185.1 GCA_017853315.1 Alphaproteobacteria bacterium
GAAGGTGCAGTGGTAGCGGCAGAACGGCACGTGGGCGTAGAGGCGAAACGGGCCCGGTCCGACCCGTGGCCGGATCGCCCGCGGCGAGGATTCGAAGTGCTGCACCGACCACGGGTAGACGAGCGGCGTCGTGTAGGCCGATTCGGGCGCCTCTCCGAGCGCCCGTCGGATGCGTTCGATCGAACCTGGATCGGCTGCGGCAGCCGGGGTGCCGAGGCCGACCGGCGATCGGGAGGAGGGGGGCCTGTGCCTCCTCGCGCTCCCGCCTCGCGGCAGCCCGAGGCGATCGAGCAGTCCGCGGGCGAATCCCGGCTCCAGGTGCGCGTCGGGGCCGAGCCGGACCGCGTACCCCGGAACCGACCCCGCGACTCCGCGCGCGAGATCCCCGGCCTCCGGCCGTCGGCCGCCGCGGAGCGACTCGAACAGCGTGGGTCCCCGGTCGGCCGGCAGCGACGCTCCGTAGCGGTGTTCGTGCAGGCGACGCTCGACCTCCGCCGGCGAAAGCGGCTCGACGCTCCACCCGCGCGCCTCGGCCCGGATCTCCGGGAAGAGGATGGCCGCGAGCGGGGCGCGGTCGACGACGTTGCAGCCGAGCCAGTCCGACACGTGGGAGAGACCGAGGACCACCTCCGCGGCCCCGCCGTCCGCGGTCCTCGCTCGGGCGTGCGACGCCGCGCGAGCCTCGACGAGCGAATGCAGGTAGGGGCGTTCGAGCGAGCGGGCCCACGGCTCGAGCGGCGGAAGTCCCGCGAGCGTCCCCGGGCGGATGCGAAGCGGGGCGGGGATCCCGCGCAGCGACCAAGCGTCCCCGTCGGGCACCACCATCACGCGGTCGTTCGCCGCGAGCCGGACCGCTCCGCCGGCGACCAGGTGGAGCAGGAGGGTCGTCTTGCCTGCTCGCTTACCTCCGAGCACGAGGAGCCCGCAGTCGTCCGTCGCGACTCCCGAGGCATGCAGGTCGAGGACCTCCGCCCCGGTCTCCGTGGCCGCGATCTCCGCGAGCGCCCAGGGGACGAACATCCGCCCGCGTCGTCGGGCGTCGTCGAGGCAGAGATCGACTCGGCCGGGTCGGACGACCAGGAACGCGTCGCGCTCGTCGTCCGCCAGGATCACGGCCCCCGAGGCGTCCTCGCGGGCGGGCAGGCTCTGCAGGCGCGTGTCGTGCGCGAAGCAGGGCCGGGGCGTGACGTGCTGCGAGCGTCGCGCACGCAACTCGGCGAGGAGACCGGGGTCGCCGGTGACGCGGACCGTCCAGTCGGCGCGGTTCGCGGGCCCGTCGTCGACGATCCAGGGGCCGAGCAGTTCCTCGATCCACGGGATCGCGGAGCGGCACTCCGACTGCAGCCGCACGGTGGTCGAGCCGATCGCGACGGTCGCGTCGAGCGATCCCGGCGGACGGGCGCCGCCCCGATCGCGGCGACGACCGGCCGAGGGATCGCCGGTCGCCGTTCCCTCCTCAACGGCCATGGAGCCGCTCGAGGTCCTGTGCCGCCCACCGACGGCCCGCCAGGTTCACGATGCGGTCGAGGACGCGCGGGCGGTCCTGCAGCGTGCGGACCTCCCAGGCTCGTGCAGCGTCCAGCCGGGCGGCGAATTCCTCGCGATCGCCCGAGATCCTGCGGAGCGCCGAGCGCAAGCGGTCGGGCTCGACCGCGCCGGCCGGCCCCCCGGTGATCGGCAGGGCGAGCCCGAACGACTGGCAGGCATGCGCCAGCGCCGGCTGGTCTCCGAAGAACGGGCACGAGAGCATGGGCACGCGATGGTAGATCGCCTCGTGTGAGGAATTCAAACCGTGGTGCGTGACGAAGACGTCCGCCGACGCGAGCTCGCGCCACTGGTCGGGATCGTGCTCCACGACGGCACCGCTCGCCCGCAGGCGATCGAGGAGCCCGGCCGGTACGTCCTGCCCGCCCAGCCCGATCCGCACGCGCCATCCCTCGGCTCCGAGCACGTCCGCGATCGAGGCGAGCGCACGCGCCGCCTCGTTCGCGAAGTAGCGGAACACCCCGGTGCCGAAGGCGACCCAGGCGTCTCGCGGCTCGCGTCCGACGTGCGTCCTCGGCGCGGGAGACTCCGGCTCGTCGCGGTCCGGAAGCGCGCTCCAGCACTCGAGTGGCGAGAGTTCGGCCCGGCTCTCGGGCGACACGAACTCCGTCGGCTCGGGCTGCAGGTTCAGGAAGGGGCTCGTCGCGGCGAGGTAGGAGAAGGGGCTCGCGTCGCGCAGGCGATGGGTATTCCGAAGCCGTGCCACCGCTCCGCGGCAGGCCTCCGAGAGCGACACGCGCGGGTCCGACGCCGCGTCGGCGAGCGCCCGGCCCGGCACGAGCCCGTGGTTCGGCAGCACGTTCACGCAGGGCACGTCGAGGATCCGCGCCGCGACCGGGGCGACCACGGTGAAGGTGTCGTGCACGACGAGCGACGTGCCGAGGGCGGCGAGCTCGGCCGCGACCGACTCGGCATGAGCACCCGCGAAGCTCACGAAGCGGACCGGCAGCGGGGACGACGAAGGATCCGTCTCCTCGAGGGCGCGTCCGGCGTAGAGGTCGCGCATCGAGGCACCCGCCTCCTCGAAGGCGGGACGGAACGACTCCCGCGAGAGCGCGACCACCGGGATCCCGCGCGCGACCAGGCCTCGCACGAGCGGCAGCAGCGGCTGGACGTGGCCGCGCCCGCCCATGCACAGGACGGCGGCGGTCGTCACCGCTCCCCCGGGGCGCGTGTCCCGTGCGCTCTCGGCTCGGCGGCTTCGATCCGGTCGAGCAGGGCGACCAGTCGCGCGGCCGCGTCGTCGCGACGCCCGGGCGAGCGATCGAAGAAGATGCGGGTGCCGAGCGCGAGCGCCACCAGTCGCCAGAAGTCGAGCCCTTCGACGTCGGTGCCTCCCGACGCGCGGTAGACCCGGAGGAAGCGCTCCCATGCGCCCTCGTCCATCGGCCAGAGGTGGAAGCTGCGCGCGAGGTCGAAGCCCGGCGGCCGCACCGCGAACATCTCGTTGTCGATCACCCGCGGGCCGGCGGCGCGATGGACGACGAGGTTGTCGGGCGCGAGGTCCAGGTGGGCGATCGCCGTGCGCGCGCGCGAAGGCGCGATGCTCCCGAGGATCCGTGCGGCCCGATCGGCCTCCGCGCCCGGGAGGACTCCGGCGGTCGCGAGCCTCGCGACGTCGGTGCGCGCGCCGTCGAGCCACGTCGCGACGTCCACGGTCTTCTCCGCGTCCGGAGGCAGGGGGCGAGCGTGGAGGCCGGCGAGCAGGGCGGCCGCCCACGCGAGCGTCGCGTCCGTCTCGAAGGCCGCGACGGGCCTCCCTTCGACCCACTCCTCGAGGACGACCGGCCCGTCGCGGCCGAGGACGCCGGCGAACGCATGGTCGAGTCCCGTGCGCAGGACGCAGACCCGCGCCGCGACGTCGGCATCCTCGAACAGGCGCGCCTTCGCGACGCGCCCGCGCGAGTCCTCGACCCGCCAGGCGCAGCGGCGGCCCTTGGCCCGGCCGAGCGGGGAGACGAGACGGGCCGCGGCGACCTCGAACCCGAGCGACCGCAGCGCGTCCGCGGCCGCGGCGGGAAGGGCCGCGTCGGCCCCGGCTTCGCGGTCCCGGCCGTCCCCCGGGCCGGACGGCATCGGCTCAGGCTCCGCGGATCCCGCCGCGGCGGCGCACCAGGTCGACCATCAGGTCGACCGTGTCCATCTGCTCGATGCCGATGTCGGCCGGCCGCAATTCGACCGAGAACGACTCCTCGATGAAGGTCGTGATCTCGACCAGGCAGAGCGAGGTGAGGATCCCGCTCGAGACGAGCGGCGTCGAGTCGGCGAGCGTCGCCGGGTCCTCGCCGGGGAGGAAGCTCTCGAGGATGAAGCGACGGAGGTCGGCGCGGACGGCGGACTCGGTCATGGCCGGTCACCCGGTGCGGGCACGGTCCGGGGTGCGCGCGCGGCGAGCTTCGCGAGGATCGGGCCGAGCGTGCCGGCGACGTGGCGGCGGATCTCGCCCGGCACGTCGGGAGGGAGGAAGGCGCGGAGCATGACGTCGTCCGCCCCGGTCATGCCCGGGAGCCCCTCGCCGCGCAAGCCGTAGTTCTGCCGGGCTCCCGGCAGCGTGATCCGGAGGTTGCGAGCGGGGTCGCGGATCACGCCCTGCGGGTCCTCGCCGCGAGCGACGCGCCTGGCCTCCTCGAACACCCGGTTGCGGAACATGACGACACCGCGATCGCTCTCCCCGAGCCGCTCCCGGGTGCGATCGACGATCGGACCGGGCGACAGCCAGGCCACGACGTCCTGGGGCACGAGCCACGAACCCAGGTCGGCCGACGGCGAGGCGCCGGGATCCGGCGAGGCGCTCCGCCGGTAGGTCGGCACGGGCCCGCCCGCCGGCAGGTCCTTGGGGGGCAGGAGCGCCTGGCGTCCCTCCACCTGCCAGCTCGTGATCGCGTGTCGGAACACGAGCATGCAGTGGGTGTCGTCCTCGGGGACGACCCAGGTGAGGTAGGAGCCCTGGCCGCCCGCGCCGTCGACGTTCGGGAAGACGACGGTGCGGTCGGCGAGCCAGCGCCGCGACCCGCGGAGCTTTCGCTGGTAGACGACGCCGTGCTCGAACTCGAGCCAGCGGAAGTCGACGTGCGTCGGCCGCCGGGGGACCTCGTCGGCGCCGTTCAGGCGGTAGGACCAGCGGTCGTGCAGCCACTCGACGTGCACCGGGTCGTGGAAGCCCTCCATGACCTGCACCCAGCTGCAGGGCAGGTGGAGGATCGCGATCACGGTGCAGCCCGGGCTCGAGAGCCCCGCCCAGTCGGGAAGCAGCGGGAGCGGCTCGGGCGCGAGGCAGGTCCAGAGGAGCCCGCCCTTCTCCCGTACCGGGTACGAGCGCAGGCGGACCTTGGCGCGGAAACCCGACCCGGGCCGGACCGCGTCCTCGTAGGGCTGCTCGAGGCAGCGCCCGTCCTCGGCGAAGCACCAGCCATGGTAGCTGCAGCGCAGTCCCTCGGGCTCGACCGTCCCGTGGGCGAGATCGAAGCCGCGATGCGGGCACCAGCGATCGACGAGCCCGATCCGGCCCCCGCGATCCCGGTAAACCACCAGGTCCTCGCCGAGCAGGCGGACGGGTCGAACCGCTCGCTCGTCGAGCTCGGCGACCCCGGCGATGGGCATCCAGTACCGGCGCAGCAGCTCGCCGACCGGCGTGCCGGCCGTCGTGGCGACGAGGTCGCGGGCATCGCTCTCGGACAGCATGGGGCTTCGAGAGCGGTACCGACCGGTGGCCGAGCCGGCAATCGCGGGGCCCCGGCGGGGGGCCCGGCGTTCGGACGTCGGGGAAGGCCGTTCGACCGCCCCTCGCGCGCGATGGCATGCTCCTCCGTGTCACCGTCCGGGAACGGCAGGGCTCTCCGAGCCGGACCTGGCCGCGCGTCCGCGTCGAGATGATCTACCTCTGCATCCGCCACGACGTCCCCTGGGACGACGAAGACGCCTTCCGGGCGCAGCTGCGTCCCGCGTTCGCGCCGAAGGTCGATGCGTGGAACGCGACCTTCCGCATGCCGTTCCGGGAGTTTCGCGCGCAGGTGCGGGAGATCGCCCGCGAGAACGCCTCGTGCCTCGACGGCGTCGAGACGCGCGCGTGGTCGGACGTCCCCGAGGGCGCGATCGTGCTCCCGGCCGACGACGACGACTGGTGGGCGCCCGACGCCGCGAGCGTGCTTGCCGCGGCGGCGGACGACTGGGTCGAGGCCTGGCACTGGCCGCACACCGCGCTCGAAGTGCCGATCGACCTCGGGCACAGGATCGAGAAGCTCCGCCGGCGCCTCGTTCCCTCGACGCCTCCCCGCTGGACCTGCTCGACCAACAACTACGCGCTTCGCCGGCGCGCGGGGCGCGACGAGATCTTCCTCGACCATCGTGCGATGAGCGGCTGGGTCGCGCAGACGCGCGGCGTCCGCGTGCTCGGCCGGAGGCTCTCGGTGCAGAACCGGACGCCGGCCTCGATCACCCAGATGGGATTCGGCCGCAGCCGGATCTCTTCCCGCGAGTTGCGGCGCAAGCTGGCCGAGCACCGTCGGCTCTACGAGCGCTTCGCGCCGCCCCGTCCCGAACTCGAGTGGATGCTTCCCTGGGTCCGGCGGATGGCCGACCTCGTGGGGCGGGTCGAGGAGCGCTGACGGATCGCTCGGCGCTCGTGCCGTTTTCGGCCGCGTCCGGCCGTTCGACTCGGCGGCCGGGCCTTCCCAAGCGAGCCGAGCTTGGGGTAAGGGGCTCGCGGGGTTTCTGGACTCGATGAGCGCGAAGGGACATCGCCGGACGAACGAGCACGAGGGCGGACTGCGGTCGCACCGCGTCCTGCTGGTCGCGATCGCGGCCGCGCTGGCGCTGGGATGGCTCGCCTGGAACGCGATGCTCGTCGAGTCGGACGTCGCGAGCGTCGCCGAGGGCGAGCGCGCCGCGAGCGAGCCGGGGCGGTGAGCGCGACGACCTCGCCGCGGCCCGACGACTCCGGGGCGGAGCGCCCGCACTACGGCAAGTCCTGGGTCGGTCCCTCGGACTGGGCGCGCGCGCTCGCGGCACTGCGCGAGGTCGCGATCGACCCCGAGCGCACCGACAAGGTCGGCGAGTTCATCGGTACGCTCACCGGCCCGTCGGCCGACGAGCTGTTCGGGCGCGTCTGGGCGGATCCCGTCGGGCGCGCGATCCTCCTGGAGGGACGCGACCTGAGCGCGACCCTGCGGGATCGCGCGTA
>JAFMJW010000186.1 GCA_017853315.1 Alphaproteobacteria bacterium
AGTTCGGCAGGGCCGAGGCGCCGAGCCCGTGGTCCTGTCGCGATCCTCGAGCTACCTGGGCGTGCTGATCGACGACCTCGTGACCCGGGGAGTCGGCGGCGAGCCCTACCGGATGTTCACCTCGCGCGCCGAGCACCGGCTTCTCCTGCGCGAGGACAACGCGGACCGACGGCTCGGTGGGGTCGCCCGGGAGATCGGAGTCCTCGGGAGGGACCACCGGGACCTGGCGGATCGCGCCGAGGCCGAGGCCGCCCGGATCCGCGAGTCGATCGCGTCTCTCCGCCTCGTGCCCGATGCCGAGACCAACCGGGCCCTCGAGTCGCTCGGGATCGCGCCGATTCGACAGCCCTGCACCGCCGCGGAGATCGCACGCCGGCCCGAGGTGGACTGGCCGGAGCTCCGGGCGCTCGGGGTCGGCGAGCCGCTCGATGCCCGCGTCGCCGCGTCGGTGCTGCTCGACCTGAAGTACGAGGGCTACGTCGCCCGCCAGGAGCACCTCGTCGCCCGGACCCGGCGCCTCGAGGAGACGCGCCTGCCCGAGGACACCGATTTCGCCGCGATTTCCGGGCTCTCGGCCGAGGTGCAGGAGAAACTCGCCTCGGTCCGGCCACGCACCCTGGGGCAGGCCTCGCGGATCCCCGGGATCACGCCTGCGGCCGTCTCCCTGCTCGGGATCCACCTGCGACGTCGGGCGCGAACGTGAGCGGGACGCCGTCCGGCGGCAGCGGAGCAAGAGGAGCCGGCAGCGGGGACGGGCCCGCCTCCCCTCCGGCAACTCGGAGGCGCCGAACCGGGCAGGGGCGCCCGGCGGCGGCCGACCCCGCCGAACTCGCCGAGACGCTCGCCGAGGGCGCCCGGCGCCTCGGGATCGATCTCGGCGAGGAGGTTCTCGCCGGACTGCTCGCGCATCTCGACGAGCTCGGACGATGGGCCCCGCGCCTGAACCTCGTCTCCGCCCAGGACCTCGCCGACCCGCGCGCGCTGGTCGAGCGGCACGTCCTCGACTCGCTCGCGGCCGTGCCGCTGGTGGCGCCGCTCGGACCGGAACCCGCGATCCTCGACATCGGCAGCGGGGCGGGCTTCCCCGGGATCCCGGTCGCGCTCGCCGCCGGGACTTCCCGGGCGTTGCTCGTCGAGCCCCGCCTGCGACGCGCCAGTTTCCTGCGCGCCGTCGCCCGACGCCTGCCGGGATGCCCCCTCGAGGTCGCGAGCCGGCGCTTCGAGGACCTCGACGAGACGGACGTCGGCCCGGGCTTCGACGCGATCCTGAGCCGGGCGGCCCTGCCGCTGTCGGATCTGCTGGCCTGTGCGCGACGGTGGCTCCGGCCCCGGGGAAGGCTCGTGGCGTTCCGGGGGCCGGGACAGACGGAGAGTTCCTCGGTGGAAGGGCTCCGGAGGCTTCCCGACCGGCCCTACCAGGTCGCCCCCGGCACCCCGACGATGCGTCTCGCCGCGTGGGAGAAGGTGGCCTGAATCGCCGAGCGAGGTCCGGCCTCGCCCGATCCTCGTTTCACGTGAAACAGTCCCCTCGGCGGAGACGCGTCCCTCGTCGTTTCACGTGAAACAGTCCTCCCGCCTTTCCGTTCGGCGGGCCGTTCTGGTAGCACCAGCAACTCCATGGGTCGCGTCTTCTCCATCGTCAACCAGAAGGGCGGAGTCGGAAAGACGACGACCGCGGTCAACCTCGCCGCCGGCCTCGCGATCGAGGGAAACGCTGTTTTGCTGGTGGACATGGACCCGCAGGCGAGTGCGACCAGCGGGCTCGGCATCCGGCTCGAGAGCGGCGACGCCTCGACCTACGACGTCCTCCTCGGAAGCGCCGACGTCGAGCAGGCGTTGCGCAAGACCATGCTGCCGGGGCTGCAGGTTCTCCCCGCGAGCCGCGACCTGGTCGGGGCGGAGATCGAGCTCGTCTCGCTCGACCGCCGCGAGATGCGCCTCAAGGAGGCGCTCGCCGAGATCCGCAAGCGCTACGACTTCGTCGTGATCGACTGCCCGCCCTCGCTCGGGCTGGTCACGCTGAACGCGCTGGCGGCGAGCGATTCGCTGCTGATCCCGCTCCAGTGCGAGTACTACGCGCTCGAAGGCCTTTCGGCCCTGCTCGAGACGGTCGACCTGATCCGCGACCGACTGAATCCGCAGCTCGGGATCGAAGGGTTGCTGCTGACGATGTTCGACGGGAGAAACCTCTTGAGCCGGCAGGTCGCGGACGACGTGCGCGCGCACTTTCCGGACAGCGTGTTCACGACCGTCGTCCCGCGCAACGTGCGCCTGAGCGAGAGCCCGAGCCACGGGCTGCCGGCCCTGCTCTACGATCCGTCCTCGCGAGGCGCGATGGCGTACGGCGAGCTCGCGCGGGAGGTCATGGCGAGGCGCGACGCGCGGCGCGGCTGAGGAGCGATCGAACCGCCGGCCAGAGCCCACACGCGTGGAATCGAGCCGGCCACGGAGGGGATGAAGATGAGGCAGGCGCTAGGCAAGGGGATCGGCGCCCTGATTCCGAAGTCGCAGGCCCAGGCGCCCGCCGCGTCGCCGGAGGCGGGCGCGACCGCGGCGTCCGCCCTCGTCCGGGAGATCCCGGTCGACGCCGTCGTCGCGAACCCGCGCCAGCCCCGCGAGCGTTTCGACGCGGAAGCCATCGCCGAGCTGACCGAGTCGATCCGCGTCCACGGCGTGCTCCAGCCGATCCTCGTGCGCGCGCTCGCCGCGGGCGGCTTCGAGTTGATCGCCGGCGAGCGGCGACTGCGGGCGTCCCGCGCCGCGGGACTCGACAAGGTGCCCGCGCTCGTCAAACAGACCGCCGACGACGACTCGCTCGTGCTCGCGATCGTCGAGAACGTGCAGCGATCCCAGCTCTCGCCGCTCGAGGAGGCGCGGGCCTACCGGGCGCTGCTGGAAGATTTTGGGTTGACGCAGGACGAGGTCGCCGGCCGCGTCGGCCGCAGCCGGCCCGCCGTCGCGAATTCGATGCGCCTCCTGCAGCTCCCGGAGGAGGTGCAGGCCGAGCTCGAGCGCGGCGCCATCACCGCCGGACACGCGCGCGCGCTGCTCGGCCTCGACAGCGACGCCGCGATGAAGACGCTCGGGCGCGACATCGTCCGCCGCAAGCTCTCCGTGCGCGACGCCGAAGCCGCCGTGAAGCGGACCTCGGCCACCGGCCGCAAGCCCTCTCGACGGGATCCGGACGTCGCTCGGCTCGAGGCGGACCTCGGACGGGTGCTCGGGAGCAAGGTCTCGATCCGGCTGGGCAAGAAGGGCAGCGGAACGCTCGAGATCGCCTTCTACTCGGACGACGACCTCGCCCGCCTCGCCGACCTCCTTTCGACCGTCCGTCGACCCATGTCACGAAGCGCCCGGGCCTGACCGAGGTCGGGGGCGACCCGGCCTCCTTCCGGGGGCCGACCCGAGGATACGGGGGCCTAATAGAAGCCCGGCCGTTTTGACATGGTCCCTGCTAGGTGGTAGGCGCGGCAGGTTGGATTGCGGCGCACCATTCCGGGGCGCCGCTCGTACCGAATTCACGCTCGCACGATCCGGAGACGGAGGCCTCGTGGCTCTCTTCCGCAAAGACCGAGACCGGAGCGATCACCCCTCGCCGGGTGAGCGGGGATTCGTGTCCGCCGAGACCGAAGCGCGCGACGCGGGAGCGCGCCTCGAGCAGCACGGCTCCGCGCCAGGAGGGACGAGAGTGACCGGCGACAAGAACTTCGACGCTGCGACGGTCACGGCCTTCCTCGGCCAGGGCACCCGTCTCGCAGGCAGGATTGCCTTCGAGGGTCCCGCCCGCATCGAGGGCCAGGTCGAAGGCGAGATCGTCGCCAGCGAGACGCTGTGGGTGGGCGAAGCCGCCGTCGTGAACGCCCAGGTGAGCGGCGCCACCGTCATCATCCACGGCAAGGTCACCGGCGACATCACGGCGTCCAAGCGCCTCGAGATCCGCGCTCCGGGCCGGCTCTACGGAAACGTCACCACCCCGAGCCTCGTGATCGAGGAAGGCGTCATCTTCGAGGGCCACTGCTCGATGGGCGCGACCGATGCCCGGGGCGCCAAGGTCACCGTCCTCGCGAAGGAGGACAAGCCGCTCCCGGGCGCCGGCACCGCGCCCACGCTGAAGGCCCAGGGCGGCGAGTCGAAATAGCCGCGAGGCGAGCGGCGGCGGCGGGAGGGTTCCCCGACCAGGTCGCCAGCCGGCTGCCGCAACGAGACCCAGAAGATGCTCCAGCTTCCGCCAGACGAAACGTTCTACGTCGAGGTCCTGCTCTTCCTCGCGTTCGCGGCCATCCTGCGCAAGCTCATCTGGGAGCCCCTGCTCCACGTGCTCCACGAGCGCTCGGGCAAGACCATCGGAGCGCAGAAGGAGGCCGTCGCCATGAAGCAGGAGGCGGCCGAGATGCAGAAGCGCATGGACTCGACGATCGAGCAGGCGCGCATCGCGGGCAACGACGCGGGCGACGCCGTGCGACGCGAGGCCGAGGCCGAGGAGCGCAAGATTCTCGACGGCGCCCACGCCGAGGCCGCGCAGGTCCTCGACGACGTCCGCAAGCGTGTCGCGGCGGAAACCGAACAGGCCCGGGCCGAGCTTCGGGAGAGCGCGCGGACTCTCGCCGCCACCGCGGCCGAGCGCATCCTCGAGAGGCCGGTGCAGCCGTGACCCGCATCCACGCCCGCTCGCCGTTCGTCGCCCGCGCCCGTGGCATCGCCGCGACCGCCCTCGCGACCGCCCTGCTTCTGCTCCCGCTGCTCGCCGCCGCGAACGAGGAAGGCGAAGCCGCGCACGGCGCGGCCGGTGGCGAGGCGCACCACGCCCCCTCGCCGTCGGGGCTGATCTACCCGTTCATCAACTTCGCCCTCTACTCGTTCATCCTCTGGAAATACGCCTGGCCGGCGGTGCGCGACTACCTGTCCGACCGTCGCGCGAACACGGTGACCGCACTCGAGGCGGCCAAGAACGTGAAGGCCGAGGCCGAGGCGCTCAAGAAGGAATACGACGCGAAGCTCCGCACGCTCGAGGCCGACGCGCAGCGGGCCCGTGCCGAGGTGCTGGCCACCGCCGAGCTCGAGGCGAAGAACCTCGTCGAGCAGGCGAAGAAGTCCGCCGAGCGCATCCGCAACGACGCCCGCCTGGTCGCCGACGAGGAAGTCGCCCGCGCCAGGCGCGAACTCCGCGAGGAGGGGGCGGCCCTGGTCGCGAAGCTCGCCGGCGAGATCGTCTCGAAGCAGGTGGGCCCGGCGGACCAGGCGCGGTTCGTGACGGAGTTCGTCACCCGGGCACGCTCCGACGCGGGCCGCACGACGGGGGGCTCGCGATGAACGGAGCGGTCGCGAAGCGCTACGCGCGCGCCCTGATCGCCGCCGCCGGCGAGGGCGGGAAGGTGGACGAGGTCGCCGACGAACTGCGGCGCACGGCCGCCTGGCTCGCCGACCCCGAACTGGCCCACGCGCTCGGATCCCCGATGCTCGGCGCGAAGGCCCGAGGCGACCTGCTGGGCCAGGTCGTCTCGTCGCTGTCGCTCTCCGGGCTCGTCCGCGACTTCCTCGCGGTGCTCGGCGAAAAGGGCCGCATGGGCGAGTTCGCGGGCATCCAGCGCGCCTACGAGGCGATGGCCGACGAGGCCGCGGGACGCGTGCGCGCGACCGTGCGCTCCGCCCAGCCGATCGCGGACGCCGGCCTCGCCGAGCTCGCCGGCGTGCTGGAGAAGATCGCGGGCCGCAAGGTGGTGCCGACGGTGGAGATCGACCCCGCGCTGATCGGCGGACTGACCGTCGAGATGCAGGGCACCGTGTACGACGGCAGCGTCCGGACGCAGCTCGAGCGACTGGCGCGCACCATGGCCAAGGACACGGCCGGCTGAGTCCGGCGGGACGCGACGACCCGGCGACGGGAACAGGCAGGACGAAGAGGAGAAGCAACCGATGGCGATTCGCGCCGCAGAGATCAGCGACATCATCCGCCAGCAGCTCAAGGACTACAGCAAGTCGCTCGAGGTCCGCGAGACCGGCACGGTGTTGTCGACGGGTGACGGAATCGCCCGCATCTACGGCCTCGAGCGCTCCGCCGTCGGAGAGCTGCTGGAGTTCCCGCACGGGATCTTCGGCATGGTGCTCAACCTCGAGGAGGACAACGTCGGCGCGGCCCTCTTCGGCGAGGCCCAGGCGATCGGCGAGGGCGACGAGGTGCGCCGCACCGGCCGCATCGCCGAGGTTCCGGTCGGGCCCGAGCTCCGCGGCCGCGTCGTGAACTCGCTCGGCCAGGCGATCGACGGCAAGGGCGAGATCAAGGCCAAGGAGACGCGCCGCATCGAGATCAAGGCGCCCGGAATCGTCGACCGCCAGCCGGTCCGCGAGCCGCTGCAGACCGGCATCAAGGCGATCGACGCCCTGATCCCGATCGGCCGCGGCCAGCGCGAGCTCATCATCGGCGACCGCCAGATCGGCAAGACCGCGATCGCGATCGACACGATCATCAACCAGAAGGGCGGCGACGTCACCTGCATCTACGTCGCGATCGGCCAGAAGCGCTCGACCGTGGCCCAGGTCGTGGAGCGCCTCACCCGCTACGGCGCGATGGAGTACACCACGGTCGTCGCGGCGACGGCTTCCGAGTCGGCCCCGCTGCAGTTCATCGCGCCCTACTCCGGCTGCGCGATGGGCGAGTA